>CAJANN010000133.1 GCA_903941095.1 uncultured Rhodospirillaceae bacterium | reverse complement strand
GTCATTTCTGCCGGCAACGTCAGGGAGGCGATTGATCCGTGCGACGATTACCTCTATCGTGGCCAAAAAACCCCGTCTGCCGATCCCGCCCAGGCATGGAATGGGCTGGTGGTTGGTGCCTGCACGTACCTTCAGACAATCAATGATCCGACATATGCGGGATGGGCAGCGCTTGCCGCGCCCGGCGATCTCAGCCCCTATTCGGCAACATCATGCGAATGGGACCCGAAGTGGGCGCTTCGTCCCGATATCGTCATCGAGGGCGGCAACCTCGCGGTCAGTCCGTCAGGGGCCGAGTGGGACAGCCCTGCATGCCTGGCGCTCTTGACCACCCACCACGATATTCCCAATCGGTTCTTCGACACGATCCACGCCACCAGCGCCGCCGCAGCGCAGGTGTCATGGATGGCGGCGGAGACTTTGGCTTATCTACCGGATTGCTGGGAAGAAACCGTCCGCGCCCTGATCGTCCACTCGGCCGAATGGCCGCATCTGGTGGCAAACAAGTTTATTGCCGCTCGACGGTCGGAACGCGCCAGCCTGCTTCGAACCTATGGATTTGGGGTGCCCGACATTCGGAGAGTTCTCACCTCTGCAGGGAACGACGTCAACGTGGTCGTCGAGAATGAGATGACGGTGGTGGCCGCTGGCGGAACCATGCCGGAAATGCACTTCTATCAACTCCCCTGGACCGGCCATTTGCTGCGTGACCTGGGCGACACGCCTGTGAGGCTGCGGGTCACGCTTTCGTATTTCGTCGAATCCAATCCAGCCGCACGAGGCTGGAAGGGGCGGTATCGTTACGCGTCGCACGGATTCCGCTTCCATCTGCAGCGACCGAACGAATCCGATCAGGCGTTCTTTGGCCGTCTGAATGTCATGGACCGCGACGATGACTGGGACGGGGCTGAAGGCGTAGAGGATGGCTGGTTCCTGGGGCCGCGCCAACGAAATCGCGGCTCCCTCCACTCGGACATCTGGGAAGGGCCAGCCATCACTCTGGCGGATCGCCGGAAGCTGGCCATCGTCCCGCTTGGGGGCTGGTGGAAGTCACCTCGATCTTCAGAGCGAAACGCGCGCTACTCCCTCGTGGTGTCTCTGTCCACGCCCAGCGATCAGGTGGATCTCTACGCCCCGATCAGTGCGGAATTGACGGCTCTGACCACGGTTCCCGCCCTCATCGAGACGTAAGCGAATCAACGCCGCGGCACGATGATCCTGCATGGTCCGAAATGCTTGACGGACATCCTACTCGAGGCCTATTTCTCGCGGCGTAAACCCCGGAACCGCCTCTGCCTCTGGCATGCGACCGGGGTTCAGCTTTTTTGGGATGGCTTGCGGTAGCGCCATTTCGCTCTCTTTGCCATGATGGGCTTGTTGGCGAGGAGAGAAGCATGGCGGAACGGCGCGGCATGTGGGTCAAGGGGTTGACCAAGGACGACAAGGCGGCCATCTCGGCCACCTGCGAGCGTTTCATCGCCGAGGTGCTGATCCCCCGTTTCTTGCCCGAGATACGCCCCACAGAATTCAACTATCCCATCGCCATCACCGGCAAATGGCGCGGCGACAAGTACAGCTTCATCCAGCGCTACCGTTCGGGCTTTGCAGACAGTGCCGGCGAGGAGTTTGATTCCGCCTTCGCCCGTCTCGACCATGTCAGCGGTGATCGCTTTGATCTGATGTGGCACTGCCATACCGGGCAGTGGCTGTGTTTCCGGGCGGGAGTATCTCTCGCCGAATCCTTACGCCTGATGGAAGTCGAGGGGCTGCTGCAACCGAATTGACCAGATGGGTGCCGCATGGGATTGATGTTGGTGAGCTGAGCCGTCGAAGCGGAAAGCCACATTTCGGCATCTCACCCATGTATACGTCATCGCACCAACGAGCATTCGACCCCATTCTACACTCTACTGAGAGGCTGTTACTTGTGAGCTTCATTTCCTACGCCACTTACGCTAATGCGTTGATTTACAGGCATAATTCTTGTCTGCCCCGAAGATGGGGCGCGGGGCCGTTTCGTCATAGGCCGACCTGTGGCAGATGGCCACAGAGCACGATGACCCCCAGTCCGTAGTTTTGCCTTCCGGATGGGGCGCTCAAATGGGAAATATCGGTTAATACATAATTCAATCGCCATCGCCGATAATGGGCGCCTGCTGAATCCCCTGGCGGAAGGGCGCGTCCATGACCGTTGGCTCCTTGTCTCCGCTTCTCGTCGAATTCCTGGCCCGCCGTCCTGTGGACCGGGGGTTTTCGGTGCTGGAAGTCGGCATTCTGGATGACGGCCTGTCCGCCCTGCTGGACGGGGAGGCCGGGGCGCGCCTCGAGCGTTTTGTCGCCATCGGCTCGGTCGAATCGTCTCAGGCACTCGTGGAAGCACTGGACGACCGGGGGCACGACCTGATGCGCATCGATGCGGCCAGGTTCGCCAAGATCTCGACCGAAGCTTTCGACCTGATTCTCGTCCACGCGCCGTACGGGCCGTATCCCTGGCTGTTTCGTTTGTCTCCGGGGGGGATCATGGTTCTGGAGGGCAATGGCGCCGATCCGGACAGCCAATCTTTTCTGCGTATTTCATCCAAGCTGATCGATCGTATCGAGACCATTCAGGTGGCCTGGCAGTTCGGGGCGACGCCAACCGCCGCCCTGGCCATTCACGTTCCCGGCGGTCCTTTGGCGGCGCAGACGGACCTGCTGGGCACGTGCCTGGGAATTCCCATTCCCGCAGACGATCCGCATCATGCCGCCAGGGCATTGGGCGTCAACGCCCATTCGGTGTTCGAATATCCTGCCGAGCGCGACCGCATCGCCTTCGTCCCCGCCGAAGCGACGCCCGAGTGGAAACTGACGGTACGCTCGACCCTGTGGCACGAGGACATCGATACCCGCAACCGTTTGATCCAGGAGTTGATCCGTCGCGATTTCGGCGGCGACTCCGACTACCAGCACCTTGTCGAAAACGGCTGGGTCTGCCTGTCCGCACCGCTGGGCGATATCGACGATATCGTCGTCAAGGCGGACCGGCTTTACCGGGAAAGCAGCATCAAGGACGAGCGCTACCGGGGGGCGTCCGGCGAGCGTTACCAGTACGTCCCCGATCCGGTGCTGAAGCTTCCGGAACTGTCACGGCTGCTTGAGAATCAGCGGATCAACCACCTCGTCCGCCGTTACATGGGGGATGACGCCATTTACAGCTTCGGGCTGCTTGAAAACATGCCTGCGGGGGTCGATGTCTACGATGCATCCGGTCTGTGGCATCACGACAAGGTGGGCAACCGCCTGAAGGCCTTCTTCCTGCTGTGCGACGTGACGCCCGAGGGACGCCCCACCTATTTCGTCTCGGGCTCGCACCTGCTCGACTGGCCGGATTATCACTACCACGGCAGCCGGTTCTCGGACCAATGGGTACGGCACCACTTCGACGTCGTCTCGCTGACCGGAAAGAAAGGCGACGTGGTGCTGATCGACACCAACGCCCTGCACCGCGGCAATTACGAACACAGGACCCTCGGCCGGCAGGCCTTCGTCGCCGAATATTCGAACCCGCTCAAAAGCTGGAAGCTCGATTGCATCGGCGCGTTTCCGGTCGGCGTCAAGCCGCAGCGCCTGCCGCTCGGTCTGGATGTGGACAAAACCCTGCTCGACCGGACGGAACTGGTGCGCGACGGGGATTCCTACGCGTACGGCCACGTCCGCCTGCCGGGCATCCTTCCGAATTTCAACTAGGCGGATTGTTGAGATAGTCGAAGTAACCGGCCTCGGTCTTGTGGCTCAGGGCCTGGTATTCGTCCCATTCCATCATCGCGGTCCGGACCACGTTGGTTACCACCAACGGCTTCGGAGCCAAGGCCTTTCGCAAGATGATCAGGGCGTGGCCGAAGATGATCGCCTCGATCTCGTTTTCCAGAGCCGAACGGTCGATATACTCGTCAAGGATGCAGCGCGAGTTCACGTAATGGACACGTTCCCGGAAATGCTCGACCACCGTGGTTCGTGACTGCAACGACGGATCGCCGCCGAAAGCCAGGTGGTAGGCGCTGTCCACGTCTTCGATCACATAATATCCGCCCGGTTTGACGTGGTGGAACAGGTGGCGGTAGCTCCCAAGCTGGTGTTCGTTGAAGTGGCTGCCGTCATCGATGACGATGTCCAGAGGGCCGGTGATGGCCACCACCTCGTCCAACGCCTGGGTGTCGACCTGCGAGCAGCAGAAGGTCGTGACCCGTTCCTCGTCCAGAAAGCCTTTGTCCTGGATGTCGAGGCCGTAGATTTGGCCGTTGGGGAAATAGTCGCGCCACAGTCTCAGGGATTCCCCGCCCTTGTTGGGCACGTTGTGACCGCCGATGCCGATTTCCAGGACCGCCACCGGCTGATCCTTCAGCGCCCGGAACAGCAGGTCGTAATACCAGACGTAACCCTGGGCGAGCTTGTCGGACCCGTGGATCCCCGACAATTGTTCAAGGGTCATGGAATGAACGTCGGTCATGGAGATGCCCTCATCGACGCAACTGGGCCGGTCCAGTGGGGATGTCCCGGCCTTTGCTGGAATTGCTCGGCAAGCATCGCCGTGTTGAACACTACGCGGCCTTGGCCGGCTGATCAAGGTCGCGATCACCAGCGTCTGGGCAGGGCCTTGGCCCAATAGGAGAGGATGGCGCCCAACGAATGCCGGCGCGTGGGGTGATGCTGTCCCACGGGGGGGAAGAGGATTGCAGCGGCGCTGGAAGGGCGGCTGAGCGAATGATCAAGCGGCCGGTCGGCGATCCTCGATCAGCCTGAAAACCAACCGGGTGCCTGTCCAGGTCTTCACCGGGCCTCGGCGGCGGCGGCGTTTCCGTGACGGACGATCCACTTCCTGGCTTCCTCGGCCAAGATCAGCAATACCGCGAACAGGGCGGCCCGCAGCCAGTCGGCTGCGTCCAGGCGGGTCGTGGCGAACAGGGCGTTGCCCAGCGGAGAATAGACCAGGGCAAGGATCAAGGCCGCTTCAAAGGCCAGCCCGGCGGGGATCAGGCGGTTGGTCCGGGGGGCAATCCGGAAAGCCGACCGATGGTGACTGCGGCAGGCGAACAGGTTGGCCATCTGCATGACCACCACGGTGGCCAGACAGGCCGTGGTCGCATGCAGGTACAGCCGGGAATCCGTGGGAAGCTCCACCCCCCAGGACCAGCCCCCGGCGGAGAGAATGAAGAAGAACGCCGACATGGCGCCGGCGGCCTGCAGAAGGCCCAGGAAACCATAGGCGCGGACCAGCAGGGCGGTATCGATCAACCGTTCATTGCGGGCGCGCGGCGCCCGGTTCATCACGTCGGCCCGGGGGTGTTCGACGGCCAGCGCCAGGGCGGGGACCATATCGGTGCCCAGGTCTACGGCCAGGATCTGCGCCACGGTCAGGCCCAGCGGGACGTTGAACACGGCAAAAAGCAGATAGGGGACCATCTCGGGAATATTGGACGTCAGGATATAGGTCAGGAACTTGCGGATATTGTCGAAGACGGCGCGGCCTTCCTCGATCGCGGCGACGATGCTGGCGAAATTGTCGTCCAGCAGCACCATGTCGGCGGCCTGACGCGCCACGTCGGTGCCCGACGCTCCCATAGCGATGCCGATATCGGCCTGCTTCAGGGCGGGGGCGTCGTTGACGCCGTCGCCGGTGACGGCCACCACTTCGCCCTTGGCCTGCAACGCTTCGACGATCCGCCATTTCTGATCGGCCCGGGTCCGGGCGAAGATGATCTCGGGGGCGTCCAGGGCCAGTTGCAGTTGGGTCTTGCTCATGCGCTGCAGATGATCGCCGACGATGACCCGCGGATGGTGGCGTCGGACCAGCCCCACCTGCCGGGCCACGGCTTCTGCGGTGCGGGGGTGGTCGCCGGTGACCATCACCACCTTGATCCCGGCGACGCGGCAGCGGGCCACCGCGTCCGGAACCTCGGGACGGGGCGGGTCCTGCAGTCCGACCAGCCCCAGGAGCACCAGGCCGCGTTCCCATTCATCCTTGGGTGTACCGGCTTTCATTTCGCGGCGCGCCAGGGTCAACACCCGCATGCCGGCTTCGGCCATGCCGCCTTCCGCCTGCGAGAGAGCCTTGCGGTCGGATTCGGAGATCTTGCGCACGCCATCGATGACGGCGATCCGGTCACACAGCGGCAACAGCGATTCCAGTGCTCCCTTCGCATGGAGCACCGGCCCATCCTCGCCTGCATACAGCAGCGTCATGCGGCGGCGGGTGGAATCGAAGGCGATGCCGTCGACCGGCTCGCCGGCCGGCTTGCCGCCGGCCAGTTCGACCAGGGCGATTTCGGTCGGGTCGCCCACCAGTTGCCGGTCCACGATGTCCAGGGTCTGGCACAGGCCGGCGGTCTCCAGGGCCAGGCGGCCGGCGGTGCCGCTTCCGGCGATGGCCGCCGCCTCGATCAGCCGGCCGGCGACAAAGGCTTGTTTCGCCCGCATGCGGTTTTCGGTCAGGGTGCCGGTCTTGTCGGTGCAGATCACCGTGGTCGAGCCCAGCGTCTCGACTCCGGTCAGTTTGCGGACCAGCACGTTCTTGCGGGCCAGCCGCCGGCTGGCCATCGCCAGCGCCAGGGTGACGGTGGGCAGCAATCCCTCGGGCACGTTGGCGACCATCAGTCCGATGGCGAAGATCGAGGCGTGCCAGATCTCCATGCCGCCGCTCATGCCTATGGCGAAGAAGGCCACGCCGCTGCCCACGGCCAGAAAGGTGATGATGCGCGAGAGCCGGACGACTTCCTTTTGCAGCGGCGAACTTTGCTGGCCGGCGGTCTGGGTCAGGTGGGCGATGGCCCCCAGCATGGTGCGCATGCCGGTGGCGAAGATGACCGCCTCGGCTTCGCCGGCGGTGATGTCGGCCCCCGCCGGCAGGACATTGCGGGCGGTGCCCGGTTCCGCCGCCGGGTCGGCCTCGGCGTCGCGGACCACCGGCACCGATTCCCCGGTGATGGATGCCAGATTGACCTGCACCCCCATCGAACGGACCACCCGGCAATCGGCGGGAACCGCGTTGCCTTCCTCCAGCACCACCAAGTCGCCCGGCACCAGATCCGTGGCCGGGACTTCCGCCAGTTCGCCGCCGCGCCGGACCTTGACCTTCAGCGGCAGCAACAAAATAAGCGATTCCAGTGCCTTCTCGCTGCGGTATTCCTGCCAGAAGGAAAAGCCGCCGTTGATGACGATCACCAGGACGATGGCGATGGCCAGGGTCCCCATGCCTTGCCCGGGCTGCCGGGTCTCGGCAAACAGGGCCATGCCCGCCGCCAGCCACAGCACTACGGCGAACAGGTGGGTGAACTGGCGGGCAAAGCGCAGGGGCAAGGAGTCCGGAGCGATCCGTTCGACCCGGTTGAGGCCGAACTCGACCAGGCGCCGGGCGGCCTCGGCGCTGGAAAGACCTTCGGGGACGGTGGCGAGTGCGTCATAGACGGCTTCGGCCGGCAGATCCTGGATACGCATGGCGTTTCCTCCCCACAGGGGGCAGTCCTGCGATCGGCCGTTCCGGCGGAAGAACGCGGGACGGGCCGCGCGCCCGGCCTGGGCGGACGCGGCGTTGAATTGCAGGCGACCATGATTGTACTCGTCTTCCCGGTGGGAAGACAGCTCCGCTCCGGCATTGCCGCCAATCGTCCGGCTTGCCGCCGGATGTCGATCAGGACCCGGATGTCGATCAGGACTCTGTCGCACCGCCCGTCCTGTGGCATAAGGGGCGGACCACGCCACGGGAACCCGGACGCACATGATACGTTTCGAAAACATCAGCAAGCAGAACGGCCACCGGATCGTCTTCTTCGAGGCATCCGCAGCCCTGAACCGGGGTGAAAAGGTCGGTCTGGTCGGTCCCAACGGTGCCGGCAAGACCACGCTGTTCCGGATGATCGTGGGCGAAGAGGTGCCGGACGAAGGCCAGGTGGCGATCGAGAAGCTGGTCTCGATCGGCTATTTCAACCAGGACGTCGGAGAAATGTGCGGCCGCAGCGCGGTCGCGGAAGTGATGGACGGCGCGGGGCCGGTCAGCACCGTGGCGGCCGAGCTGGCCGAGCTTGAGGCGGCCATGTGCGATCCCGACCGCGCCGGCGACATGGACGCGATCATCGAGCGGTACGGCGAAGTGCAGAGCCGCTTCGAGGAACTGGGCGGCTACGAGCTGGAGGGGCGGGCGCGGGAAGTCCTGGCCGGGCTCAGCTTCAGCCCCGAGATGATGGACACCGACGTGGGGGACCTGTCGGGCGGCTGGAAGATGCGCGTGGCGCTGGGGCGCATCCTGCTGATGCGGCCCGACGCCATGCTTCTGGACGAGCCGAGCAACCATCTGGACATCGAAAGCCTGATCTGGCTGGAAGATTTCCTGAAGGGCTATGACGGCGCTCTGCTGATGACCTCGCACGACCGCGAGTTCCTGAACCGGATCGTCACCAAGATCGTCGAGATCGACGGCGGATCGCTGACCAGCTATTCCGGCGACTACGCCTTCTACGAACGGCAGCGGGCGTTGAACGAAAAGCAGCAGCAGGCCCAGTTCGAACGCCAGCAGGCCATGCTGGCCAAGGAAATCAAGTTCATCGAGCGGTTCAAGGCCCGGGCCTCGCACGCCGCCCAGGTGCAAAGCCGGGTGAAGAAGCTGGACAAGATCGAACGGTTCGAGCCGCCGAAGCGCCGCCAGACGGTGTCGTTCGACTTCCCGCCGGCGCCGCGCTCGGGCGAGGATGTCGCCGTCCTCCGGAACGTGCACAAGGGCTATGGCGGCAGGACCATCTATCAGGGACTTGATTTCACCATCCGCCGCAAGGAACGCTGGTGCGTCATGGGGGTCAACGGCGCGGGCAAGTCGACGCTCCTGAAACTGGTGACGGGCTCGGCCGAACCCGATGCCGGGACCGTCGCCGTCGGCGGCAGCGTCAGGATGGGCTATTTCTCCCAGCACGCGATGGAATTGCTGGATGGCGACAACACGGTGTTCGAGTCCCTGGAAGGCTCGTTCCCGCAGGCCAGCCAGGGATCGCTCCGGGCGCTGGCCGGCTGTTTCGGCTTTTCCGGCGACGACGTGGAAAAGAAATGCCGCGTCCTGTCCGGCGGGGAAAAGGCCCGGCTGGTGATGGCCACCATGCTGTTCAATCCGCCCAATTTCCTGGTGCTGGACGAGCCGACCAACCATCTCGATCTCGACACCAAGCAAATGTTGATCACCGCGCTGGCCGCCTACGAGGGCACCATGCTGTTCGTGTCGCACGACCGGCACTTTCTGGCCGCGCTTTCCAACCGGGTGCTGGAACTGACGCCCGAAGGCATCCACCAATACAGCGGCGGCTATACGGAATACGTGGCGCGCACCGGGCACGAGGCGCCCGGGCTGCGCGGCTGATCCGTCGTTCAGGCGTATCGCGTCCCATCCAAAGGTTATATAACCCGTGTCGGGCAAGGCGCGCCGCTCCCCCGCCGGTCGGGGCGGCGGCGCCGGAACCGCTGCGGGAGGACGACATGGCCCCGATGGCCTTTGATCCCATTCAGATGATTCTGCTGGAGGCGGCGGTTCTTGCCGCCGGCGCGGTGGTGTTCGCCGTCGCGGTCTGGGTGGTCTGGCGGCGAACCCGCGGCAAGAAGACCTGAGCCTCCCGCGCCATCATTTCATGGGCCGGTATCCCGCCCCGCCCCGGAGGCAAGGGGGCTCAGTCGGATCCGGGCTCGCTCGGGTCGGACGGCCGGTCCTGACCGATCAGGGCGCGGGCGGCCGGGGTGTGCCAGCCGAAATGCACCGAAGCCAGCCGCACCAGGACGGTGACGGCGATCCCGGCCAGGGCGGAAAGCTGGGCCGGCAGGCTGACGCCCAGGGCCAGCACCAGGAAAACCGCTCCCCCGGCCAATGAGGCGGCGGCGTAGAACTCGCCCGGGCGAAAGATGAGCGGGGCCTCCCGGGTCATCAGGTCGCGCAGGACCCCGCCGCCGACGGCGTTGATGACGCCGACCAGCAGGGCGGGAACCCAGTCCAGGCCGGCATGCAGCGCCTTCTGGGTGCCGAACGCGGTGTAAAGTCCCAGGCCGATGGCGTCGACCAGCAGGAAAATCAGGGCCAGCCGGTTCAGCGACGCGCCGAACAGCAGGCCGATCAGCGTGGCGACCACGACGGCCAGCAGGTAGTGGGAACCCAGCACCGCCGGGACCTGCTGCAGGAACACGCCATCCCGCAGCAGGCCGCCGCCGATGCCGGTCACCAGGGCCAGAAAGAAGACCCCGACGAAGTCGTATCCCTTGCGCATGGCGGTCAAGGCCCCCGTCACCGCGAACAGGAACGTCGCGGCCAGATCGAACGCAAGGGGCAGGGTGAATTGGCCGATCAGCATGGCGTCCTGGCTGGGTTCCGCCCCGTGGGGGCGGCAATGACGGAATTCATGGCGGGGAGCAGGATAACCGAGAACAGGCCCGGCAGGAACCGGATCGCATCGCCCTGCTTTTGGTCACGCCCTCATGCGCCGGGCGCCGCCTCCGGTGCGCTCCGCCATGCCTCTCTTGCCCCCATCCGCCCATCCCGCTAGTCTGTCCGACTTCGGGTTTCGACGCGTGAGGCGCTTTGAAGTACGTCAGCACCAGGGGCCAGGCCCCCGTTTTGGGTTTCGACGACGTTCTGCTGGCCGGATTGGCCCGTGATGGCGGGCTGTACGTGCCGGAGCACTGGCCGGCTTTCTCGGCGGCCGAGATCAGGGCCTTGCGCGGCCTGCCCTATGACCGGCTGGCGGCCCGGGTGATGGCGCCGTTCGTCGCCGGGTCGGTCTGCGCCGGCCGGCTGGACGAACTGGTGACGCAATCCTATGCCGGCTTCACCCATCCGGCCGTGGCGCCGCTGAAGCAGATCGGCCACAACCAGTGGGTCTGCGAGCTGTTCCACGGGCCGACCCTGGCCTTCAAGGATTATGCCCTGCAACTGGTCGGGCGGCTGTTCGACCACGTGCTGACGGCACGCGGCCAGCGGGTGACCATCGTCGGGGCCACGTCGGGCGACACCGGATCGGCCGCCATCGAGGCCTGCCGCGACCGCGCCGCCGTCGATATCGTGATCCTGCATCCTGAGGGCCGCACGTCCGAGGTGCAGCGCCGGCAGATGACCACCATCCTGTCCGGCAACGTCCGCAATCTGGCGGTGGCCGGGACCTTCGACGACTGCCAGGACATCGTCAAGGCGCTGTTCAACGATCTGGCCTTCCGCGACGAACTGAGCCTGTCGGCGGTCAATTCCATCAACTGGGCCAGGGTCATGGCCCAGGTGGCCTATTACTTCGCCGCTGCCGTGGCCCTGGGGGCGCCGGACGTGCCGGTGTCGTTCTCGGTGCCCACCGGCAATTTCGGCAATGTCTTCGCCGGCTATGTCGCCCGGCAGATGGGGCTGCCCATCGAGCGGCTGGTGGTCGGCTCGAACAGCAACGACATCCTGACCCGCTTCTTCGAGGGCGGCGTCATGAAGGCCGACGGCGTGGTTCCGACCCTGTCGCCCAGCATGGATATTCAGGTTTCCTCTAATTTCGAGCGGCTGATGTTCGAGACCCTGGGCCGCGACGGTCAGGCGGTGGAGCGGCTGATGGGCGAGTTCCGCGCACACGGCGCCGTCGCCATGCCGCAAGGCGCCTGGACGGCGATGCGGACCCTGTTCGAGGGGCACCGTTTCGACGACGAGGCGACGCTGGCCCTGATGAAAAGCTTCGCCCAGAGCACCGGCGAAGTTCTGGACCCCCATTCGGCCATCGGTGCCGGCGCCGGCCTGAAGGCCAGGCTGAAGCCCGAAACGCCCCTGGTGGCGCTGGCCACCGCCCATCCGGCCAAGTTCCCCGATGCGGTGGAACGGGCTACCGGCCATCGACCGGCCTTGCCGCCCCATCTGGCCGATCTGTTCCAGCGGCCCGAACGCTTCGACACCATCGCCGCCGACATCGGGGCCGTGCGCGACTATGTCCGCGCCTTCGCCGGGCGGTCGCGGGCATGACCATCCGCGAGACCCGGCTGGCATCCGGACTGAGAGTGGTGACCGACCCGATGGCGACGGTGGAAAGCGCGTCGCTGGGGGTCTGGGTCGACGCCGGCACCCGGCACGAGCCGGCCTGCATCAACGGCATATCCCATTTGCTGGAACACATGGCCTTCAAGGGCACCGAGCGGCGCTCGGCCCGGGCCATCGCCGAGGAAATGGACGCCGTCGGCGGCCATCTGAACGCCTATACCGCCCGCGACCATACCGCCTATTACGCCAAGGTGCTGAAGGAAGATACCGGGCTGGCCCTGGATATCGTCGCCGACATCTTGCAGCATTCGGTGATGGACGCCGAAGAACTGGCCCGCGAGCAGGCGGTGGTGGTCCAGGAAATCAACCAGGCCTTCGACACCCCCGACGACATCATCTTCGACCATTTCCAGGCCGTCGCCTTTCCCGATCAGCCGCTGGGCCGGCCGGTGCTGGGGACCGAGGATCTGGTCCGGTCCATGAGCCGCGAGACCGTGCAGGATTATCTGCGCCGGCATTATGCCGGGTCGCGCATGGTTCTGGCCGCCGCCGGGCGCATCGACCACGACCAACTGGTCGAGGCCGCCGACAAGGCCTTCCAGGCGCTGCCCCCGACCGTCGACGGCACGGTCGAGGCGGCCCGCTATCGCGGTGGCGACTACCGCGAGGAACGCGATATCGAACAGGTCAATCTGGTGGTCGGCTTCGACGGCGTGTCGCACACCGATCCCGATTACTATCCGCTGTCGGTGCTGTCGATCCTGCTGGGCGGCGGCATGTCCAGCCGGCTGTTCCAGGAAATCCGGGAAAAGCGGGGGTTGGTCTATTCCATCTATTCCTTCGCGTCGTCCTATGCCGATGGCGGCCTGTTCGGCATCTATGCCGGAACCGGCGAGGACGAAGCCCCGGAACTGGTGCCGGTCCTGTGCGACGAGGTGGTGAAAATCACCCAAGGCGTCAGTTCCGACGAGTTGCAGCGGGCTCGGGCTCAGTTGAAGGCGTCGATCCTGATGAGCCTGGAAAGCACGTCGGCGCGTTGCGAGCAGGTGGCTCGGCAGATTCTGGTCTATGGCCGTCCGATTCCGACCGATGAAGTGGTGGAAAAGGTCGAGGCCGTGGACAATGCGGACATCATCCGCGTCGCCCGGCGGCTGTTTTCCACAGTGCCGACCATCGCCGCCATCGGTCCGCTGGCCAAGCTGGAAGGCTATGACAGGATGGCCGAACGGCTGCGGCTTTAATTCTACTGTGTCACAAGTTGACTGGATTGGGGTGCCGGCCGTTGGCAGCAGGGGCACCGTGGTAATTTCCGTGCGAGTGCCCGGGTCAATCTGAGGCGGATGGTGGTTGTCGACGTTGTGACATGGCGCTCAGGCCG
>CAJANN010000132.1 GCA_903941095.1 uncultured Rhodospirillaceae bacterium | reverse complement strand
CGGCGAGGGCTTGGGAACCCGAATGAACCATTCGGGTTCCGGATCATACGAAGCCCGGATGATTCATTCGGGCTTCGTATCCGGCGCCCATTGGGCGCGGCCAAGGCCCGCGGATGCGGCCGCCCGGCGAGGGCCTAGGAACCCGAATGAATCATTCGGGTTCCGTATCAGATATCGTACATCAGAATGGCTTCCGGCTTCATGCGGAAGGCCATGTCGGCCAGACTGGTCCGGTCCAGGATGGCGGCGATGGCATCGCGGACCTCGCCCATCACCGCGCGGATGGCACAGCCGGTTTCGTCGGCACAATCCTCGCAGCGGCGGTAGGCGGTGCGCGAAACGCACGGCACCGGCGCCAGGGGGCCATCCAGCAGACGGACGATGTCCCCCACCATGATGCTGTCCGCCGGGCGGGCCAGGACATAGCCGCCACCCTTGCCCTTCTTGCTGGACAGCAGGCCGCTTTTCTTCAGTTCCAGCAAGATGGCGTCCAGGAACTTCTTGGGGATGATCTCGGCCTCGGCGATGTCGGCGATCAGCACCGACCCGTTCCCGGCCCGACGGGCCAGATGCACCATCGCCTTCAATCCGTATTTGGCTTTCGAGGACAGCACGCCCTATTCTCCCCCAATGGTTTCGCGGCGGCAGCCATAAGCGTTGCGGACCACGTAAAGGGGACGGCTTTTGACCTCGGTGAAGACCCGGCCCAGATATTCGCCGATCACCCCCAGGCTGATCAGCTGCACACCCGAGAAAAACATCGTCGCCACGATCAGCGAGGGATAACCGGGCACGTCGATACCCAGGATCAGGGTCTTGACCACGAACAGCAGACCGTACAGCAGGGCGAAGGCCGCCACCATCATACCGACGAAGGTCCATACCTTCAGCGGCACCGAGGTGAAGGCGGTGATGCCGTCGATGGCCAGCCGGTACAGCCGGAACAGGTTGAACTTGGTCACCCCGGCGGCGCGGTCGGCGACGTCGTAGGGAATGGAGGTCTGGCGGAACCCCACCCAGGCATACAGGCCCTTCATGAACCGGGTATGTTCCGGCATGGCGTTGAGCACGTCGACCACCTTGCGGTCGAGCAGCCGGAAATCGCCGGCGCCCTGCGGCAGCCGCACCTCGGACACCCGGGCGAACAGGTCATAGAAGGCCCGGGCACTGACCCGCTTGAGAGCGCTTTCGTTCTCGCGGCCGCGGCGGACGGCGATGACCATCTCGAAGCCCTGGCGCCACTTTTCCACCATCTCGCCGATCAGTTCGGGGGGATGCTGCAGGTCGGCGTCGATCATCACCACCGCCTGGCCGCAGGTGTGCTGCAACCCGGCGGTCAAAGCCAGTTCCTTGCCGAAATTGCGCGACAGTTCCACCAGGCGGATGCGGCTGTCGCGGCGATGATGCTCGACCACCCGGGCGACGGTGTCGTCGCCGCTGCCGTCATCGACGCAGACCACTTCCCAGCTTTCGCCGATCCGGTCCAGGACCCCGGTCAGACGCGCGAACAACCCGTCGACATTGGCCGATTCGTTGAACATCGGCACCACCAGCGATAAAACCGGGCGGGCGGGAACAGGATTGGACTCGGACATGATGGCCCCTTGTCTGGCGGCGCTTGGAAACTGCAGCGGAAGTGTGAACAATAGCGCCGCGCCGGTCAACGCGCGCCTGGAAAGAAAGATCCCATGACCCATCCCGCCGCCATCACCCTTTGCGCCGATGATTACGGGCTGGCGCCCGGTGTCAGCCGGGGCATCCGCGACCTGATCGCCGCCGGCCGGCTGCAGGCCACCGGCTGCATGACCGGCAGCCCGTTCTGGCCCGAGGCCGCCGGGCAGCTGAAACCGCTGGACGGCAAGGCCGACATCGGCATCCACCTGACCCTGACCGATCAGAACCCCCTGGGGCCGATGCCGCGTCTGGCCCCGGACGGCCGCTTCCCGCCGCTGGGCACGCTGCTGAAGCTGGCGCTGACCGGCCGGCTGGACCGCGACGAAATCACCGCCGAACTGGAACGCCAGTACGATTCGTTCGAATCCGCCTTCGGCCGGGCTCCGGATTTCCTGGACGGCCATCACCATGTCCACCAATTGCCGGTGATCGGCGACGCCGCCCTGCATCTGTGGCGGCGACGCATGAACGGGATCGGCTGGGTGCGGTCCTGCACCGATTCCCGCGCCGCCATCGTCGCCCGCGGCATCTCGCCGGTCCGCGCCCTGATCATCGCCGAACTGGGACGGCGCTTCCGCCGCCGGCTGCAGGTGGAAGGCGTGCCGCACAACGCCTCGTTCCGCGGCGTCTACGATTTTTCCGGACGCATTCCCTTTCCCCGGCTGTTCCAGCGTTTCACCGACCGCCCCGGTCCGCGCACCCTGATGATGGTCCATCCCGGCTTCGTCGACGACGCCTTGCGCGCCGCCGACAGCCTGACCGACCAGCGCGAGGCGGAATACCGCTTCCTGGCTTCCGACGAATGCGCATGGTCGCTGGCCCGGCGGGGGTTGACCCTGTCCCGCCTGTTCCCATGACCAGAACCGCCGCCGGGCTGCGACTGTCTTTCTATTACACCGCCCTGTTCGTCGGGGTCGGCACGCAATTGCCGTTCTGGCCGCTGTGGCTGAAGGATCGCGGGCTGTCCCCGGCCGAGATCGGCCAGATCATCGCCGTCATCTATGCCACCAAGGTGCTGATCAACCCGCTGGTCGGCCATCTGGTGGACAAACGGGGCGACCGCCGCCGGCCGATGGTGCTGCTGGCCGCCGGCGCCACCTTGTGCTGGACCGCCTTTTCCCTGACCGATGGGTTCTGGGCCATCCTGGCGGTCAGCGTGGTGGCCACCGGCTGCTGGTCGGGGATCATGCCGGTGGGCGAAAGCCTGGCCCTGACCACCGCCCAGAAACATCGCCTGGATTACGGCCGGCTGCGGCTGTGGGGATCGCTGGCCTTCATCGCCGCCGCGGTAGGGGTCGGCCATGTTCTGACCGCCCAGCCGACCGGCCTGCTGGTCTGGCTGGTGGTGGCGGCCCTGGGCCTGACCACCCTGGCCTGCGCCACCCTGCCCGACCTGCGGGTCCAGCCGATACCGGGGCAGGCCCCGGCCCGCCTGACGCCGCTGGTGGGATCGGCGGCGTTTCTGCTGTTCCTGGCCGCCGCCAGTCTGAATCAGGCTTCGCACACCGTCTATTACGGTTTTTCCACCATCCACTGGAAGGCCGCCGGCATCGGCGACGACGTCATCGGCCTGCTATGGTCGCAAGGGGTGATGGCGGAAATCGTGCTGTTCGCTTTTTCCGGCACGGTGGTGGCCCGGCTGGGGCCGTCCCGGCTGCTGCTGCTGGCGGCGGCGGCCGGGGTGCTGCGCTGGCTGGTCCTGGGCACCACCACCGCCCTGCCGGCCCTGGTGGCCGCACAGATCCTGCACGCGGCGACCTTCGGCTGCGGCCACCTGGGGGCGATGCATTTTCTGCTGCGCGCCGTCCCGCCGACCCTGTCGGCCCGCACCCAGGGAATCTTTGCCGGAATCGCCGCCGGAGCCGCACCCGGCCTGATGAGCCTGATTTCCGGGCGTCTGTACGAGGGACTGGGCGGTGGCGCCTTCCTGGCGATGTCCGGGCTGAGCCTGCTTTCGGCCCTGGCGGCCTGGGGGCTGAGCCGGCGCTGGACCGGCGGCCCGTTGGGCTGAAGGGAAACGGAAAGGGGCGCCCACGACGGGGCGCCCCTGCGCTTTCTCTCCCCGGTGGGGGAAGCCTTATTCGGCGCCTTCCTTGCGCGCCTTGGAATAGCCGATGCCCTGCAGCGATTCGTCGATCTCCTCCAGGATGGACGGATCGTCGATGGTCGCCGGCATCTTGTAGTCCTGGTTGTCGGCGATCTTCTGCATGGTGCCGCGCAGGATCTTGCCCGAGCGGGTCTTGGGCAGGCGCTTGACCACGGTACAGCTCTTGAAGGCCGCCACCGGGCCGATGGTCTCGCGCACCAGGGCCACCACTTCCTTGAGGATCTGGTCGTCCGACTTGGTGACGCCGGCCTTCAGGCAGATGAAGCCCAGCGGCAACTGCCCCTTCAGCTGATCGGCCACGCCGATCACCGCACATTCGGCGACGTCGGGATGGCTGGCCAGCACTTCCTCCATCTGTCCGGTGGACAGACGATGGCCGGCGACGTTGATGATGTCGTCGGTGCGGCTCATGACATAGGCATAGCCGTCTTCGTCGATCATGCCGGCGTCGGCGGTCTTGTAGTAGCCGGGGAACTCGGCCAGATAGCTGTCGAAGAACCGCTGTTCGGCGTTCCACAGGGTATAGAAGGTACCGGGCGGCAGCGGCAGCTTGACCACCAGCGAGCCGGTCTGGCCGGGCTTGCACTGCTGGTGCCCCTCGTCCAGAACCTGCAGGTCCCAGCCCGGCGCGGCCTTGGTCGGCGAGCCCGGCTTGACCGGGAACTCATGCAGGCCCAGGCAGTTGGCGGCGATGGCCCAGCCGGTTTCGGTCTGCCACCAATGGTCGACGACCGGAACCTTCAGGTTGGACTGCGCCCACTTGATGGTGTCGGGGTCCGAGCGTTCACCGGCCAGGAACAGCGCCTTCAGGCAGCCCATGTCGTACTTCTTCAGCAGCAGGGCGTCGGGGTCCTCGCGCTTGATGGCGCGGAAGGCGGTCGGCGCGGTGAACAGGGCGGTCACCTTGTGCTGGCTGATCACCCGCCAGAAGGCGCCGGCGTCGGGCGTGCCGACCGGCTTGCCTTCATAGACGATGGTGGTGGCGCCGTGCAGCAGCGGCGCGTAGCAGATGTAGGAATGGCCGACGACCCAGCCCACGTCCGAGGCGGCCCAGAACACCTGGCCCGGCTCGATGTTGTAGACGGCCTTCATGCTCCACTTCAGGGCCACCATGTGGCCGCCGTTGTCGCGCACCACGCCCTTGGGCTGGCCGGTGGTGCCCGAGGTGTAAAGGATGTACAGCGGATCGGTGGCGGCGACGGCCACGCATTCCGCCGGGGCGGCCTTGGCGGCGGCCTGGGTCCAGTCGACGTCGCGGCCGGCGATCAGCTCGGCGGCGACCTGCGGGCGCTGCAGGATGACGCAATGGGCCGGCTTGTGGTCGGCCAGTTCGATGGCATGGTCCAGCAGCGGCTTGTAGGGAATGACGCGGTTGGTTTCGATGCCGCACGAGGCCGACACCATCACCTTGGGCTGGGCGTCGTTGATGCGGGTGGCCAGCTCGTTCGAGGCGAAACCGCCGAACACCACCGAATGCACCGCGCCCAGACGGGCGCAGGCCAGCATGGCGACCACCGCTTCCGGCACCATCGGCATGTAGACGATGACGCGGTCGCCCTTGCCGACCCCCAGGTCGCGCAGCACGCCGGCGAAGCGCGACACCTGATCCTTCAGTTCGGCATAGGTGGTGGTGGCGACGGTGCCGGTGACCGGGCTGTCATAGATGATGGCGGCCTGGGCGCCGCGGCCCGCCTCGACATGGCGGTCGACGGCGTTGTAGCAGGTGTTGACCTCGCCCCCGGCGAACCAGCGGTAGAACGGCTTGCGCGAATCATCCAGAACCTTGGTCCAGGGCTTGATCCAATGGATGTCCTTGGCGGCATCGGCCCAGAAACCCTCGGGATCCTGCAACGAACGTTCGTAAGCCTGCTGGTATGCGTTGGTCATGCTTCGACGCTTCCTCTGCTTTGCGACTTTTCCCTGGGGGTTCTCCCCCCCTTTCGAGGGGGGTAGCATCGCACAGACGGCGTAATTAATGCAAAGGTCCAATTGCGGTTTCCCACAGGATCGAAGCGGGAATCCCCGGATCGGCGCATCAATACGAAATTTTGTTGCCGGAACGGAAACGGCCGCCGATCACTTGACCGGCGGCCGCCGCTTTTGGGGCAAGGTCAGGGCGCCCGACGCCAAGTCCGGCGCCCGATGACCTAATGCGTGGAGGAACCGGCCCGCGCCAGCTCTTCCTTGATCCGCAATTTCTGGCGTTTCAGGTCGGCGATGGCCGTGTTATCGGGAAGGGGGCGCTGGGTTTCCGTTACGATGGCGGTGTCAAGCGCGGCGTGCTTGACTCTCAAAGACTCGATCCGGTCCTGAAGGCTCATTACTATCCTCCCATCACGATGAGTGAGGCGGTCAGCATATGATGGACCCGGCCACCCTGTCAGCGAAAAAATCGCGCTTTATGCCTGAACCACGTTTTTGAATCAACCTTGATTCGTTACGAACAGGGCACAGCGGGAGAAAAGATCATGGAATCGACACGGAACCGGCTGGTGGTCGGCATCAGCGGCGCCTCGGGAGTGGTCTACGGCATCCGCCTGCTGGAGACCCTGCGGCGCCTGGATATCGAGACCCATCTGGCGCTCAGCCGGGCCGCGGAAGTCACCCTGGCCCACGAAAGCAGCCTGAAGCCGGCCGACGTCCGCGCCCTGGCCGACCATTCCTATCGCCCCGAGGATATCGGCGGCGCCCCGGCCTCGGGCTCGTTCCGCACCCTGGGCATGGTGGTCGCCCCGTGCTCGATCCGCACCATGAGCGAGATCGCCACCGGCATGACCACCTCGCTGCTGACGCGGGCGGCCGACGTCACCTTGAAGGAACGCCGCCGGCTGGTCCTGCTGGTGCGCGAGACGCCGCTGCATTCCGGCCACCTGCGCACCATGCTGGCCCTGTCCGAGATGGGGGCGATCATCGCGCCGCCGGTGCCGGCCTTCTATGCCCGGCCCCAGACCCTGGACGACATGGTCGCCCACACCGTCGGCCGGGTCCTGGACCTGTTCGGCCTGGACAGCGGCGAATTGCACCGCTGGGGCGAGCCCGGCGCCTAGCCGGCATGGCAATTCCGAAGTTCGCGGCTCGATGCGACCGTTCGGGGCGGGGCGCTAGATCAGGAACAGGTTGTCCAGCGCCTTGAACAAGTCGTCGCCGAAGCTTGGCCCCTTGTGCAGGACCGGAACCTTGGCCGGCAGCAGCGCCAGACGGTCGTCGCCCTGATCCAGCGACGTGATGACGGCGATGGGAATGTTGCGGGTCGCCGGCATCGAAACCAGACCGATGGCCAGGTCGATGCCGTCCAGATGCGGCATCATGGCCGACACCACGATCAGGTCGGGCTTGGTCTGCACCGCCAGGGAAAAGGCGTCGATGGTGTCGGGAACCACGCTGACGCGATAGCCGCATTGCTGCATCTCGCGCTCGACGAACCGGGTCTGCGCCCCCGGCGGCATCACCAGCATGACCTCGATGTCGCGGATCTCGACATCCCTGACGTCGAACCCCAGCCGCACCGGCAATTGCCGGACCAGCACGGCGGTGGCGGTGTCGGTCGCCACCCGCCCTTCGGCCAGGGCCAGCAGCACGTCCTGAAACTTCTGCAGGTCGTCCCACACCCGCGGCGGCAAGTCCTTGGGCGCCTGCAGCAGGTAATCGTCCAGCCGGATGGCCACCGTCGCCAAAGGCCGCAATCCGAAATTCGCGGCCTGCCCCTTCAGGCGCAGGGCGACGCGGCGGAATTCGGCCACCACGTCGGCTCCGCTGCTCCGGCCGTTGCGGGACGAATCCAGCAGGACGTCCAGCCCCTGCAAAAGCTCGACGGCTTCGTCCAGGAACTCCTGCCGCATCTCGTCGCTCAGGTCGCGGTAGCCCTTGGCAGTGTGGCCGGTCTCGGAATCGCTCATGGCATCATCGCTTTCGTCGTCACCTGCGGCCCGACAGCTTACGCCTGTTGTCCGACTTCCACCACCCCGCGACCACAGACCCGATACAATCGGGCAGTTGCGCGGCCAAACAAAGCAGACGACACTGGAACATGCGGGGCAACCATATCTATCGGGAAGAAAGCCGGTGTCGACGGGACAGACCATCGGGCGGATCGCCAACAAGGAAATTCTGGCCTGTGCCCCGGCAGCGACGATCGTCGAAGCGGCGCGCCTGATGGCGCAATCCCGTTGTTCTTCCATCGTGGTAGTGGAAAATGGCGGCCCGGTCGGCATCTGGACCGAACGCGACGCCCTGTCCATCGACTTCACCGATCCCGAGGCGCTGTCCCGCCCGATCGCCGCGGTGATGAGCCAGCCGATCAAGACCATCCACGACCAGACCGGAATCGGCGATGCCGGGCTGCGCTTCCAGATGGAAGGGGTGCGCCATTTCGTCGTCGTCGACGATGCCGGGCATCCGGTCGGCATCGTCAGCCAAAGCGACGTCATCCTGCGCCACGGCGTCGAACATTTCCTGGTTCTGCGCCCGGTGCGCGCCGCCATCACCAAGCCGATGGTATCGCTGACCGATTCGACGTCCCTGGCCGGGGCCGTCGCCAGAATGCGGGCCGCCCGCGTCGACGCCGCCCTGGTGGTCGGCGAATACGGCGACGCTCCGGGCATCATCACCGAGCGCGACATCGTCCGGGTGATCGCCCAAGGCGGGTCCCTGCCCCCCGACATTTCGGCCATCGCCAGCCGGCCGCTGGTCAGCATGCGCGAAGACGACAGCCTGCTGGCCGCGCGCAACATGCTGGAAGAGCGCCATATCCGCCATCTGGCCGTCACCGCCGACGATGGCCGGGTGGTGGGGCTGCTGTCCTTCTCGGATATCCTTGCCGCCCTGCAGTACGAATATGTCCAGCGCCTGGACGAGGCCCTGCGCGAGCGCGACGAGGCCCTGATGCAGTCGCGCCGCGACCTGCACCTGGCCCGCAAGGTGATCGACGCCTCGCTGGACGGCATCATCATCTGCAATCCGCAGGGGCAGATCGAGTTCGTCAACCCGTCCTTCACCCAGCTGACCGGATACGGCTTCGAGGAAGTGGTGGGAAAAAATCCGCGGCTGCTGAAGTCCGGCCGCCACGATCAGGCCTTCTATCAGCGCATGTGGCAGGATCTGGCGGAACACGACGTCTGGCAGGGCGAAGTGTGGAACCGCCGCAAATCCGGGGAAATCTATCCGGAATGGCTGACCATCAACGCCATCCGCGACGGCGGCGGCCAGGTCACCCAGTATGCCGCCGTCTTTTCCGACATCACCGAACGCAAGCGCACCGAAGAGCGCATCAAGAACCTGGCTTATTTCGACGTGCTGACCGGCCTGCCCAACCGGCGGCTGTTCACCGACCGCCTGCAGGTGGCCATCGCCCACGCCCATCGTCACGAGAGCCGTCTGGCGATCATGTTTCTGGATCTGGACCTGTTCAAGCGGATCAACGATTCCCTGGGGCACGGCGTCGGCGACAATGTCCTGATCGAAACGGCCCGCCGTCTGGGCCATTGCGTGCGCGAGGGCGACACCGTCGCCCGCCTGGGCGGCGACGAGTTCGTGGTGCTGCTGCCCGAGATCGACCAGGCGGAAGACGCCGCCAAACTGGCCGAGCGGATCATCGCCCAGGTCAAGCAGCCCTTCCAGATCAACGACCACGAACTTTACGTGACCACCTCGGTGGGCATCGCGGTTTTTCCCGACGATGGCGGCACGGCGGAAACCCTGATCAAGAACGCCGACACCGCCATGTACCGGGCCAAGGATCTGGGCCGCAACTCGTTTCAGCTTTACACCCCGGCGATGAATGCCCGCTCGTTCGAGCGGCTGGCGATGGAGGCGGCCTTGCGCCATGCCCTGACCCGGGAGGAATTCACCCTGGTCTACCAGGGCAAGGTCGACATGATTTCCGGACGGCTGTCCGGGGTCGAGGCCCTGGCCCGCTGGCGCCACCCCGAACTGGGCATGGTCTCGCCGGTCGATTTCATCCCCCTGGCGGAAAACATGGGGCTGATTTCCGAAGTCGGCGCCTGGGCGCTGAAGACCGCCTGCCGTCAGTGCAAAAGCTGGCACGATCTGGGGCTGCCGCCGGTCCGCGTCGCCGTCAACGTCTCGACCCTGCAGTTCCGCGAAAACGATATCCCCGCCCTGGTGACGCAGGCCCTGGACGAAAGCGGGCTGGCCCCGCACTATCTGGAACTGGAGATCACCGAATCGGTGCTGATGCAGCGGGTCGACGAGGTTTCCGAGGTTCTGCGCGTCCTGCGCACGATGGGGGTCCATATCTCGATCGACGATTTCGGCACCGGCTATTCGTCGCTGTCCTACCTGAAGCGCATCCCCATCGATGCCCTGAAGATCGACCGCTCTTTCGTCAGCGACATCGATTCCGGCGAGGACGGAAACGGCGAAGGGGCGGAAATCGTCTCGACCATCATCGACCTGGCCCACAACCTTAAGCTGCGAGCCATCGCCGAAGGCGTGGAAACCGCCGGACAGGCCGATTTCCTGCGGGCCCGGGGCTGCGATGAGATCCAGGGCTATCTGGTCAGCCGGCCGGTTTCGGGCGAGGATCTGATCAGTCTGTTCGACCGCAACCTGCTGCCCGCCGGCTAGCCGGTCACAATTTCTGCACGACGTCGGGCAGATGCTCGACGATCAGACGGGCCAGCAGACGGAATTCGTCGGAACGGGACGTGGTCCGCCGCCACACCAGATGAATCGGGCGGACCGGCGGACCGGGATGCAGGGGCCGGACCGCGATCTGGTCGTCGGCGGCGGCCTCGGCACGGACATACAGGGCCGGCAGCAGGGTGGCCCCCAGGCCGGTGGCCACCATCTGCCGCAACGAATCCAGCGAGGTGGCCCGAAAATCGGGATGTTCGGCCGCGCCGGCCTGCCGGCACAGATCCAGGGCCGGCTCGCGCATGCCGTCGCCTTCCTCCAGCAGGATCAGGCTTTCGCCGGCCAGATCGCCGCCGCTCAGCGGCCCCGGCCCGACCAGGGGATGATCCAGCGGCAAAGCCGCCCATAGCGGCTCGCCGAACAGCGGCACCACCGTCAGGTGATCGTCGTCGGCAGGAACCGCGGCAACCAGCAGCAGGTCAAGTTCCCCCTGGCGCAGTTCCGCCAGCAGCCGTTGCCCCGGCTCCTCGCGCAGGTACAGTTTCAGCTGCGGATGGCGGTTGCGCAGCACCGGCAGGATATGCGGCAGCAGATAAGGCCCCAGCGTGCGCAGCACCCCCATGCGCAGCGTTCCGGACAAAGGCTCGCCCGCCCGGCGGACCGATTCCTCAAGGTCGGCGACATCGCGCAGGATGGCCCGTGCCCGTGCCGCCACGTCCCGCCCCACCGGGTTCATCAGCACGCTGCGCCGGGTCCGTTCCACCAGCAGCACCCCCAGCCGGTCTTCCAGCTGGGCGATCTGCGCCGACAGGGCCGGTTGCGACAAGCCGACCCGTTCGGCGGCACGGCGGAAGTGCAGGGTATCGGCCAGAGCGACCAGGCACTGCAATTGTCTCAGCGAAATCATGCCGGCATTGATAACATTTTCCTATTAAATCGACAAATTATATCAATTGGAGTTATCATTGGAGATCGTCGATCGTAGAGGCAAGGACAACCGCCTGTTCGGAGACCCTTGATGTCCATCCCGCGTTCGCCTGCAGATCCCGCTGCCGCCTTCTTCCGCACCTTGCGCGAAACCCCGATGCTGAGCGCCGAGGAAGAAAGCGCCCTGATCGCCCGCTGGCGCGACAATGGCGACGAGACCGCCCGCGCCCGCCTGCTGCACGCCCATCTGCGTCTGGTGGCCAAGACCGCCGGGCAATTCAAGGGGTACGGTCTGGCCGCCGCCGACCTGATCGCCGAGGGCAACCTGGGTCTGGTCCGCGCCCTGGAAGGCTTCGAGCCCGAGCGGGGCCTGCGCTTTTCCACCTATGCCCAGTGGTGGGTGCGCGCCGCCATGTTCGAGCATGTCCTGAGATTTTCGACCCCGGTCACCTTCGGGCTGTCCGCCGAACGCAAGAAGCTGTTCTTCAAGCTGCGCAGCCTGAAAGCCCGGCTGACCGGCCCGTCGGGCAGCGCCCTGAGCGCGGACGAGACCGCCAGGGTCGCCGCCGACCTGGGCGTGCGGCCCGAGCGGGTCACGGAGATGGAGCGCCTGCTGGGGCAGGCGCCGCGCTCTTTGGATGCCCCCGTGACCGAGAACGGCGTCCCCTTCGGCGAATTGCTGGCCGACGACCGCCCGTCGGCGGAAGAAGTCCTGGGCGAACGTCAGGAACTGATGTATCGCCGCGAATTGCTGAAGCAGGCCTGGGGACATCTGAGCGAACGCGAGCAGGACATCGTCACCCATCGGACCCTGCGCGACACCCCGCTGCGCCTGGAGGATCTGGCCCAGCGTTACAACATCAGCCGCGAACGGGTCCGTCAGATCGAAGCGTCGGCCCTGGCCAAGCTGAAAAGCCTGGTCCGCGCCGCCCTGCCCGCCGCAAAGACCAGCTGAGCGGACTATTCCGCCGCCGCCTCGGAAAGTGCCGCGGGCCGTTCGCGGGGCAGCAGGGTCGCCGCCGCCGCCACCACCACGGCCGATCCCGCCAGCAGGAAGAACAGCGCCTCGAACCCGCCGGTCAGTCCGCGCATCAGCGACACCAGCGGCACCCCCAGTCCGGAAACCCCGAAGGACAGCACGAATTTCAGCCCAAAGGCGGTGCCGCGCCACTTGGCCGGGGTGTAACGGGCCAGCAGCAGATTTTCCGCCGGGATGCCGGCCATGTTCAGCGCCACCGCCAGCATCGCCACCATCACCAGCGGCAGCCCGGCTCCCCAGGCCAGGGCCACCAGCAGCGGCCCCTGCGCCACATAGGACAGCACATAGATCAGCTTGGGCGAATAGCGGTCGGCCAGATGGCCGGCCACCACCTGGGTCAGGCCGGCGACCAGATAGACCATCGTCACCGCCAGGGCGGCGTCGCCCACCCCGGCGCCATCGCCCAGCCGCTCTGAAAACAGCTTGGGCAAGGCCGGCTGGGTGGCCTGATAGATCAGCCCGGCACACAGCATGGTGACGCTCAGCACGATGCCGGCCCGCACGGTGTCGCCGCGGCTGGCTGCCGCCACCGGCACACGGTCGGCCTTGGTTTCCACCACCCAGCCCTTGGCCAGGAACAGCAGAAAAGCCGCGCCGGTGGCCAGGACCAGCAGGCCGGGCAGGATGAAGGCCACCCGCCAGCCGGCGGTTTCGACCAGCAAGCCGGCCAGCAAGCCGGCCGCCGCCGGCCCGATGCCGCCGAACACTCCGTTCAGGCCGATGGCCTTGCCCTTGTCGACGGCGTTGCGCAGCAGCCAGGCGATGCCGACCGGGTGATAGATCGATCCGAACAGCCCGACCAGGGCCAGGGTGACGGCGATGGCCACCGGCCCCTGGGCGAAGCCGACGGCCACCGCCGATGTTCCCAGCCCCAGGAAGAACACCGCCATCATTCCCACCGTGCTCCAGCGGTCGCCCAGCCAGCCGGCGCCGGGAGCCAGCAATCCGTACAGCAGCTTTCCGGCGATGATCAGGGCCAGGACCTCTTCGTAGGGCAGGCCCAGCTCGCCCGGCAGCACCAGGGCGACGATATAGAAGATCGGCTCGAAGACATGGGCGAACAGATGGCCCAGGCACGAGAAGGACAGGGCGGCGCGGGCCGTGGCATTGGCATTGGTCATACCGCCGACTGTGCCAGATTCAGGCCCCGAACCTCAAGGCTTGCGGCGGCCGGCCAGCCGCCAGGCGGTGAAGATGATCGCCGCCACCGCCACGACGATCAGGGTTCCCAGGGCGTTGACCTGCGGCGACACCCCCAGGCGGACCGAGGCGAACACCTCGATGGGCAGGGTCGAGGCTCCCGGCCCGGTGACGAACGACGCCACCACCACATCGTCCAGCGACAGGGTGAAGGCCAGCAGCCACGCCGCCGCCAGGGCCGGCGCGATCACCGGCAGGGTGACGACCAGGAACACCTTGACCGGCCGCGCCCCCAGGTCCATCGCCGCCTCTTCCAGGCTGCGGTCCATCTGCGCCAGCCGCGAGCGGACCACCACCGTGGCATAGGCCAGCCCGACCGTGGTATGGGCGATGGTGATGGTGACGAAACCGCGCCCGTCCGGCCAGCCGGTCAAATCTTCCAGCGCCACGAACAGCAGCAGCAGCGCCAGCCCCAGGATCACTTCGGGCATCACCAGCGGCGCGGCGATCAGGCCGGAAAACAGCCAGCGGCCGCGGAAGCGCCCGAACCGCACCAGCGCCAGGGCCGACAGCGTCCCCAGGGCCAGGGCGGCGGTGGCGCTGGTCGCCGCCACCTGCAGGGACAGCCACGCCGCCTCCAGGAACTGCTCGTTGCGCAGCAGCTCGCCGTACCATTTGACGGAAAAGCCGCCCCAGACATTGGCGACGCGGGATTCGTTGAACGACCACGCCACCAGCAGCACGATCGGGGCATACAGAAAGGCATAGCCGAAACTGAGCGCCGACAGCAGGAAGACCGGACGCCTCATGCCCGCTCCTCGCCGTCCAGGCGGGCCTG
>CAJANN010000131.1 GCA_903941095.1 uncultured Rhodospirillaceae bacterium | reverse complement strand
TCGCCGGGCGGGCGCCTCCGCGCCCTTGACCGCGGCCTCAATGGCCGCAGATCGCGTCGTGCGTCAGGTTTGACGCCCGACGCTCCTAATGCAGGTTCCGTCCCCTCGACAGGAAGCAGACGCAGCCGTCGTCGTCCTTGCGGCAGGTGTTGACCAGCCCCTCGCAGCGGCAGAAGGCGTTGAAGCCGTGAATATCGTTACGGGCCTTGTTGGCTTCGGACGCCGTGATCATCCCTTGCCGGACGGCGACACCAACGGGGACAAAATCCTTGCAGTCGTGACAGCTGGACATGGCGGACCCCCACGGAAAGTGAGCATGCCCCATGCTAGACCCGCGGTCCGGTCCGGCGGAACACCCCAAGGATGGGCCAGCCCCCCGCCCGAAAGAGCCAACCCCCGGCGGGAAAAGCCTGTAATCCAAACAAAAAAGCCACCCCGCAGGGTGGCTTTTGCCGGAAACCCCGGGCAGGAAGGTCTACAGCAGACCCTTTTCCTGCAGCAGGGCCTTCAATTCACCGTTGGCATACATCTCGCGCACGATGTCGCAGCCGCCGACGAACTCGCCCTTGACGTAAAGCTGCGGCAGGGTCGGCCAGTTGGTGTACTGCTTGACCGCCTCGCGCAGCGAGGAATCGACCAGAATGTCGATGCCTTTGAACTTGGCGCCCAGTTCCGACAGGACCTGGACCACGGCGGCGGAAAAGCCGCACTGCGGAAACATCGGCGTGCCCTTCATGTAAAGCACGATGTCGTTTTCGCTGAGGTCCTGCTGGATACGCTCAAAAACCGGATTGTTCATGGGGATAACCTATCGGCTGACTAAGAATTGGATTGGCCTGAATGTAGGGCGGCCCCCGGGGCGATGCAACCGCTTTAGTCGGATTTCCGCATCACCCCTTGGCCCAATCCGGAGCCTTGTCCGGAGTGGCCGTCTGCAGGGCCAGGGCATGCAGGTCGCCCCCCATCATGCCCTTCAGGGCGCCATAGACCATCTGATGCTGCTGGACCCGGCTTTTTCCGGCGAAAGCGGCAGACACCACCAGAGCCGAATAATGGTCGCCGTCACCGCGCAGGTCCTCGATGACCACCCGGGCATCGGGATAGGCTTCCTTGATCATCTTTTCGATGACACCGGCTTCCATAGGCATGGGTAGGCTCCTTGATGGGATTGCAGTTTCCCAATAAAGGGACATTGCCGCCATCGCGCAAGCCCCCATGCACGATTTCCGTCAGCTGTCGCGGACACGCCGGACGAACGTCCCGACCTGATCGGACAGGCTTTGCGCCTGCCGGGAGCGGGGCAATCCAAGGGAAGGAAACTTAAGGGGAAGCAGATGGTGGGCGCGACAGGGATTGAACCTGTGACCCCACCCGTGTGAAGGGTGTGCTCTACCGCTGAGCTACGCGCCCATCTGCTTTTCCGGCCCAAAGCCGCGGGCCGGCCATCCCTGCCGTCCAGGGAAACCCGTCCGCCGGACCATGCGGCCCACCCGGTCGGGAGGCCGGCTTTATAGGGCCGGGCGGCAAGGCTGTCAAGCGGTGTCTCGGTCGATGACGCGGACGGTTTCCGGGGGATGGTAGGCGCGAAAGCGGGCCAGCAGAGTGGCGGCGTCGGATTCCACCGCCACCATCGCCCGATGGCGCTCGCGCAGGAACCCTTCGGCGACCATGTGATCCAGAAAAGTGTGCAGATGGCCGTAATATCCGGCGACATCCAGAAATCCCAGGGGTTTCGGGTGCAGCCCCAGTTGCCCCCAGGTCCAGACCTCGAACAGTTCCTCCATCGTGCCGATGCCGCCGGGCAAGGCGATGAAGGCGTCGGCGAAATCGGCCATCCGCGCCTTGCGTTCATGCATGGAGGCCACGACGTGCAGTTCGGTCAGGTCGACATGCCCGACCTCCATGCGCATCAACGCCTCGGGAATGACCCCGATCACTTCGCCCCCGGCCGCCAGCGCGGCATTGGCGGCAATTCCCATCAGGCCGACATTGCCGCCGCCATAGACCAGCCCCAGGCCGCTTTCGGCGATCAGCCGCCCCAAGGTGGCCGCCGCTTCGGCGTAAACCGGGCGGGCGCCAAGCGACGAGCCGCAGAATACGCAGACCCGGCGCAT
>CAJANN010000130.1 GCA_903941095.1 uncultured Rhodospirillaceae bacterium | reverse complement strand
CGCCTCACCCGGCGGGGGCGTGGTGCGGGTCGTCTTCGATACCGGCGGCCAGCCGAGCCTGCTGGCGCGAGCAGCGTTGACGCTGGCTTTCCGAACGCAACTGGCCGCAGGCGGCCATGATGTCCTGGCCGCGGGACTTGCGGATCGGCGCCGAATAGCCGGCATCCTGCAGAATGTCGGAAAAAGCCTTGACCGTCCTCGGGTCGGAGCATTCGAACTCCGAGCCCGGCCAGGGATTGAACGGGATCAGGTTGAACTTGGCCGGCAACCCCTTGATCAGGCGCAGCAACTGGCGGGCGTCGGCGGCGGAATCGTTGATGCCCTTCAGCATGATGTATTCGAAGGTGATGCGCCGGGCGTTGGACGCGCCGGGATAGGCGCGGCAGGCGGCGATCAGCTCTTTCAGCGGATATTTGCGGTTGATCGGCATGATGCGGTCCCGCACGTCGTCGGTGACGGCGTGCAGCGAGATGGCTAGGTTGACCCCCAGTTCCTCGCCGCACCGCTGCATCATCGGCACCACGCCCGAGGTGGACAGGGTGATGCGCCGCCTGGAAATGCCCACGCCCTCGCCGTCCATCAGAATCTTCAGGGCGGTGGCGACATTGTCGAAATTGTACAGCGGCTCGCCCATGCCCATCATGACGATGTTGGACAGCAGGCGGGTACTGTCGTCGGGGGTCGGCCATTCGCCATAGGAATCGCGGGCCACCAGGAACTGTCCGACGATCTCGGCGGCGGTCAGGTTGCGCACCAGCAGTTGGGTGCCGGTATGGCAGAAGCGGCAGGTCAGGGTGCAGCCGACCTGGGACGAGATGCACACCGCGCCGCGGGCCTCGCCCTCGTCGGGGATATAGACGGTTTCCGCCTCGTTGCCGTCGGGAAACTTCAGCAGCCATTTGCGGGTGGTGTCGGTGGAGATCAGGTCGCGCTCGACCGCCGGCCGGCCGACGACATAGCGTTCGGCCAGCGCCGCCTGCATCGGCTTCGAGATCGAGGTCATCCTGGCGAAGTCGGTTTCGCCGCGATTGTACAGCCAGTGCCACAATTGCTTGGCGCGGAACGGCTTTTCGCCGATGGCGGCCATTTCGGCGACCAGCGCCTGGCGCGACAGGCCGATCAGGTCGGTTTTGGGGGCGGTGTCATCCATAAGGGCGACAGATAAGCATTCCCGCCCGATAAATCAACGGATTGCCGCTACCGCTTGACGCCGCAGGCCTTGTCGATGGCGGCCAGGGCCTCGGCGAAGCCCTTCAGCGGGATGGAATCGGTGATGGCCGCCCCCTTGGCCGGGCTGGTTCTGACCGTCACTTCCCGCCCCTTGCCCATCGCGGCGACGATGGCCGGGTCGGCCTTGGCATCCTTGGCCCAGGCCACCGTGCCCTTGGCCTGGAAGGTATGCTTCATGCCGCCGATCTGCAGTTCGGCCTCGCTGTCCTTCTTCAGGCCGTAGGGGGCCATGATGCTGACCTCGCCGTGGCTTTTCGGGCGGTGGCTGACGGCCACCGCCGTGCCCTGGCGTTCCCGGTCGCCGCCGACGGTGCGGTCGGCCCGCGCCGCCGCATAGCACACCTTGCCGGCGGCGTCGCTGTAGGTATAGGCCTCCCACGCGCCGACGGACAGCAACCGCTTGGTGTCATCGGCGAAAGCGGCAGAGGAAACCGACAGCAGAGCGGCGGCAAAAATCGCGGTGCGCATGGAAGCCCTTCACAGGTGTTGACGACTAGGGCCGTATCAACACGCCCGGGGACGGGTTGTCAACCGTCTGCGTCGCCGCGGGACGATCCGGCCGGCCACGCGGAGGAAAGCCCGAGCACCCCTTCATCTCGCGCTCGTATTCCAGCGACCAGCGGACATTGGGATAGGCCAGTTCGTCCCACGGGATCTCGTCCCAGGCGAACAGCCCGACCTCAAGGCTTTCCGGGCCGGCGGCGCAATCGGGCGAACTCATGTGCGCCCGGTAGATCATGTGGACCTGACTGATTTCCGGGATCGAGTAAAGCGCCAGCAGGCCGTCGATCCGGGCGGTGGCGCGGGCCTCTTCCCACACCTCGCGCAGGGCGCCCTGCTCCGTGGTTTCCTGCAGTTCCATATAGCCGACCGGCATGGTCCAGAAACCGATGCGCGGGGCGATGGCGCGGCGGCACAGCAAATAGCGGTCTTCCCAGGTGCAGACGGCGCCGACGATGATCTTGGGATTTTCGTACAGCACGAAGCCGCAATCGCCGCAGACCAGGCGTTCGCGGTCGTCGCCCTCGGGAATGATGCGGGATGTGGGACCCAGGAACTGCATATCCCCAGTGTGACCAACCGGGGCCGGTCCGTCTAGACCAGAATATCCAGGTAAGTGCCCCGCGCGGCCCGGCGGTCGAGCTGGTCCAGCGGGAAATCGGCAGGCAGGATGCGGTTGCCGCGCGGGCCGCCGATGGCCCCCGGATCGACCCGGCCGCCGCGCACCGCCGCCGGCCGCCCGGCGGCGGCCGGTGCCCCCAACCCCAGGGACTGGCGCAACGAGTCCAGATTGAGCCCCGAACCTTGCGGCCCGACGCGGTTGATGTCCGACATGAAACGCCCCGATCAGGAACAGGACAGGCAGAATACAGCTTTTCCAGTCTAGCGCCGACCCCTTAACCATCGGTGAACCGCCTTGCCGCCGACGGCGGTGCCGGAGTATGGTCCGCCGCGCACCAGCCCAGGACACCGCCCCGTGGAAGCCTTCTTCGTTTCGACCGCTATCGTCGCCATCGCCGAAATCGGCGACAAGACCCAGTTGCTGGCCCTGCTGCTGGCCGCGAAGTTCCGCCGCCCGGTCCCCATCATCCTGGGCATCTTCGTGGCGACCATCGCCAACCATGCCGCTGCCGCCGCCGTCGGTGCCCTGGTCGCCCAATGGGTCGGCCCCGACGTCATGCGCTGGATCCTGGGGGGGTCGTTCATCGCGATGGGCCTGTGGATGCTGGTGCCCGATTCGGTCGACGACGAGGATGACGCCCCCGCCCGCTCGCATTTCGGGGTGTTCGGCGCCACCGTGGTCGCCTTCTTCCTGCTGGAGATGGGCGACAAGACCCAGGTGGCGACCATCGCCCTGGCGGCACGCTACCTGGATCTGGTGGTGGTGGCGGCGGGAACCACGCTGGGCATGATGCTGGCCAACGTGCCCGCCGTCCTGCTGGGCGAGGTGGCCGCCCGCAAGCTGCCGCTGAAGCTGGTGCATTCCGTGGCGGCGGCCATCTTCATCGTCCTGGGCCTGATCACCCTGGCCGACATCCTGCCGTCGCTGTAAAGCCCGCCGCGCCCCGCGCGGGCGCGGGATCTCAGCCGTTCTCGGCCAGGACAGCGCCGGCCAGATACAGCGATCCGCAGATCAGCACCCGGGCCGGTCCCTGGGGGTGGCTGGCGATCAGCGAATCCAGGGCGTCGGCGACGGACGGGGCCGGTTGGGCATCCATGCAGAAATGACGGGTGGCGGCGGCGGCGGCATCCTCGGCCGACAGGCTGGATTCCTCGCCGGGAATGGCGACGGTGCGCAGGCTGTGGAAACGGGCGGCCAGCGGTTCCAGATAGCCGTCCACATCCTTGGTCGACAGCATGCCGAACAGCCCCAGCAGCCCCTTGTCGCGCCAGGACCGGCTGTGCCGGGCCAGGGCTTCCGCCGCATGGGGATTATGGCCGCCGTCCAGCCACAATTCCCATTCCGGGGGCAGCATCCCGACCAGCGGCCCGTGCACCAGCCGCTGCAGGCGGGCCGGCCATTCTACCGTCTTCATGCCCAGGGCCAGGGCGGCGGCGGGAATCTCGGGCAGGACCGGCGGCTTTTCCAGGCGGGTCAGGCGTTCGACGGCGGCCAGGGCCACGGCGGCGTTGCGCAACTGGAACGCCCCGGCCAAAGCCGGCGACGGCAGCGTCCATTCCACGCCGATCCCCTTGTAATGGCTGCCGCCGTCGGGGGTGGCGCGCAGGAAGAAATCCTTGCCCTCGCGGATCAGCGGCACCCCCAGTTCCAGCGACCGGGCTTCCAGCACCTTGGCGACCTTGCGGCTTTGGTCGGCCAGGATGCAGGCGACGCCGCGCTTCATGATGCCGGCCTTCTCGGCGGCGATGGATTCGATGCGCCCGCCCAGGAACTGCTCGTGATCCATCGCGATGGGGGTCAGCACGGTCAGGGCCGGCCGTTCCACCACGTTGGTGGCGTCCAGCCGCCCGCCCAGGCCGGTTTCCAGAATGGTGAGGTCGGCGGGCACCCGGGTGAAGGCCAGGAAGGCCGCCGCCGTGGTCACTTCGAAGAAGGTGATGGGGGCGCCGTCATTGACCGCCTCGACCTCTTCCAGCAGGGCCAGCAGTTCGGAATCGGGCAGCAGCCGCCCGGCGACGCGGATGCGTTCGGCGAAGCGCACCAGATGCGGCGAGGTATAGACATGGGCGCGCAGCCCCGCCGCCTCGACGAAGGCCCTGAGACAGGCCACCGTCGAGCCCTTGCCGTTGGTCCCGGCCACATGAACGACCGGCGGCATCCGCAATTGCGGGTGCCCCAGCTTTTCCAGCAGGGTCAGCACCCGGTCCAGCGACAGGTCGATGACCTTGGGATGCAGCCGGGTCAGGCGGTCCAGGACGGCGTCGATCATGACATCCGCGCGCCGTCCTCGGGCGAGCCGGCCTCGACCGGCAGCATCACCAGATCGCCGGCCGGAGCACGGTTCTTCAGCAGCGACAGCACGCGCACCAGGGTCGCCCGCAGGTCCTTGCGCGCCACCACCATGTCGACCATGCCCTTGTCCAGCAGGTATTCGGCCCGCTGGAAACCTTCCGGCAGCTTCTCGCGGATGGTGGTCTCGATGACGCGGGCGCCGGCAAAGCCGATCACCGCGCCGGGCTCGGCGATGGCGATGTCGCCCAGCATGGCGAAACTGGCCGACACGCCGCCGGTGGTGGGGTCGGTCAGCAGCACGATATAGGGCAGGCGCTTTTCCTTGACCTTGTCCACCGCCACGGTGGTGCGGGCCATCTGCATCAGTGACAGGATGCCTTCCTGCATGCGGGCCCCGCCCGAGGCCGGGACGACGATCAGCGGCGCATCCTGCAGCACGGCCAGTTCGGCGGCGGCGACGATGCCCTCGCCCACGGCGACGCCCATCGACCCGCCCTGGAACTCGAAATTGAAGGCCGCCACCACCACGTTCAGCCCGCCCATCCGGCCATGCGCGACCACGATGGCGTCATGCTCGGCGGTCTTGGCGCGGGCTTCCTTCAGACGGTCGCTGTACCGCTTCTGGTCGCGGAACTTCAGCGGATCGTCGGCCACCTTGGGCAGCTCGATACGGGTGTAGCGTCCGTCGTCGAACAGCATCTCCAGCCGCTTCTTCACCGACAGCCGCATATGGTGGCCGCAATGGGCGCAGACATTCAGCGCCTTTTCCAGATCGCGGTGGAAGATCATGTGACCGCAGCCGGGGCACTTGTGCCACAGGTTTTCCGGCACATCCCGCGGCCGGACCAGAGCCTGGATCTTGGGTCGGACGTAGTTGGTCAGCCAGTTCATCGAAGACATACCTTCTCATCGCTCAGGCGAGGTGATTCATTGCAGTGACCGGCCCCTAGGCGCCGCGTGCCCCGCGCACGCCGGCGGCCAGGCCGCGCACCAGGGACAGCGCCGCCTCGACCGGGTCGGCCCCGGCCTTGGCGGCATCGGCGGCGGCGGCGACGATGGCCGAACCGACCACCACGCCATCGGCCATCCGGGCGACGTCGGCCGCCTGACCGGCGGTCTTGATGCCGAAGCCTACGCAGACCGGCAGGCTGGTGTGGCGGCGGATGCGGGCCACGGCGTCGCCGATGGCCTGATTGCTGGCCGACGCCGTTCCGGTGATGCCGGCGATCGAGACGTAATAGACGAAGCCGGACGCCTGGCCGACGATCACCGGCAGACGGGCCTCGTCGCTGGTGGGGGTGGTCAGGAAGATGAAGTCGATGCCGTTGGCCCGGCAATGGGGCAGCAATTCGTCGGCCTCCTCGGGCGGCAGGTCGACGATGATCAGCCCGTCGACCCCGGCCCTGGCGGCGTCGGCGCAGAACTGTTCCGGTCCCCAGGCATAGACGGGATTGTAATAGCCCATCAGCACCACCGGCGTGGCGTCGTCGGTCCGGCGGAAGGCGGCCACCATCTCCAGCGTGCCCTTCAGGCTGCCGCCGGCTTCCAGCGCCCGGCCTGCGGCGAACTGGATGGCCGGGCCGTCGGCCATCGGGTCGGTGAACGGCATGCCGAATTCGATGATGTCGGCCCCGGCCGCCGGCAGACCGTCGAAAATGGCCTGGCTGGTGGCGCGGTCGGGATCGAATCCCATGACATAGGTGACCAGGGCGGCCCGGTTGCGGGCGGCAAGGTCCTGCAGACGGCGGCTCAGACGGCTCATCACACCAGCCCCCCCAGGTTGGCGTCGCCCAGGGCGCGGGCCACGGTGTTGACATCCTTGTCGCCGCGGCCCGACAGGTTGACCACCATCAGGTGATCCTGGGGCAGCGACCCGGCGATCTTGGCGGCATGGGCCAGGGCGTGGCTGGATTCCAGCGCCGGGATGATGCCCTCGGCCCGGGTGACGGACTGGAACGCCGCCAGCGCCTCGTCGTCGGTGACCCACACATATTCGACGCGGCCGGTATCGTGCAGCCACGAATGTTCCGGGCCGATGCCGGGATAGTCCAGGCCGGCGGAAATGGAATGGGCTTCCTGAATCTGGCCGTCCCCGTTCTGCAGCAGGTAGGTGCGGTTGCCGTGCAGAACCCCGGGACGCCCGCCGGTCAGCGAGGCGGCATGCAGCTTGTCCAGGCCGTGGCCGCCGGCCTCGACGCCGATGGTGCGGACCGACGGTTCGTCGAGGAACGGGTGGAACAGCCCCATCGCGTTGGAGCCGCCGCCGATGCAGGCGACCAGGCTGTCGGGCAGCCGGCCTTCCTGGGCCTGCATCTGAGCCCGCACCTCGTCGCCGATGACCGACTGGAAGTCGCGGACCATCGCCGGAAAGGGATGCGGGCCGGCGACGGTGCCGATCAGGTAATAGGTGTCGGAGACATTGGTCACCCAGTCGCGCAGGGCGTCGTTCATGGCGTCCTTCAGGGTCGCCGCCCCCGAGGTGACGGGGCGCACTTCGGCGCCCAGCAGCTTCATGCGATAGACGTTGGGAGCCTGCCGCTCGATGTCGGTGGCGCCCATGTAGATGACGCACTGCAGGCCGAACAGGGCGCAGACGGTGGCGGTGGCCACGCCGTGCTGGCCGGCGCCGGTCTCGGCGATGATGCGCTGCTTGCCCATGCGCCGGGCCAGCAGGATCTGGCCGATGCAGTTGTTGATCTTGTGGGCGCCGGTATGGTTCAGGTCCTCGCGCTTCAGGAAGATCCTGGCGCCGCCCCAGGCCTCGGTCAGGCGGCGGGCG
>CAJANN010000129.1 GCA_903941095.1 uncultured Rhodospirillaceae bacterium | reverse complement strand
TCGCCAGAAAGCTTCTCGTCATCGCCTACGGCGTCATAAAGTCCCAGCGCCCGTTCCAACTCGCTTGACGAGCCAACACGGTATCTCAACGGGCATAGTCCTCGCTACGCTCGTCCAAACGCGATCACCCTGCCTGCCGGCGCCCCGGCGCGACCGCCCGGGTTCAGGGCGTGACCATTCCGTCCGGACGACCGACCACCACCACGGTCAGGCCGTCGGCGTCCAGCAGACGCCGGGCCACCCGCCGGGTATCGTCGGCCGTGACCGCGGCGATGAAGCCGTTGCGGCGCTCCAGATAGTCGATTCCCAGCCGGTCCACCTGCATGGTCACCAGCAGGCCGGCGATGGCGGCGGTGGAATCCAGCGACAGCGGGAAGGACCCGGTCAGATAGGTCTTGGCGTTCTGCAGTTCGGCATCGTCGGGACCGGACTGCGCCATGCGCCGCCACTCGGCCCGGATCAGATCCAGCGATTGTCCGATGCGGGCATTCTCGGTGGCGACGCCGCCGATGATGATGCCGCCCCGTTCGAACGGCATCAGATAGCTGTAGACCGAATAGGCCAGACCGCGCTTTTCCCGCACCTCTTCGGTCAGCCGCGACGAGAAGCCGCCGCCGCCCAGGATGTAGTTGACCACATAGGCCGGCCACCAGTCCGGATCGTCGCGGCGGATGCCGTCGGCGCCGAACATGGCGATGCTTTGCGGATTGTCGCGCACCACCACTTCGGTGCGGCCGGCGGCGGCGGCGGCGGCGGGCACGGCGATGGCCGGATGACGGGCCGGCAGGGTCCCGAAGGTACGGTCCAGCAGCGGCGCCAGCTCGGCCGGGGTGATGTCGCCGGATACGCCGATGACCAGATCCTGGCGCGACAGCCACAGGCGGGCATGGGCCTTCAGCTCGGCGGCGGTGATCGCCTTGACGCTGTCGGGATCGCCGCGCAGCGGCCGGCCATAGGGATGCCCGCCGAAGGCCAGACGGTACCATGCCTTGGCGGCCACCGCCTCGGGACTTTGCTGTTCGCGGGCCAGCCCGGCCAGGATCTGGCCGCGGATGCGGGCCACCGGCTCCTTGTCGAAACGGGCCTGGGTCAGGGCCAGGCGCAGCAGGTCGAAGGCGGTGTCGCGATTCTCGGTCAACGTCTTGACATGGCCGCGCAGGAAATCCTTGCCGGCGTCGAAGGCCAGCGTGATGGACAGGTCTTCCAGCTTGCCCTGGAAAGCCTGGGAATCGTAGGGGCCGGCCCCTTCATCCAGCAGGGCGGCCATCATGCTGGCGGTTCCCGCGACGGTCTCGACGGCGGCGCCGCCGGCGAACGACAGCTCGACGGCCACGATGGGGTTGGCGTGGTCCTGCACCAGCCAGGCCTCGACGCCGCCGGGGCTGACCACCTTCTCGACGGTGACGGCGCCGGCGGGCATGGCCGCCAGGGCCAGACACAGGATCAGCAGCAGGCGGATCATCGGCGGGCCTCCTGTGCGGTGGGCAGCAGCAGGCCGGTCACCGAGGCCTGGTCGTTCAGTATCCGGGCCGCCGCGGCCGAGACTTCGGCGGGGGTGACGGCGGCGATGCGGTCGGGCCAGGCCTCGACGTCGGCGACGGTCTGGCCGGTGGTCAGCGCCTCGCCCAGGACCCGGGCGGCGGTATGCAGGCTGTCGCGGGCATAGGCGGCGCTGGCCTTCAGCCGCTGGCGCGCCCGCGCCACTTCGTCGTCGCCGACGCCCTGGGCGGCGACGCGGGCGATTTCCTTGACGGCCGCCGCCTCCAGCCGGTCCATCGCCACCCCCGGCTGCGGACTGACGCCGATGCCGAAGGTGGTGAAGTCCAGGGCGCCGGGTTCGTACCAGGCCGAGGCCGAGGCCGCCAGTTTCTGTTCCACCACCAGCGAACGGTACAGGCGGCTGGTGGAACCGCCGCCCAGGATCTCGGCCAGGACCTCCAGGGCATAGGGCTCGGCCTTGTCGGCGGCCGAACGGTAGCCGGGGGCCACGTACTGGCGGCTCCACGACGGCTGGCGGACGCGGGCGTCCTTCAGCTCGATCCGGCGGGCACCGGCCTGGGGCGGTTCGGCATCGCGCACGCGCGGGACCAGGGTCTCGGGCTTCAGCGGGGCATAATACTTGTCGGCCAGGGCCTTGACCTCGTCCGGCCTGACGTCGCCGGCCACGATCAGGATGGCGTTGTTGGGGGCGTACCAGCGGCCGTAGAAGGCCAGGGCGTCGTCGCGGGTCAGCCCGGCCAGTTCGCCGGGCCAGCCGATCACCGGACGGCGATAGGGATGGTTCAGGAACAGCGCCGCTTCCATCCGCTCGTGCAGCAGGGCCGACGGGTTGTTGTCGGTGCGCGAACGCCGTTCCTCCTGCACCACCTTCAGCTCGGCGCGGACATTGGCCTCGTCCAGGGTCAGGTTGCGCATGCGGTCGGATTCCAGCCACATCACCAGTTCCAGCCGGTCGGCGGCGATGTTCTGGAAATAGGCGGTATAGTCCGACGAGGTGAAGGCGTTGTCGCGGCCGCCGTTGCGGGCGACCAGCTTGGAAAACTCGCCCGGCGCGACGTCGGGCGTGCCCTTGAACATCAGATGTTCCAGGAAGTGGGCGATGCCGGACTTGCCGGCCGGTTCGTCGGCGGCGCCGACCCGGTACCACACCATGTGACTGACGATGGGAGCCCGGTGGTTTTCCACCACCACCACCTGCATGCCGTTGGCCAGCTCGTAGGTGGTGGGATCGAACAAGGCCGCCCGGACCGGCAGCGGCAACACCGCCACCAGCAAGGCGGCGGCGCGGGCGAAAGCCTGAAATCGCATCATTCCTCCGGAACGGCTGATACCCTCAAGCCCCGGATATGGGGCACGCAACCGGCGCCGGCAAGTCCGGGTCAGTCGAAGACGCCTTCCAGGATACCCTTCTTGCGCCGGCCGATGCGCGGGGTGTCGCCATCGGTGGCGGTCTTGCCCAGGGCCTGGTTCTCGCGCAGGCGCTGGGCTTCCTTGCCGGCGTCCAGCTGCTCGCCCCAGCCCGGGCCTTCCGGCTTGCGCCAGAAGACGACCTTGTCGGTGAACGACTTGTCGGCCTCGGCGATGGATTGGGTTTCCTTGTTCACCAGCACGCGGATGTTGGGCTGGATGTTTTCGGCCCCGGCCTTCTTCAGCAGGGCGACGTCGCCGCCGGTGCGGCCCTGGGTCGAGATCGGCGTGACCTGGCGGGCATTGCCCAGCAGGGCCTGACGCGCCTGATCGCGGGTATTGCCTTCCTGCGGACGGGTGGCGCCGGGGGCCGGCGGGCGCAGGGCGAAATCGGGCGGCATGGACAGCGGCGCCCGCTCGACGACCTGGAATTCGTCGGGCACGGATTTCTCGAACCCCATGCTGCGCTTCATGTCCGAGCAGGCGGACAGGGCGATGGTCAGCGCCGCCATCGGAACGATGACGGCCAAGGGGCGGCGAAGGCGGATGGTGGTGCGCATCATGGCCCTAATTCTTAGCCGAGTTCCGCCGCCCGAACAAGGAATCCAATACCAGCAGGACGGCGCCGATGGTAATGGCCGAATCCGCCACGTTGAAGGCGGGCCAGTGATAGCCGCCGACATGGACGTCCAGAAAATCGGCGACCGCCCCCCAGCGGACCCGGTCGACGACATTGCCCAGCGCGCCGCCGACCACCAGCCCCAGGGCCAGGGCGACGAAGCGGGTTTCCGCCTTGCGCATCCACGCCGCCAGACCGGCCGAGATGACCAGCGACAGCGCCGACAGCAGCACGGCGTTCCAGTCGCCGGCATTGTTGAAGATGCCGAAGGACACGCCGCGGTTCCAGGTCATCACCAGATCGAACACCGGCAGCAGTTCGACCCGGTACGGGGTGAAGAACGGCGTCCCGGTCACGCCCTCGGGGCGCATGACCAGCTCGACGATCCAGTATTTGGACAATTGGTCCAGCACCACGATCAGGGCGGCAAGGGACAGGCCGGGACGCAGCATGTCAGACGGCCGCCGGCCGGATGGCGTCGGCGCAGCGGCCGCAGACGCCGTCGGCATGGCCCGTCACCTCGGGCAGGACCTTCCAGCAGCGGACGCATTTGTCGCCGTCGGCGTTGCCCGGCACCAGCCCGACGCCGTCGATCTCGGCCAGCCGGAAGGCGCCATCGGGGGCCGGGCCGTCCACGACCCGCAGGCCCGAGGTGATGCACAGCTCGGCCATGTCGAGGTCGGCGATGGCCGCCGCCAGCGGCCCGTCGACATACAGGACCGGACTGGCCTGCAGGCTGGAGCCGATGCGCTTGGCGGCGCGCTCCACCTCCAGCGCCCCGGTGACGACGCGGCGCACGGCGCGGACCCGCTCCCACTTCGCGGCCAGGGCGTCGTCGGCCCAGGCGGCGGGAATCTCGGGAAAGGTTTCCAGGTGGACCGAACCGTCCTCGGACGGGTGCCGGGCCAGCCAGGCCTCTTCCGCGGTGAAGCAGGTGAAGGGCGCCAGCCACTTGCACAGCGTGTCCAGCAGGATGTCGAAGACGGTGCGGGCGGCACGGCGGCGCAGGGAGCCGGGCAGGTCGCAGTACAGCGCGTCCTTGCGGATGTCGAAATAGAACGCCGACAGGTCGACGGCGCAGAAATTGTGCAGTTCGTTGAACCAGCCGTGGAACTCGAAACCGCCGCAGGCCGCCTTCAGGCCGCGATCGAGTTCGGTCAGGCGATGCAGAACCCAGCGTTCCAGCTGCGGCATCCGGTCGGCCGGCAGCCTTTCGGCATCGGTGAAGCCGTCCAGCGCCCCCAGCAGATAGCGCAGGGTGTTGCGCAGCCGGCGATAGATGTCGACCTGGGTCTTCAGGATTTCCGGGCCGATGCGCAGGTCGTCGGAATAATCCGATCCCACCACCCACAGGCGCAGGATGTCGCCGCCCTGCTTGCCGACCACGTCCTGCGGGCTGACGACGTTGCCCAGCGACTTGCTCATCTTGCGGCCGTCCTCGTCCAGCACGAAGCCGTGGGTCAGCACGGCGTCATAGGGGGCGCGGCCACGGGTGGCGCAGGATTCCAGCAGCGAGGAATGGAACCAGCCGCGATGCTGGTCCGACCCTTCCAGGTACAGCGACGCCGGCCAGGTCAGATCGGGCCATTCGTCGCCTTCCAGCACGAAGGCGTGGGTGCAGCCGGAATCGAACCACACGTCCAGGATGTCGAAGACCTGTTCATAATCGGCCGGGTCGCGATCCGGCCCCAGGAAGCGTTCCGGCCGGCTGGTGTACCAGGCGTCCGAGCCCTCGGCCAGGAAGGCGTCGACGATGCGGTCCATGACGGCGGCGTCGCGCAGCGGCTGGCCGGTCTTCCTGTCGACGAAGACGGTGATCGGCACGCCCCAGGCGCGCTGACGCGACAGACACCAGTCGGGCCGGCTTTCGATCATCGAGCCGATGCGGTTCTTGCCCTGGGCCGGCACGAAGCGGGTGTCGTCGATGGCGGCCAGCGCCTTGGCGCGCAGGCCCGTGCTTTCCATCGACACGAACCATTGCGGCGTGTTGCGGAAGATCAGCGGCGCCTTGGACCGCCAGGAATGCGGATAGGAATGTTCGACCTTGCCGTGCGCCAGCAGGCAGCCGGTGGCGGTCATCGCCTCGATCACCGGCTTGGCGACCGGGCTGTAATATTTGCCGTTCTTTCCCTGGGCCAGAACGCTTTGGCCGGCGAAAATGGCGACATGGGGATAATAGGTGCCGTCCGGCTGCACGGTGTCGGGCACGGCGATGCCGTTGGCCTTGCCCAGGTGCCAGTCGTCCTCGCCGTGGCCGGGGGCGATGTGGACGAAGCCGGTGCCGGTGTCGGTGGTGACGAAATCGCCGGCCAGCAGCGGCACCGCGAAATCATAGCCGCCCCCGGCGGCGGGATGGTGCTTCAGCGGATGATGGCAGATGGTGCCGGCCAGGGCGGCGCCGGAGACGGCGGCCACCACGGCGAAGCCGCACCTGGCGTCCTTGGCCACCTGTTCCGCCAGATCCTTCAGCACCACCAGCCGGTCCCCGGGCTGGGCCAGGCTGCCGGCCTCGGCGGAGACCACCTCGACGACGACATAGTCGAAGCCGGGGCCATAGGCGATGGCCCGGTTGCCGGGCATGGTCCACGGCGTGGTGGTCCAGATCACCACCTTGGCCCCCTCCAGGGCCGGATGGCCGGCTTCGACCACCGGGAACTTGACCCAGATGGTGGTCGATGTGTGGTCGTGGTACTCGACCTCGGCCTCGGCCAGGGCGGTCTTTTCCACCACCGACCACATCACCGGCTTGGCGCCCTTGTACAGGGACCCGTCCAGCAGCACCTTGCCCAGTTCGCGGGCGATGGTGGCCTCGGCCTTGTTGGTCATGGTGGTGTAGGGATGGTCCCAGTCGCCGGCGACGCCCAGGCGCTTGAATTCCTCGCGCTGGATGTCGATCCACGAGCGGGCGAACTGGCGGCATTCCTCGCGGAACTGCACCACCGGCACCTGATCCTTGTCCTGCCCGGCGTCGCGGTACTTTTCCTCGATCTTCCATTCGATGGGCAGGCCGTGGCAATCCCAGCCCGGCACATAGTGGGAATCCTTGCCCAGCATGGATTGGGTGCGGCAGATGACGTCCTTCAGGATCTTGTTCAGGGCGTGGCCGATATGCAGATGGCCGTTCGCATAGGGCGGGCCGTCATGCAGGATGAACTGCTCGCGGCCGCGGCCGGCGGCGCGCTGGCGGGCGAACAGGCCGATCCGTTCCCAGCGGTCCAGCAGCCTGGGTTCCAGATCGGGCAGACCGGCCTTCATCGGGAAGTCGGTCTTGGGCAGGAAAACGGTGGCTTTGGTATCGACGCTCATGCGGCACCCGGGCTCAGGGTTCGGCCACCGGCACCAGCGGGCCGGGGCTTTCGGGAAAATGACGGCGGGCCAGCATGGCCCGGGCGGTTCCGGCGTCGGCGGCGATCTGGGCCTTCAGTTCGTCCAGACCGGCGAAGCGGCGCTCGGGGCGGATGAAATCCACCAGGGCGACCCGCAGGTGGCGGCCGTACAGGTCCTCGGCATGGTCCAGCAGGTGGACCTCCATCACCTCGACCGCCTTGTCGAAGGTGGGGCGGCGGCCGAAATTGGCGACGCCGTCGTGCCAGACCGTGGTCGCCCCCTTGTCGATGCCGGCGCGCACCGCATAGACGCCCAGCGCCGGATGCTGGTATTCGCCCAGATGCAGGTTGGCGGTGGGAAAGCCGATGGTGCGGCCGCGGGCGTCGCCATGCTCGACACGGCCTTCGATTTCCCAGTAATGGCCCAGCAGACGGGCGGCGTCGGCCGGGCGGCCCTCCACCAGATGGGTGCGCACGCCGGTCGAGGAATAGGTCTCGCCCGACGGGGCCACCGCCGGCGGCACCGAGGTGAAGCCGAAGCGGCCATCGTCGGCCATTTTCTGCAACAGCGCCACGGTGCCCTGGCGGCCCTTGCCGAAGACATAGTCGTAGCCGACCACCACATGGCGGACGTTCAGGCAACGGCACAGGATGTCGTCGATGAATTCCATCGCCGACAGGCCGGCGAAGGCGGCGTCGAAATGCTGCTGGAACAGCAGGTCGGTGCCCAGGGCCTCGATCAGGCGGGCCTTGACCCGGAACGGCGTCAGGCGGAACGGCGGCTGGGCCGGGCTGAAGACCGTGCGCGGATGCGGTTCGAAGGTCATCACCCCGTGCGGCACCCCCAGACCGGCGGCGATGCGCCTGGCCTCCAGGATCACCGCCTGGTGGCCCCGGTGCACGCCGTCGAAATTGCCAAGCGCCACCACCGCCCCGGACAGATCGGGGGTGAGTTCGCCGCAATGCCGGATCAGACGCATCAATCCACAGCCATCGTCTTGAAAACAGGGAGGGTAAGGGGTATCCGATGATCGCCGCCAGCGCAAGACCGGCCCGAACCGCCCTTGGACTTTTGTTGGCCGCCAGCCCCGGCCGGCTACGTCCTCAGCAGGATTTCCTTGTGGCGGATTCTGTCGCATGATGGCGCAGGGATCTAGGGAAGGACATATGGGGATGCCTTCTGCCGTGGCTTGTTTCGCACCAAAAGAACAATCTTTGATTGTTGTCATCGAGGATGAGGAGTTCGTTCTGGCCGGGTACCAGACCCTGCTGGAAAGCTGGGGATACGACGTCGTCGCCGCCGCATCCGCCAGCGAGGCCCTGTCGCAGCTGACCGCGACCGCCAAGGTTCCCGACTTCGTGGTCGCCGATTACTGTCTGGGGGACGGCAATACCGGCACCGATGCGGTGTTTCTGCTGCGCCGCTCGTTCGGCCCGGGCATTCCCGGCGTGCTGATCACCGGCGACACCTCGATGGACCGTGTCCGCCACGCCGCCGAATCCGGCCTGCAGGTTCTGCATAAGCCCATCAACGGCCGCCAGTTGCGCGACATCGTTCAGCGCGGCATCAGCGCCTGAAGGTTGGCCCGCATCGAGGTCCGGGCGGCGAAACGCTCCAGCGCCTCGGCGGCCAGGGCGTCGGTGTCGCCGTTCAGCAAGGCGTCGACGTGATCGACGAAGGCCGCCGGCTCCGGACTTTGACAATAGGCGTACAGTTCGCCCAGCGCGCTGCCGTCGAACCGTTCCGACACCACCGCCGTACCCGAATGCAGGCCATAGCAGATGCGGCTGGGGCTGCAGAAGCGCACCCCTTCGTTGCGCCGCAGATCCAGGATCAGGCGCGACCGGCCGACGGCGTCGCGGCGCAGATAATCCGGCAGGGCGCATTCGCTGACGAACACCGTGCGTCCCCGCGCCCGCAGGGCATCGACCACCCGCTGGCGATAGGGGCCGGACGTGCCGTACAACAGGCAATCGATGTCCTTGGCCGCCACCGGGGCCGGCTCGCGCAGGGACCGGCAATGGCCGTAGCGCAGAAAACCGATCCTGTCCTCGGGCAGGAAGCGGCCGTACCAGTCGAGGTTGGGCAGCAGGGTCCAGGCGAAATCCGCCAGCGGCAGCAGCGCCTCGAAATTGGCCCGCCGCCAGGGCTGCTTCGGGTTGGCCATCACCGAAGCGTCCTCCATGTCCTCGGTCCCCAGGATGCCGAAGCGCAGACGTTCGCCGCTGGCCTGCTTGAAGGCCCGCAATTCCTGCACGAAGGCCGGCTGGAAGAACTCGACCAAAAGGTTGATCGCCGGAGCCGGGGCGAACCGCTTGAGATCGTATTTGACGCTGTGCCCGGCCTCGACCAGCCCGGCGGCGATGGGGGCCAGGATGTCCTGCATGCGCAGGAAGTCGTAGGCGGTGTGATTGCCCAGGTAAATATTGATCAGCATCAGCGTCGTCCGAACAGCTTCTCGATATCGGCCAGCCCCAGCGCCACATGGGTCGGGCGTCCGTGGTTGCATTGCCCCGACAGCGGCGTTTCCTCCATCTGGCGCAGCAGCGCGTTCATCTCGGCCACCGACAGCCGCCGCCCGGCCCGCACCGAACCGTGACAGGCGATGGTGGCGCAGATATCCACCAGCCGTTCCTTCAGCTTCAGCGCCTCGCCCCATTCGGCCAGGTCGTCGGCCAGGTCGCGCACCAGCCCCTGCACGTCGCAATCCCCCAGCAGGGCCGGCGTCTCGCGCACCACCACCGCGCCGCCGCCGAACGCCTCGACCACCAGCCCCAGCTCGGCCAGAACCGGGGCGGCCTCGGCGACACGGGCGGCGGCGGCCTCGCCCAGGTCGACCACCTCGGGCAGCAGCAGGACCTGGCTCCTGACCCCGCCGGCCGCCAGCCCGGCCCGCAGCCGTTCCAGCACCAGCCGCTCGTGGGCGGCGTGCTGGTCGACGATGACCAGACCCGCCGAGGTTTCCGCGACGATATAGGTGTCGTGCAACTGAGCCTTGGCCGCCCCCAGCGGGTAATCGCGGCCGGGGGCGACGGCGGCGGGATCGGCGGCGGCGGGATCGGCGGGGGCCGCCGGCGGCAGATGGAACCCGGGAATGGCCTCGCCCAGTCCCGGCGGGGCCTGGGCGCGGATGGCGGCGGCGACCTGGGGCGCGGACGGTGAGCGCCACGGCATGCCCCCGCCCCCGGCCAAAGCCCCCAGCGCCGCCGTGCCGACGGTCGAGGCGGTCCGGTGCCCGGCGGCGGCCAGGGCGTGGCGCAGTCCGGACACGATCAGGCCGCGCACCAGCCCGGCCTCGCGGAAGCGGACCTCGGCCTTGGCCGGGTGGACGTTGACGTCCACCGCATCGGGGGGCAGGTCGACGAACAGCGCCACCACCGGATGACGGTCATGGGGCAGAACGTCCTGATAGGCGCCGCGCACCGCGCCGACCACCAGGCGGTCGCGCACCGGACGGCCGTTGACGAACAGATACTGATGCGCCGCCGTCCCCCGGCTGTAGGTCGGCAGGCCGGCCCAGCCGGTCAGCCGCACGCCGTCGCGCCCGGCATCGACCGGCACGGCGTTGTCGGCGAAATCGCGGCCGATCACCGCCGCCAGACGGGCCAGCAGGGCCTGGGCCGGATCGCCCGGCTGGACCGCCAGCCGCACCACCTGGCGCGCCCCGTCGGACAGCGAGAAAGCCACCCGCGGATGGGCCATGCCCAGCCGCTCGACGATGTCGACGGCATGGCCCAGTTCGGTGCGGGCCGCCTTCAGGAATTTCAGCCGGGCCGGCGTGGCGTAGAACAGGTCGCGCACCTCGACGCGGGTGCCGGCGGAATGGGCGGCGGGAACCGGCTGGCCCTTGGCCCCGCCCTCGACGCTCAGGCTCCAGCCCTGCCCGGCGCCCTGCCGGCGCGAGGTCAGGGTCAGCCGCGCCACCGAACCGATGGACGGCAGCGCCTCGCCGCGGAATCCCAGATGGCGGATATGCACCAGATCGTCGTCGGGCAGCTTGCTGGTGGCATGGCGTTCCACCGCCATGACCAATTCGTCGGCGGTCATGCCGCAGCCGTCGTCGCTGACCGAGATCAGCGCCTGCCCGCCTTCCACCAGCACCACGTCGATGCGCGCGGCCCCGGCATCCAGGCTGTTTTCCACCAGTTCCTTCACCGCCGAGGCCGGGCGCTCGACGACCTCGCCGGCGGCGATGCGGTTGACCAGAGTGGGGGGCAGCAGGCGGATGGGCATGAAGGGCACTATAGGCGAGCCGCCCGGGCTAGGCCACATTCTCCACATAGACCGTGGCGCCGTCCTTGGCATAAACGGTGTAGCTGTCGGCATTGACGGTCTGGGTGCCCTGGTTGTTCCAGGCCCCGTCGGCGAAGCCGACCGCGCCAGCGGCGGCGGCGTTGATCACCAGGGTGTGGGCGGTGTTGGTCAGGGCGTTGGTGTCCGCGGTCATGGCCAGCACGTCGGCGGCCGCCAGCTTCACGGAATCGGCCGCCCCCAGGTCCAGGGTCTCGATCCGCTCGATGATGTCGTCGCGGATGCCGGTCAGGTCCAGCAGCCCGCCGCGCCACGACAGGGTGTCGGTGCCGTCGCCGCCATCCAAATAATGGAAGTCGGTGTCGCACACGGCGATGGTGTCGTCACCGCCTTCACCGAACAGCAGGTCGCCGCCGCCGCCGCCATACAGGGTATCGTTGCCCTGGCCGCCGGTCATCGCGTCGGCGGCGATGGTGCCGGTCAGGACATCGTTGCCGCCGGTCCCGGCGGCGGTGACCGCCTTCAGGCCGACATTCAGGCCGGTGGCGGTGAAGTTCACATCCAGCACCCAGTCGCCCAGGTCGGGATCGTTCAGGCCGACGATATCCGAGAAGGCGCCCGAGGCGTGGGTCCAGGTCATCGCCGGCTGGCTGCCGCCGCCCATCGCCGAGCCATCCACCGCCAGATCCAGCGTGCCGCCCAGGACGATGTCGCCATGCACGGCCAGGGTGTCGTGCATCCAGTTGCTGCCGTCCATCGCCAGTTCGATCCGCGAATGGGCCTCCAGCCGGACATCGCCCCAGATATCCAGGCTGCCATAGCCGTTGACGGCATCCGGCCGCAGCACGCCGTCATTGGTGAAGATGGCGCCGCGAACGTCCAGGGCACCGTCGCCGACGATCTGGCCGGTGCTGGCGAAGGTCGCGCCCACCCGGTTGACGTCCAGCCAGGCGGTGGCGTCCAGGGTGATGGTGCCGCTGCTGGTCAGACCGTCGCCGGCGAATTCCAGGGTGGTCCCCTGTACCGCCAGCAGGCCGGCATTGACCATCGTCGCGTCCAGGACGTGGCGGGCATCGATGCCGCCCTGCGCCGACAACGTGCCGGCATTGGTGAAGACCCCGTCGCGCACCGCCAGGGTCGCGGCATTGCCGCTGAAGTCGGCGGACAGGTCGATGGTGCCGTCGTTGGTGAAGGCGTGGGTGACGGTCAGGCGCGCGGTCCCGCTACCCGAGAACACCTGGACGGTGCCGTCGACATCCAGCCCGGCCGAGATGGTGGTATCGCCGGCCACCGCCTGGACCGTCCCTCCGTCCGCCACCGCCAGGGTCCCGGCACCGGCCACGGTGCCGCCGCCGATGGCGCCGCTGCCGGCGATCTCCAGCCGGCGGTCCAGGGTGAAGACCCCGCCGGCCACCATGCCGAACAGCGCCATGCCGTCCACCGTGGTGGTGCCGGTCCCCCCCAGGGTGCCGCCGGCAACCGACAGGGTACCGGCCACGGTCAGGTCGCCGCTGCCGGTCAGCGTTCCGCCGCCGGCCAGGGCCAGGACCGAACCCGATGCGGTCATGCCCGCCCCGTTCAGGGTCAGGGTGCCGCCGTCGACGGTCAGGCTGCCATCCAGGCGCAATCCGTCGACGGTCAGGCTTTCGCCGGCGGCCAGGGTGGCCTCGACCTGCCCGATCATCGCGGTCTGGGTGGCGGTGGGCAGGATGCCGACCGACCAGTTGGCGGCATCGGCCAGCGAACCGCCGGCCCAGAAGATCTGGCCATCCACCAGATCGAAGGTCACGGTGACGCCGGTCTCGCTATAGCCAAGCACCGCCTGCCAGTCGTCGCCCAGATTGTGGACAACCTGGGGCTCGAAGGCGCCGGCATAACTGCCGAAGGTCATGATGGTGACCTGCTCGCCGGGCAGCGGCACGTAACCGCCCAGGTCCATCACCACCGTGCCGGCCAGTTCGGCGGCCCCCGAAACCATGATCCGGTCGGCGCTCCAGCCCTCGCCCGCCTCGGACCCCGTCACGTCGACATGCAGGCTGGACGACGCCCCCAACTGCAGGTCGCCCGAGATGGTCAGAACGTTGCTTTGCCCGCTGCCGACGATGCCGGCATCGATGGTGCCGGCGCTGACGAACTGTCCGCCGCCCATCATGGCGATGGTTCCGCTGCCGGTGACCAGGCCGTCATTGGTCAGGGTGGTGTTGCCCAGGGTCAGGACCCCGCCGCCTCCCAGATCCAGGGTGCCGTCGTTGAGCATCGATCCGGCCCCGACCAGCAGGGCGCCGTCGATGTCGAAGCGGCCGTGATTGACCACCGCGCCGCCGATCACCGAAACGCCGTCGCCGCCGGCCGACACCCGGACGGCGCCGCCGGCATTGTTGACCAGCGAGGCCCCGCCCGACAGGCTGAGGCCGACCCCGAAGGAATCGGTGAAATCATCGGCCAGCAGCAGTTCGCCGTTGTTGACCAGATCGGTTCCGGCCCCGTCGAAGGTGACGTTGGTCACCTGGCCGGAACTCCCCTGCACCGACAGCACGGCGCCGGCCGAGTTGACCAGATCGGTCAGGAACGTGTCGTCTGCGGTTTTCAGAACCAGCCGCCCGGCATTGGTGAAGGTCTGGCCGCCGACCGTCACCGCCCCGTCCATCCGCAGGCTGTCGCCGGCCGCCGTATGGGTATAGCCGCCGCCGCCGATCACCACCGACTGGGTCCCGGCCAGCGCGGTGACGCCGGCTCCGGCCCAGACGACACCGCTGCCGGACAGATGGATGGTGCCGCTTCCCACGGCCGTGCCGATGGTCAGGGTCTTGCCGGCGGCAACGTCGATGACGCCGCCGTCCAGGGTGAAGGCGCCGGCAGAGTTGTCGATGGTCAGATCGTAATCGATGTCGACGGTGCCGCCGGCATTGTGGACGGCGCCGACGATCTGCCACAACCCGCCGATGCCCTGCCCCGCCACCGCGTGGATGATGCCGCCGGCGGTGTTGTTCAAGGCCGACGCCCCTCCGACGGTCAGCGTCATCGGACCGGCGCCCCCCGGTTCGGCCGAGAATTCGATCAGGCCGGCATTGTCGATGCCGCCGTTGAAGACCGGGCCGACCGGCCAGCCCTGCTTCTGGTGCAGCCGGATGGTGCCGGCGGCGGTGTTGACCACGGCGGCGTTGAACACGTCGTTGGCGTCGCTGAAGGTCAGGCGGTTTTGGTTGGTGAAGGTGCCGCCATTGACGGTGACGGCGCCGGTCATCGCCAGGGTGGCGGTATTGGCCGCCTTCAGGGTGAAGCCGTTCGAGGCGTCGACCAGAACCGTCTGGGTCCCGGTCAGGTCCAGGGTGCCGGACCCGGCCAGGGTCAGACCCGCCCCGCCCAACGCGACGATGCCGCCGGCACCGCCGTTGACGTTGACGGATGCCCCGGCCCCGATCGCCACGACACCGCTGTCCAGCGCCACGGTGGCGCCATAGTTGGACAGCGTCAGGGCCGACCCGGCGGCCACCTGCAGGGTGCCGCCGGCATTGGTGAAATTGCCGCCGATCATGTTGGCGTCGCCGGCGGTGCCCGAGGTGATGACGCCGCTGGCGGCATTGACCAGGACCGACCCGTTGACCAGCATCATCGAGGTGTAATGCCCGGCCATCTGGGCGCTCATCTCGATGGTGCCCTGGTTGGTCAGGCCGGCCCGCACCATCATCTGCGGATTGTATCCGCCCCAGATCTGGCGCAGGCGAATGGTTCCGCCCACGGCGTTGACGGTGTCCAGCCCCAGGATGGCATAGCCGGATTCCTGCACCTGAATGGTGCCGGCATTGTCCAGCACGCCGAGCCCCGTCACTTCGCCCATGTTCACGGCCAGCATTCCGCCGGCGGCGACACTGATGCCGTCGGCCACCGTCAGGCGGCCATCCAGACCGAAAACGCCGGTGGCGGCGACGGCCACCGACGCCGCTTCGACCGTTGCGCCGGCCGGCAAGGACAGGCTGCCGGCCACCGTCACCACCGTGTCGGACCCGGACGGATCTCCGGTCATGGTGGACCACGAAGCCCCCGTGCCCACCGGAATGACGATGGCGTCCGGTCCGTTGTCCGGGGTGACGGTGACGCTGATGATCCGGGTCGCCGGAATCGCCAGGGGATCGGCGGTTTCGCGCGCGGCGACGGTGAAGCTGTCGGTGCCCGACCAGCCGGCATCGGGGGTATAGCTGAGCAGGGTGCCGTCGGCCGACAAGGTGACGGTGCCGTGCGCCGCCTGGACGGCGATGGAATAGGTCAGGGCATCGTTGTTGCCGTCGCTGGCGAAGACGCGGCCGTGATAGGCGGTATCCTCGGCCAGGGTGATGCCGTCGCCATAGGACGCCGGCTTGACCGACACCACAGCCGCCGCCCCGGATACCGCAGCAGCCGCACCGCCGACCAGATCGGCGGCGCCGGCGCCGGCGACGTCGTCCAGGCGCCAGTTGGCGACCAGACCCGGTTCGTCGGCATTGACGGTCTGGTTGACCGCGGAACGGATCTGCTCGGCGGTGCGGGCCACGTCCCACAGCCGGACGTCGCCGACCACGCCCAGGAAGGTTTCGCCGGGAGCCTGGGGATTGCCGCCGATCATGGTGACGCCCGAGACGATGGCGTTGGCGGCAACCGTCACCGCCCCGGTCAGAGGCTGGGCATTGCCGTCGACATACAGGGTCCAGCCGCTCACCGGATCGTTGACCACCGCATACTGGTGCCATTCCCCCAGCCCGATGGTCAGATTGCCGGCCACCAGCATCGCCTTGCCGCCGACCAGGACGGCCGGATGGCCGATCTGGTCCAGGACCAGTCCGTATCCCTGATCGCCGGTGGCGCCGTTATAGGCGATCACCTGGATCCCGCCGTCGCGGACATTCTGGCAGGCCCAGGTTTCCAGGGTGACGCCGGATGTCCGGGTGCTGGCGGCGGTGGCGGTGGCGGCGAAGGCCCCGTCGGCGGTCAGCCGAAGACCGCGGCCGACATGGTTGAACCACAGGGGGGCCGACGCCTCGGGCATGCCCGACGTCCCCAGGGTCAGGGCCGGACCACCGGCATTGGCGGCACCGGCGAACCCGGCGGCGACGCTGTCGAAGGTCCAGTTGCCGATCAGGTGGTCGGCGTCGTCGGGGCTCTTCAGCCGCCAATTGTCGCTGATTTCCTGGCCGCTGCGGATGTCGCTCCACAGGCGGACATTGTCGATCTCGCCGACGAAATTGCCGCTGCCGCCGCTGCCGCCGATGACGAAGCCCAGCGGAGAGGCCCCCAGGGAGACATTGGCACCCGAAGCCCCGGCCACCCGGTTGCCGTTGACATAGGCGGTCAGGCTGCCCTGGTCGTAATTGACCGAAAGACTGGTCCAGGTGCCGGCGGTGACGGTATGGCCGGTATTCAGCATGCCGGCGCCGCCGGCATTGTCGCTGTAGGCGACGACCAGCTGGCCGGCGGCGTCGATATAGGCCTTGAAGCCGGTGGGGGTGGCGGCGCCATCGGCCAGACCCCACAGGTCGCGCACCGTGCCCAGCGACTTCGCCGCAAAGGCCATTTCGACCGAGAAGCGGTTGGTGATGGTGCCGCCGGCCAGATTGGCCGCGGCGAAATCGCCGCCGTCGAAGGCCAGGGCGCCGCCGGGGATGCTGACGCCCTGCAGCACGGTGCTGTCGTCGACATTGACCGTGACGGTCCGGGCCACCGTCACCCCCTGCACCGTCACCTCGGCGATGAAGCTGTCGGTGCCGGCGAACCCCGCCGTCGGCGCATAGGTGAAGCTGCCGTCGGCGGCGATGGTGACGCTGCCGTGCGCGGTGGCCTGGCCGGAAACGGCGGTCCAGGCCGCCGACGTCTCGCCCGTGACGGCCAGTTGGCCGCTGAAGGGCCGGCCTTCGTTCACCCAGATCTGATCGTCGACGATGCCGGGCCCGGGTTGGGCGACATAGGCCGGCGCACCGACAACGATGCCGTCATGGTTGCCGGCGGAATAATCCTCGGTGGTGCCGTCCAGGCGCCAATAGCCGGCCAGCCCGGATTCCGTGCCGGACAGCGGGCCGGACATGGCGGCCTTGACCTGTCCCGAACTCAGCGCCTTGTCCCACAGCCGGACTTCGCCGACGACACCCAGGAAAACGTCGTCCGGGTGGGTCGGGTGGCCGCCGATATACATCGTGCCGGTCCCCGACGGCGAGCTGGTCGTGCCGCCAGGCCCTGCCGCCACGCTCAGGCCGGTGGCGGTGCCGTCGACATACAGGCTCCAGGTCGTGCTGTTGCGCACCAGCGCGTAATGGTGCCACTCGCCGGAATTGACCGTGACCGCCCCCATCAGCTGGGCCTGGCCCGGGATCAGAATCCGGGGGTGGCCGGCGGCGTCGAGCGTCAGGGCGAAGCCGTTGTTGTCGAGCGTGCCGAACGAGGCGATCAGCTGGTTGGCGCCGCTGTCGACGTCGCGCCGCGCCCACAGTTCCAGCGTCAGGTTGGCGGTCTGCGCGCTGACCGTGCCGCCCGAGCTGACATACTGGCCGCCGGCACCGAAGCCCAGCGCCCGCTCCGGCGGGTCGACCACCACCGGGACGGTGCTTCCGGTTCCCAGATTCAGGTCGTTGTCGTGGTTGGCGTGATCGACGATCGTGGTGCCGTCGTAGGAATCGAAGGTGTAGTTGACCAGCAGCGAACCGTCGCTGCCATAGATCGTCTTGTCGTAATTCCCGGCGATCTCGGCGGCGGTGCGGACATCGTTCCAGATGCGGATGTTGTCCAGGCCGCCGCAGAACAGGTTGCCGCCGCCGGCCGCGCCGACCTGCAGCATGCCGCCGCCCGCGAAGTCGCCGGTGGCGATGTCGCGCGCCACCTCGGCGCCGTTCATGTACAGGATGCGGGTGTTGGTGGCGACGTCGTAGGTGCCGGCCCAGTGTATCCACTGGCCGACCGTGCCGGTGGAAACGGCATAGTTCAGATCGTCGCCCAGGAAGGCGAAGGTGAAGACGTCGCCGGCCCGATAGCCGACATGCAGCAGGGCGTCGGTTCCGCCGTCGCCCTGGCCCAGCACCATGTCGGTGCCGGTATCGGCATCGCGCCTGGACCAGAATTCCCAGCTGAACGACTGGTTGGACAAGGAAACGGTGCCGCTTGCGACCGCATAATCGTCGACGCCGTCCAGCTTCAGCTGGCCGCCGTCGTCCCGCACCCCGATGATTCCCGGCTGGCTTTCACTTTGGACGGTGACGCTGAAGTCCCGGGTCGTGGCGGCAGTGCCGTCGCTGACCTGAAGGGTGAAGCTGTCGGCGCCGACAAAACCGGATTGCGGCATATACAGGAAGGTGCCGTCGTCGTTCAGCGTCAGCGAGCCGTGGGCCGGCGCCGACGACAGCGAATAGGTCAGGGCATCGCCATCGGGGTCGCGCGCGGCCACCGCCCCGGTCAGCGGCACGTCCTCGCCGGTGACCAGGACCGTGGTGGCCGGCGGCGAGTAATGTTCCGCGGTCAGGTCGGCCTGGTTGGCCAGATCGCTGCCGTCATTCAGCGGCCAATAGCCCACCAGATGGGCTTCCGAGCCGGTCAGGCGGTTGTCCATGCCGGCGGCGATATCGGCCCCGGTGCGGACCGTGTCCCACACCCGCACATCGGCCATCTCGACAGCGGCGAAGGCGTAATCGTCACGGTTGACGCCGAACTGCAGCGCGCCGACGAATTCCAGCGCCGCCGGCAGCGCGGCATTGGCCGCGGTGCCGGCGGCCACGCCGTCGACATACAGGGTGACGCTGCGGCCCGCCGCGTCATAGGTATAGGCGACGTGGTGCCAGGCGCCATCATTGATGGCCACCGAACTTGGGGACCAGACATAGGTGCCGATATCCGCGGCAACCTCGACGATCAGACTGCCGCTGTAACTGACGGACATCTGCAGCCAGTTGCCGGTATTGGTGAAATTGCGGGTCGAGACCAGCCCGGCCCACATTTCGGCATAGCCGGGCGGGGTCCGCACCCAGGTCTCGACGGTGTGGGACGAGAAGCCGACGACCTGCGACGACCGCAGGACGTCGTCGGTTCCGTCGAATTTGGCCACCGTGCCGGAATCGGCCAGGACCAGCGTCCCGGTCGGCGCCCCGAACGTCACGCCGCCCACTGCCGTCATGTCGCCGGCCATGTCCGACGGATCGGTGCTGTCCCAGGCCTGGGTGCCGAAGCCGTCGTTCAGCTTGAAGTACGACACCAGCCCGGCTTCGTCGCCGCTCAGCCGTACGTCCTTGTTGTCGGCGATCTCGCTCGCCGTCCGCACGACATTCCATACCCGCACGTCGGTGATCTGGCCGATGAACCCGGCGTCGCCGTCGGCATCGGCACCGATGACCACCGGGCCGGAAATCAGCGCATCCGCCGCCAGCGATCCGGTCGGAACGCCCAGGGACTGCGCCACGCCGTCCACATAGACGACAACCGTCTGACTTGCCGCGTCGTAGGTCGAGGCGACGTGATGCCAGGCGCCGTCGTCGGCCACCAGGCCGGTGGTGCTGACGCTTCGGAAATTGCCGGCGGCATCGGTGACGACGACCTGCAGGTTGCCGTCGGCCAGCAGCCGCAGGGCGGCGCGGTCGCCACCCCCCACGTCGTACAATCCGACGATGCCCATGTCGGCGTCGCCGGCCGGGGCGCGGAACCACGCCTCGACGGTGCAGCTGCCGACCGTTACCGGAATCGCCCCCATGACCCGGTCGCCATCGCCGGCGAACGACGCCACCCTGGCGCTGTCGGACAGGCCCAGCATTCCGCCGGTGCTTGCCCAGGACGCACCGCCCAGCAACGTCGCGCGCCCGGCTTCGGCCAGATCGCCGGCGGCGTTGTCCAGAACCGTGCCGGTCCCCTGGTCCATCGTCCAATAGCGCAGCAGACCGGGCTCGCTGCCGGCCAGGCGGATGTCCTTCTGACCGGCGATGGTGGCGGCGGACAGCGCCTTGTCCCACAGCCGCAGGTCGGTCATCTGGCCATCAAGGAACTCGGCGGGGCCGGTCTCGGTCATCTCTGCCCCGACGGCCCACACCATCTTCGCGGTATCGAGCAGCGAGCCGGATACCGGCACCGTCGCCGAGGGAACGCCATCGACATACAGGCTTTTGGTCCCGCCGACGCCATCATAGACGGCGGCGATGTGATACCACTGGCCGATTGCCAGAGCCGCCGCCGAGACCAGCGTGGTCGAGACCTGGTACCCGTTCAGCGTATCGAAATGGACGAAACCGTCCGCATCGACGATGACGTCGAAGCTGCGCCCGCTATGAGAAACCAGAGTCCGGGGCGCCCCCAGGCTGTCCAGCTTGACCCACATTTCGACGGTGGCGGCGGCGTCCAGACCGGCGACGTCGCCGATCATCACCGCATCCTTGACCCCGTCGAAATCCAGCACCGAGGTCACGCCGGCAAGGCCAAGGCCGGTGCCGCCGGGAGAGGCCCAGCCGGCGCCGTCGATGGCGGCCATGCCGATCAGGTTCATGCCCCGGCCATCGGCCAGCGGCCAATAGCCGGCCAGATCGGGCGCCGCTGCCGACGGCGCATGGGTCATGGTCTCGACGATATCGGCCTGGGTCATCCCCTTCGCCCAGATCCGGGTTTCGGCGATCTCGCCGTGGAAGCCCTGGGTGCCGCCGTCGTTCGAGCCGATGGCGACCATGCCGTCCGCCCCGGTCAGCCCGACCGTGGGATTGCCGAGACCGACTTCCCTGCCGTTCAGGTAAAGATGCCAGGTGCCGTCGATCCGGGTCGCCGCGACATGCTGCCAATCGCCGGCCTGGGCGGCAGTCGTGGCAACCGCCGCTCCGGCCGCGCCACACAGGATCCGATAGGTGCCGGCACCGTCCACGGACAGGCCGAACCCGTTGATTCCGGCCGTGCCGTTATAGACGATGACCTGTTCGCCAAACCCGCTGCCGCCCCACTTGACCCAACTTTCAACGGTGACGTCGCCCTGGTGGTGCGCGGCGACGGCGGCGGCGAACAGACCCGAATCGCCGTCGAATTCCCGGCCGGCGATGGGGGGCGTGAACAGCACCGGCTGGCTGGCGCCGCTGCCCAGGGTCAGGGGGGCGTCGCCGCCGGCACGGTCGGGGATGGTGGTCGCGCCGGACTCCAGGTTGTCGAAGCCCCAATTGATCGCCAGACCACTTTCCGCGCCGGTCAGGGTCCTGTTCATGGACTGGATGATTTCGGTGCCGGTGCGGGCGGTGTTCCACAGACGGACATCGTCGATGCCGCCGGCGAAGTTTTCACTGACACCGCCGCCCTGCCACATATGGCCGCCCAGGATCAGCGGCGCCGCGCTGCCGACATCGATCACCGAAGTGCCGGTGAAACCGTCGACCGCGACACCGTCGACATACAGGGTCATCTGCGTGCCGCTGCGGGTCACCGCCACATGGGTCCAGCTGTCCAGTTGCAATGCATTGGTCGCCGTCAGCGCGTACCCGGCGTTGTACATGCCGCCGCCGCCCATCGCATCCGCCGCGATGAAGCTGAGCGAACCGTTCTCGCAGAACAGGCGGAACTGCGGATTCTGGTCGATATATTCCTTGGCCAGGATCGTGCGGATACCGGCCAGATTGTCCGGCCGCACCCACACCTCGATGGTGAAGTCGCCCGAACCGACGTCGAACACGTCGCCGGCCGTGGCGTAATCGCCGGTGCCGTCGAACAGCAGGCTGGTGTTGCGCACCGCCGCTCCGGCCACGTAGGGGGCGTCGTTGACGCCGGTGACCTGGACCGTCGCGGTCGCAAGGGCGGTTCCGCCGTGCCCGTCCGAGACGGTGTAGTTGAAATGAACGTCCCGGGTCTCGCCCGCCGCCAGTCCGTCCAGGACCGCCGACGGGGTCAACACCACATGGCCGGCTCCGTCCAGGGCGACCGAGCCCTGGGTCAGATCGCCGGGGGTCATCGCCACGCCGATGATGCTCAGCCCGTCGCCATCGGGATCGCTGTCGTTGGCCAGCAGGCTGCCGATGGCGATGGTCAGCGGAGCGCCCGCGGCGGTGGCGGCGATGATCTCGCCGACGGCCACCGGCATGTCGTTGACCGGCGTCACCGCCGCCGTCGCCGTCAGCAGTTCGGCGCTGAAGGCAGAGCTGCCGCCATTGACCGTGGTGTCGGCGATCTGGCCGCCGCCGCCGATGCTCATGTCCCAGACGCGATAGCTGAAGGTCCCGGCTTCCGTCGAGTTCGCCGCCGGGGTGAAGCGGACATGGCTGGCCTGGGTCAGCAGCAGCGCCGCATCGGGCCGGACGGCACCGACAGCGGTCCAATTGTTCCCGCCATCGACGCTGTATTGCCAGGATCCGGCCGACGTGCCGGCATCGACGATGGCGATGCCCAGCGAACCGTTCGGCGTTTCCGCGTCATAGGCGGTACCGGCCAGCAGCGACGACACCATCGTCCCGGGGGCGGACATCACATCCTCGCCCACCGGGGCCAGGGTGGCGCCGGCCAGACCGTGCGGCGCGTCGTTCACCCCGGCGACGGTCACCTGGATGGTCTTGTCCGCCCACATCCCGGCGGAATCGGTGGCCCGGACGGTGAAGCTGTCGGTCATCGCGGCGGTACCGGGCCAGTCCGGCGCCGGCCGATAGGTCCAGTCGCCGTCCTGGCTGACGACCACCGTTCCATGCATGGGGGCGGCGCTGACCGTCAGGACCGGCGTTTCACCGTCACTGTCGTGGACGGTCAGATGGCCGGTGATGGCGGTATCCTCTGCCGTCGCCCGCTGCGAGCCGTCGAAGGTGGACGTGACATTGGCCCAGGCCACTTCCTGTCCGGCAGCACTCGACAGGTTCAGCGCGATGCCGCCCGCCACCAGATTGGCGGCAATGGTGCCCGCCCCCTCGTTCAGCGGCCAATAGGCCACCAGCCCGGGTTCCGAACCGCCCAGGCCGGTGGTCATGGCCGACTGGATTTCGCCGGCGCTGCGGACGACGTCCCACACCCGCACCTCGTCGACCATGCCGATGAAGCTTTGCCCCGCATAGCCGACATGGGTGGACGACCCCGCCGGGCTGATCAGCTCGGCGGCGGTGGCCGACAGCGTCTGCGGCTGGCCGTCGACATACAGCCTCCAGGTGGTGCCGTCATAGCTGGCGGCGACATGCTGCCAGACCATCATCGCCGGCTTGACGCCCGCGGCTTCCAGCAGAATGCCGCCGACGCGGATGCCCAGGTTGCCGGTCGCCGACACCACCAGCCCATAGCCGTGCGTCCCCGGCGTGCCGTTGTAGGCGATGACCTGCTCGCTGACGATGGCGCCGCCGTTCGACCGGATCAGCGCCTCCATCGTGACGTTGGCGACGGCCGCCGACACCGGGGCGACGGTGTCGGCGTGGGAGTTCATCCCCAGCACCAGGGCCGAGGCGCCGCCGGCATTGCCCGCCGACAGGGTCGGCATATCGCCGACCGGGGTGACCTTGACGGCGACCGTCCGGGTGACGGACTGGCCTTCGCCGTCGGTGATGGTGACCGAGAAACTGTCCAGCCCGTTGTAATTGCCCTGGGGAACGTAGCTCCACATGCCGTCGACCGACATGGCGACGCTGCCGTGGGAGGCGGGGGCGTTCAGGGCGAAGGTCATCGACCCGGCCGAGGCATCCGGGTCCACCGTCGCGAAGCTGAAGCCCTGGCCGCTCAGCCAGCCGTCTTCCGTCACCATGTAGGCGGTGGCCGGCTGAATGTCGCCGTATACCTGCAGGCTGTTGGCGTTGTCGCTGGAATCGGCGACGGTGGCGCCGGGAAGGGCGGCGAAGGAATAGCCGGCGACCAGACCGTCGGTGGTGGCCGGCGTGCCGTCCAGACCGCCGCGGATCTGGTCGACGGTGCGGACCGTGTTCCACAGGCGGACCTCGTCCAGGGCGCCGCGCAGGCCGGCGTTGTTGGCGAAGCCGCCGCCGAACATGGTCTGGTCCTGGCCGATCACCAGACTGCCGCCGCCGAGGATCGAGCCGCCGATGGCGACGCCCGACACCGAGCCGGCCTGGCTGCCGTCCTTGTACAGGACCACCTGTCCGTCGCCGGCCCGCCAGGTCAGCGCCAGATGATGCCATTCGCCGTCGACGGTCACCGATGGCGCCACCGTCACCGCCACCCCGTCGATGCTGGCCTGCACCCGGCTGGTGCCGTCGACCCACAGGGCCAGCTTGCTGCCGTTCGGCGCGACATAGGACAGCAGGGTCGCCGTCTGCCCGCCGGGCACCGGCTCGACCCTGGCCCAGGTCTCGATGGTCAGGGCGTCGCCGGCTCCCAGGCCGGTGACATCGTCGGCCCGCAGATAGGTTTCGTCCCCGGTGAACAGGGCGCCCAACCCCTCGGGCACACGCAGGACGGGGGCCGCCGCCGCCAGGGGGCCCGACAGCGCCGAGGCCGCCGGAGCCTGGGTCACGCCGGCAAGCCTGATCAGCGTGCCGTCGAACGAGATGCCGCTGCCGCTGCCGCTTCCCCTGACATACAGCCAGCCGTCGGTGTCGTCGGTGAAGAACACCACCCGGTTGGTCAGGCCGGGACTGCCGGCGATGGCGGCCAGGGTCGAAGGCAGGTCGTTGGCCCAGGCGAACGGGGCCGGGACATAGGTGACGCCGACCATGCCCTCGAAGGCGATGCGGTCGGTGCCGTTGCCGAAATCGGAAATGACGTCGGCGGCCCCGACGCCCGAGCGGCCGCCCGCGACATAGCGGAAGGTGTCCGCCCCGGCGCCGCCGGCCAGGACGTCGCCGGCCATGCCGCCGGTGATGGAATCGTCGCCCGACCCGGTGATGATGCCGATGGCGGCATTGCGGGCGGCGGCATCGACCGATACCGAACCGGCGGCCCCCGAAGCGTCGACCTGGGTGATGGCGGCGCTTTGCCCGTCGCCGCCCAGACCCAGCGACTGCGCCGCCGTCGACGGCGAAGCCAGCTTGATGGTCTCGACCCTCGCCAGCCCCGCCATCTGACCCGCGGTCAGCGCGACGGTATCGGTGAACATCACGGTGTCCGAGCCGGCCCCGCCATCGATCGCAAGCCCGACGGCCAGATCCGCCGCGGCGACCCTCAGCAGGTCGGCGCCGTCACCCATCTCGACCGCGGCCAGACCCTCGCCGACGGTCAGCGTGTCGGCGGCAGCGGTGCCGTGCAGCAGATAGGCCGGCGGCAGCGGGTCGCTGACCGGCGTCGCGGCGCGAGCCAGCGCCGCCGGCGCCCCGATCCCCGCCGTGGCCGCAACGGTGCCGCCGGACAGATCGGCGAAATCCCAATAGCCCAGCAAGCCCGGCCCCGACAGAGCGCCGGCGGCGGTCTTGTCGGACAGGATCTCGCCCGCGGTCCGCACGCTGTCCCAGGCGGTGAAGCTGGCCACCTGGCCGTCGACGCCGACGAAGCCGGAATGCGCCACCGTCCCCACCAGGAAGTAATCCTGGGCGCCGGACGGGGCGCCCAGATCGACGGAGCCGCCTTCCTGGACGCCGTTGACATACAGCTTCAGACCGCCGATGCCGGCCTCGACCGACAGGGCGACGTGGTACCATTGCCCGGGCTGCACCACGGTGTCGCTGAACACTTCCTTGGCGCCGCCATCCCACACATAGCCGCGCAGCCGGCCGGCATAGGCCTCGTATCCGGGATAATTGTCGGGAACGACGGCGACCTGATGGCTCATCGCGCCGGCGACGCTGTCGAAGGTGGCGTTGTCCCATCCGGTGCCGTGGCGGCAGAACACGTTGGTCCAGTTGGCCGCATCCAGGCTGTCGAACTTGACCCAGGCCTCGGCGGTCATCGAGGCGTTGATCGACGCCGAGTTCAGCGCCGCCCCGTCATCGTGGATCGACACGCCCGAACCGGCGGCGCCGGTGAAGGACAGGGCGTTGGCGGCACCGGGCTCGTCGGCGAAGGTGTAGCGCCTGGAATAGACACCCGCCTCCTGCGCGTCCGAAGCCTGCCAGCTGACCATCACGTCGCCGTTGGCCAGGGTCTGGACCCGGGCGGCGTGCTCGCCGGTGTAGCCGTCATTGGTGATGGCGAACTCGCCGCCGACCTTGGCGCCGTCGATGCCGAACCGCTGACCCCACACGGTGTGGACCGGACTGTCCCCCGGATAGGATTCCCACACCGCCAGGAACCCGCCGTCATGCAGCGCCGTCACCGACGGATAGGCCTGCCAGCTTGCCGTGACGGTCGTGACCGGGAACTCGCCGCCCTGCGGCAGGCCGGCGGCATCGTAACGCTGGCCGAAGATGCCGTAGCTGCTGCCGTCCTGGCCGCCGCTGTGCCAGACCACGACGAAGCCGCCGTCCGCCAGGGCCGTCGTCGACCCGGACCACTGATCCTGGGCGGTGTAGGCGTTGATCCGGAAACTGCTGCCCTGCGCCTCGCCCAGGGCGTTGTAACGCTGGCCGAACACCCCCCAGCTGTCGCCGTCGCGGCCGCTTTCCCGCCAGACCAGGACGACGTCGCCGTTGGCCAGGGTGCAGGCGGAATCCGGCCGGGCCGAGCTGGAGGCGCCGGTGGTGGCCGAAAGCTCCGGTCCGACCCTGAGACCATCGGCGTCGAAACGCTGGACGGCCACGCGGGTGCTGGGGCTGCCGGTGGCTTCCCAGGCGGCCAGGAACCCGCCGCCGGGCAGCGACGTCACCACCGGCCAGGCCTGGAAGCCTTCGACGACGCCGTTGACCAGGAATTCGCCGCCCTGCGCCATTCCGGCCGCGTCGTACCGCTGGCCGAAAACGCCCCAGTCGCTGCCGTCCTGGCCGTAGCTGTGCCACAAGGCGACGAAGCCGCCGTCCGCCAGGGCGGTCACGGTCGGGCTGGACTGGTCGGTCGCCGCATAGGTGTTGAGCCGGAATTCGCCGCCCTGCGCCGCCCCGGCCGCGTCGTACCGCTGACCGTAGATCCCCCAGCCACCCCCGTCCTGACCCCAGCTTTGCCAGACGACGACATGGCCGCCGCCCACCAGGGCGGCAACCATCGGGCCGCCTTGGCTGCTGCCCGTCCAGGTGTTGACCTGGACCGGAACGCCGGCGGGGGCCAGCGACGCCACCATGCGGTCGGTGATCGACAGGGTGCGGTCGGCAAAGCGCAGCGATTCGATGCCGCTCAGCGTGTCGGTGCCGTCGACGCCGGTCCGATCGGTGACGGTGACCGTCCCGCCGCCGGCCGAGATGACGTAATCGGCGGCCACGCCCGAGAACACGGCGGTATCGAAACCGCTGCCGCCGTGGATGGTGTCGTCACCGCCGCCGCCGCCCAGGGTGTCGTTGCCGGCCAACCCGTCCAGGACGACGGAGCCGTTGCCATCGGTATAGGTGTCGTTGCCGCCGGTGGGAACGAAGGCCGTGACGGCAAGGTCGAACTGGTCGCTGACCGAGGCCCCGCCGCCGTCGGTGGCGGTGACTTTCAGCGACAGGACGGCGCCGGCCATCCCGGGGGGCACCATGCCCGACAGGGTCCGGGTATCGGGATCGAAGCTCATCCAGGCCGGCGGCGGGGTGCCGTCGGACAGGGTGACGGCATAGGTCAGGGTGTCGCCGGCATCGATGTCGGCAAAGGCCCCCGACGCGATGACATAAGTGAAGGGCGCGCCTTCGCCGACGACCCGGTCGGCCACCGGAGCAGCCACCATCGGCGCGTCGTTCTGCGGCCGGACGGTCATCGTCGCCGACCCGTAGGTCATGCCGCCGCGGCCGTCGGACAGGGTGTAGCTCAGCAGCACCGGGCCGTTGTAGTCGGCGTCCGGCGTATAGAGGAACGTCCCGTCCGGATTGGCGGTGACGACACCGTGATTGGCGCTGACCCCGCTGGCGGTCAGGACGTCGCCTTCTGGATCGACGCCGCCGCCGGCCAGCATGGATCCCTGGATCAGGATCGGAACGTCTTCCGTCGCGTCCGGCAAGGCCACCGCGGCCCCCGCCACCGGCCCGTCGTTGGTGCCGGTGATGACCACCGACAGGGTTTCGGTCTGGACCACGCCGGACAGGGTCTCGCGCACCTTGACGGTGAAGACGTCCGTGGTCTGCTCGCCGACGTCCAGGGCCCGCACGGCTTCGGCGGCCTGATTGAGAACATAGGCGTAGCTGCCGTCGGACGAGACGGTCAGGGTGCCGTGGACACCGGCCACGACCGTTCCGCTGGTGACGGGGGTATCGCTGTCGATGGTCACGATGGTCGGCGAGGCCGCGCCGGCCGTCGTCGCGGTGTGACCGCCGCCCGACTTGTCGGCCAGCGGCGAGGTCCCCTGGAAATCGTAATGCGTGACCAGACCGCCGGCGACCACGGCGCCGTGGTCGATCTGGACGATCTCGTCCGGGGTCAGGGCACGGTTGTGAACCTGGAAATTGCCGATCTCACCCTGGAACCGATACGAGGGATCATCGTACCGGCCGCCGATCGAGAAGACGCCGCCGACATTGGTGTTGCCGAAAGCCGGGGTTCCGCTTTGCGACAGGGTCTGCTCGATGCCGTCGATGTAAAGCCTGTTGCCGCCAAAACTGCCCTGGGTGAACACGGCGGTGATGGTGTGCCAGCTGTTGAGCAGCGGAATCGAGCCGTTGCTGGCGAAGAAATCGGAATTTCCGGTGTTGAACCCCACCATGTCGCCGGAAATGTTCAGCGTGTAGGACGGGAAGCCGGCGATATAGAAAACGCCCGAGTTGGTCACCTTCATCTCGAACGACACCGTGACCTGCCCCCCCGGATCGGAGGAGGTCCCCAGCGACGTGGCCTGGACGGCATAGCTGCCGTCGAAGTGGGCCACGGTCATCTGCTTCCCGGGCACCGCCGTGACGACAAAGCCACTGCCGGCGTCGGCATCGTGGTCGTTGGCCAGCAGATTGCCGGAAACCGCGCCGCTGCCACCGGCGCTGACCGCCGCCGTGTCGCCGGCCAGCACCGGCGCGTCGTCGACGGGCGTCACCGTCATCCTGGCGGTGGCGCTGACGGCGCTGAAGGCGGACGCGCCGCCGCCGCCGGCGATGCCGACCTTGCTGCCGTGGGCGATGCCGTCGCTCTGGTCCCAGGCCCGCCAGGTGAAGGTGGCGTCGCCGTTCCAGTCGGGTGCGGGAACGAAGCGAACCTTGTCGGTGCTGCTCAGCAGCAGCGCCGCCCCCTCGGATACCGGACCGACGGCAGCCCACGAGGACCCGTCGTTCAGGCTGTATTCCCAGGTGCCGTTGCCGCCCGGAACGCCGGTGATGGCGATCCCCTTCAGCGCCCCGCTGTCGGCGTCGGCGACGGAGGCCGTCAGCATCGACACCAGGCTGCCAGCGTTGGCGCTCGCGACGGTGTCTTCGCCAATGGATGTCAGCATCGCGGTTCCGCCGGAAAGCCCGGCGACCAGAAGCTTGGCCTGCAGATAGCCGCCGGCGACTTCGCTGAAGGCGAAGGCCAGCTTGCCACCGGCCAACGGTATCGCCACCGGATGGCCGGCATAGTCCCAGCCGGTCTGCACGCTGTTCAGTTCGGTGTCCGTAGTGGTGGCGGTCCCGTCGGCGGCATAGATGCGGGCATGCAGGCGGGGAGCGATCGAGTGGTCGATCCATGCGACGACGAACCCGCCCCCGGGCAAGGCCGTGACCGACGGATAATCATGCTCGCCCGCGGTCGCCGACTGGGGAATGACCTCGCCGCCCAGCGGGTTGCCGTCAGCGTCGAAATGACGGAACGCCACGTCCCGGGTGCCGCCCGACGTGGTGCGGAAGGCAACCACGAAACTGCCGTCGGCCAGCAGGGCGACATCCGGCCAGGGCTGGTTGCCGCCGACGGCGGCGGTGTTGACCAGGAACTGGGTTCCGGCCGACGTGATGCCCGCCGCGCCGTAAGTGAAGAACCGCCCGGCGACGTCGAAGCTTGAAGCGAGCGTGGTGCCGAACACCACCAGCAGCCGGCCACCCCCCATGTCGACCACCGAGGACACGCCGTCCTGATTGCCGGTGGTCGGGCTGTTGACCGTCGTTTCGGGGCCGATCTTGGCCCCGCTGGCGTCGAACAGCTGCATCCGGATATCGGCATCGCCGCTGGCATAGGATCGGTAGGTGACGGCGAAACCGCCGTTGGACAGGCCGGTGACCGAAGAATATTCCTGGCTGTTGGTCAGGTCGGTGGCGACGGAAATCGTGCTGCCCAGCGGGACCATGTCGGCGCTGAAACGCTGGGCGAAGACGTCGTTGTAACCCCGGTCCCAGCTGACCACGAAGCCGCCATCGGCCAAAGCCGCCACATCCGGCCGCAAACAGATGTCGGTGGCGCTGACCACCAGTTCCGCCGCTCCCATCGGGTTGCCGGCGGCGTCGATGCGACGGGCGAAGATGTCGTAGGTCGACCCGCTGACGCCATCGCGGTCGTTCCACACCAGGACCGTCGTGCCGTCGGCCAGCTTGGCGGCATTGATCCATACCCGGCTGCCGTTGGCGATGGTGTTGAGCTGCGTCGACGCCCCCTCGGGGGTCAGCGCCGCCGAGGTGAAGGTCGGAGCGTCGTTGACCGCTTCCATCGTCACCGTGGCGGCCAGCGGCACGCTGGTGGCGCTGCCGTCGTCGGCGATCAGGGTCAGCGTCCGCGCCGAAAGAGCCGGACTGTTGGAATTGTTGTTGAACGCGAACGACCGCAGCGACGCCTGATAATCGGCCAGGGTCGCATGTCCGGAGAAATGTACGGTGTTGGTGGCGGAATCGAAGCTGGAAACGATCCCGCCATACAGGGCATAGCTCAGCCCGTCGCCGTTTCCGGCGCCGTCCAGGTCGATCGAGGCCCCTTCCAGATAGGGATCGTCGGGATCGGTCAGGACCAGATCGGCAAAGGGATAGACCCGGCCGCCGTCTTCGGTGAAAGCTGTCGTGGCCGCCGCCGTGGCCGTCGGCGCATCGTTGACCCCGGCCAGCGACAGCGAGACGGTCTTCGCGGCGCTGTCGACATTGCCGTCCGACAACGTCACCTGGAAGGTGTCGGCCAGGGATTCGCTGCCGTCGTGCTGATAGCTGACGGCACCCGCCGCCACGTCGGCCTGGGTAAAGGTCCCGTTCACCGCCAGCGGCACGCCGTTCAGCCTGAGCGAGCCCGCGTTCGGCAGGTCGGTGACGGTATAGGTCAGGCTGACCGTACCGCTTTCGAGATCGAAACCGTCCAGGGTCTCTGGCCCCAGGGTGATCAGTTGGCCTTCCTGTCCGGTCGCCGTCCCCGTTCCGCCGATCATCGGAGCCATGTTGCCCTGGCTCGAAAAAACCATCGTCAGGTCGGCGTCGATTTCCAACGTGACGGACCCGTTGCCGAACACCGCATGGCTGCCGCCATAATCGACGATATCCACCAGGGTCCAGCCGGCCCCTTTCACCGTTATCCGGTCACCGGCACTACCATCGATCCGCAGCACGTTGCCGCCGCCGGTCACGGCCCCGATGGCGGCGGCATCCAGGATCAGGCTCTGGTCGTCGTCGTTCCAGTCCAGGGTCACCGCCTCGATGCCGGAAATCCGGGCATTGCCCAGCGCCGTCAGATCCAGCGACGCCGACCCGCCCCGGTCGGTGTCGATGGCCAGGATGTCCCAGCCGCCGCCGCCGTCGATGGTGTCGGCGTCGCCGACCCGATAGGCCAGCAGGTCGCCATAGGCGCCGCCGGTCAGGACGTCGTCGCCCAGGCCGCCCTGCAGCGCCCCCCAGGTCGAGCCGGCGGTCAGGATGTCGGCGAAATCCGAGCCGGCCACCCGGTGGATGCCGATCAGGCTGTCGGTGCCGCCCAGGCCGTCGCCGGCCGTGCCGGCCCCCAGGTCGACGGTCACCCCCGCGGCCGAGGTGTCGTAGACCGCCCAGGTGTTGCCGCCCAGGCCGATCAGGGTGTCGTCGCCGGCCCCGCCGGTCAGGCCCGACCAGCCCAGGGTCCGGCCGGTCAGGGTATCGGCGAAGGCCGAGCCCTGGACGGCGTCGATGCCCTGGAAGACGAAGGTCTCGCCATTGGCGGAACTGCCGGAACCGCCGCCGAGATCGACCGTCACCGCGCCGGACGACAGCGCGAACGACACTTCGCCGCCACCGATATTGTGCCAGGAATCCTCGGTGGCATCGCCGATGAAGGTGTCGTCGCCGCCGCCGCCGAAGAACATGTCGTCGCCGCCGCCGCCGGTCAGGATGTCGGCGGCGGTGGTGCCGACCAGGATGTCGTCGCCCGAGGTTCCGGTCAGTCCGCGGTCCAGCGACACCGGCCCGAACGACCCCAGCACCGTCTCGATGGCGTGGCCGGCGAAGTGATCCTGGATCAGCACCGAACCGCCGCCGGCCGCCGGGGTGAAGTGGATGACCAGATCGTCGCCGCTGCGTTCCATGCCGCGGAACTGCCGTTCGGTGATGGCGGAAACGACCAGTGTGTCGGTGCCGGCGCTGTCGTACAGGGTCGCCTGGCCCGACGGCACCGCGGCGCCGACATAGGTGTCGTTGCCGGCCCCGCCCAAGGCCAGGTCGCCGCCGACCGCGCCGGCCAGCGCGATGGTGTCGGCGCCATCGGTCCCCAGGACGATCCGGTTGGTCGCCCCCAGGATGTGCGCCCCCTCCGGCGCCGTGGTGATTCCGGCCAGCCTGATCAGGGTGCCGTCGAACGAGACCTCGGTCCCCGCCCCCCTGACATACAGCCAGCCATCGGTGCCGTTGGTCATGAACACGATGATGTCGGTCAGGCCCGGGTCGATGCCGGCGGCGGCGGAAGCGACGTCGCCGATCACGGCCGGTAAGGCATACAGCCTGTAGCCGGCGGCCCCGCTCAGGGTGATGGTGTCGCCGCTGGCGAAATCGCCGATGGTGTCGGGCTGGACGACCGTCGAATCGCCCGGAGCGAACACGAAGCTGTCGCCGCCGGCCCCGCCGGTCAGGGTGTCGGCGCCGGCCCCGCCGGTCAGGGTGTCCATCCCGAAGCCGCCGGTGATGACGTCGGGCAGGCTGCCGCCCCCTACCGTCAGCGGCACCGTCAGCGGACTGCCGTCGAAGCCGCCGCTGACCTGGAACACGCCATCGGTCCCCACCGCGACGTACAGGGTCTTGACGGTGTCGATGGCGTAATACCCCTCGACCGCCGTCGCCCGGACGGTCAGGGCGAAATCCGTCTGGCTGCCCGCTGGCGGGGTCAGGGTCAGGCCGGTCAGTTGCCCCGGCGCCAGCAGCCACGTCCCGTTGCCCATGTCGGTCCCCGCCGACAGCACCGCGCCGGCAGGCAGGCCGGAAATGGTGATTTCCAGCTGTTCCGGCATGTCGTTCAAGGCGGCGGCGATAGTCAGCGCCACCGGGGTGTCGACGTCCGTCTGCACCGCGCTCAGCGTCAGGGTGGGGGCGTCGGGATAGCCGATGATCTCGGCCCCGATGCTTGCCGTGCCGGCGCTGATGGCGGTGATGCCGCCGTTCAGCGCGGCATTCACCGTCACCCGCGCCCCGGCGCTGTTCGACCAGGCGCCGGCATAGGAATCGTCGATCACCCGCACCGTCAGCGGGGCGGGCACGCCGCTGTAATTGTGAGCCGGCAGGAACCGCAGCAGCGACTGGGCCGACACCGCCAGGGCCGTTCCGTTGTCGGCCACCGTGCCGATGCCGGCCCAGGTCGCGCCGCCATTGCTGGAAAACTGCCAGACGCCATCGGCGGCACTGGCCGTGTTGCCGATGATGGCGATGCCGCCGACCGACGCGCCGGCATCGGCCTCCAGCACCAGCATCTGCGATCCGAACAGCGACGACACCTGCTGCCCGCCGGTCTGGACGTCCTCGAAAGACTGCATCACCACGCTGCCGGACACGATCGGAGCGTCGTTGACCGGCGTCACCGCCGTCGACAGCAGGGTCGGAACGAAGCCAACCGGCCCCAGCGGATCGGGCGAGGTGAT
>CAJANN010000128.1 GCA_903941095.1 uncultured Rhodospirillaceae bacterium | reverse complement strand
CATCTTGTAGGCGCTCCAGGTTTCGCAGGAGATGCAGTTGTACATCGCATCTTCCATCGACAGGAACCAGGGCAGGAAATCGGTCGAACCGCCGACCGGCGCCGAGCCGTGCTTGGGGCCGGCCTGGCCATAGACCGCGAGGTCGGAGGACACCGTGATGTCGGTGGCCATGCCGATTTCCTGGCCGCCGGCGACACGCATGCCATTGACGCGGCAGATCACCGGCTTGTCGCAGCCCAGGATCGACGACACCATGTCGTTGAACAGGCGCATATAGGCCCGGTATTCCTGGGGATTGCCGGCATAATATTCGGCGTATTCCTTGGTGTTGCCGCCGGTGCAGAAAGCCTTGTCGCCGGCGCCGGTGAACACCACCGCCGAAACGTCGCGGGCGTTGGACGCCTCGCGGAAGCCCATGATCACCCCTTTCACCATCTCGGTGGTGTAGGAGTTGTACTGCTTCTGGTTGTCGAGCGTGATCCAGACATTGTACAGGCCCTCGGCAACGGAACCGTCGGGGCGCCTGGCCGGCTTCTTCTCGTAAAGCACGCCGGGGACCACCTGATGGGCGACCAGATCATGGTCGTTCAGATGCTTGGGCGCCGTGCGGTCGATGATGGCGGCGGTTTCGGGCTTCATGGTTGTCGATCTCCCTCTCTCGGACGTCTTGTTTAGACCGCGGGAACCAGGACGGCGCGGCGGGTCAGCTTGTGATCGTGAACGGCGGTGAACACCTCGTTGATGCCGTCCAGCGGATGGCGTTCGACGAAATTCTTGACGTTGACCTTGCCCGACAGCACCAGTTCCAGGGCGCCGGGATACAGTTCCGGGACGCAGCCCCAGTTGCCCAGCGCGCGGGCGTGATAGGCCATCAGGTTGGACAGGCGGAATTCCGCCTTGTTGAAGGTGTAGCCGACCACGCACAGGGTGCAGCCGTGCACCATCAGGTCGAAGGCGGTCTGCTGGCCCGGCACGCTCCCGGAGCATTCCATGATGATCCACTCGGTGGCACGCAGGCCGTTGGCCTTGGCGAAGGCGGAAATTTCCTTCTTGATCTCGCGGGTGCCGGGAAAATCCTTGGGGTTCAAGGTCAGGGCGGCGCCGTAGGCGGCAACCTGCTCCAGCTTCTTGGCGTCGATGTCCAGCGCCACCACCTTGGCCCCCAGGGCGGCGGCGACCTGCACCGAATAGCCGCCGACCCCGCCGGCGCCGATGACGACGACCAGATCGTCCTTGCCGATGCCGGCCTGGATCGCCGCCTGATAGGGGGTGGTCAAAGCGTCGGCGACCACGGCGACATCGGCCAGTTCCATGCCGATGGCGGCCAGCCGGGCCTCGTCGACCTCGCACAGCCCGCGGGAAGGGACGGCGATATGGGTGGCGAAGCCGCCCATGAAATCGTTGCCCGGCATCTTCTGCGACCGGCAGATGGTGCCCTTGCCGCGCTTGCACAAATCACACTCGCCGCAGGGAATGACCGCAGGTATGATGACCGACTTGCCGATCCAGCTTTCGGCCCCGACGCCTGCCTTTTCCACGCGACCGGAAATCTCGTGGCCCAGCGCAAGCGGCAGGGGGTGGTTCGTGCGGACACCGTTGTAATAATAGTCGAGGTCGGTATGGCAGACACCACACCCGGCGATGGCAACGAGGACATGCCCCGGTTCCAGGACGCCGATCTCCATCGGCTCCTTGATCATCGGCGCTCCGACTGCAGTCATCATCCAGCGGTACGGTGAAGTGGCCATGCTGTCCCCTCTCCTTAAATTCCTTCGGTTTCCGCTGCCGGCCATTGACGCCAATTCGGCTGGACGGCTATTATTGGGTAAATGCGTACCACAATGCCGAATTAAAGGTCAAGAGCGCATCGACCCAACCGGGTCCAAACATGTGGCTGGTCCGGTCTGAACCGGACCCTTCGGGGAATGAACGACTATGACAAAGAACACGGGTGCTTCAGGATCAGTATCCCTCGCAATGTGCGGCAGCGGCGGCGCCGGTGTGATGACCGCCGCCAACATGCTGCTCGATGCCGCTGCGGAAGCGGGCTATTACGCCCTTTTCGGCCGGTCGTCGGGACCGCAGATCCGCGGCGGCGAGGCCGCCGCCATCGTCCGTCTGAGCCCGGAGCCGGTGACGTCGGTCGACGACACCACGGAAATCCTGCTGGCCATCGACTGGCAGAACGTCCAACGCTTCGCCGCCGAGCTGCCGCTGGATAAGAACAGCGTCATCATCACCGACCCCACCCAGGGCGAGGTGCCCGAGGTGATGGCCAAGTCGGGCGCCCGCATCGTCGAGCTGCCGATGAAGGATCTGGCCAAGGAAATTCCCGGCGGCCGTCCCAACATGGTCGCCCTGGGCGCCGTCGCCGCCCTGATCGGCCTGCCGGTGGACGTTGTCTGCGAGGTTCTGGGCCAGTCCCTGAAGAAGAAGCGCGCCGACGCCTACGAAGCCTCGGTCGCCGCCGTGAAGAAGGGTGCCGAGGCCGCCGCCGGAATGGGGGCGACCAAGCGTCTGGGCAAGCTGGCCGGCGAGCCGGCCAAGCGGTGGAGCATCACCGGCAACGAAGCCGCCGCCCTGGGGGCGGTGCGCGGCGGGGTGCGGTTCTGCGCGGCCTATCCCATCACCCCCGCCACCGAGATCCTGGAATATCTGAGCAGCGCCCTGCCCAAGGTCGGCGGCGTGTTCGTCCAGGCCGAGGACGAACTGGCCTCGATCAACATGTGCGTCGGCGGCTCGTTCGGCGGCGCCGCCTCGATCACCGCCACCGCCGGCCCCGGCCTGTCGCTGATGATCGAAGCCCTGGGCATGGCCACCGCCTCGGAAACCCCGGTGGTGGTGGTCGACGTGCAGCGCGGCGGCCCGTCCACCGGCATTCCCACCAAGTCGGAACAGTCGGACCTGAACATCGCCCTGTACGGCCTGCACGGCGACGCCCCGCATCTGGTGGTGGCCCCCCACTCCATCGGCGACTGCCTGATGACCACCCAATGGGCGGTGCATCTGGCGGAAACCATGCAGGCCCCCTGCATCGTGCTGTCGGACCAGTCGCTGGGGCAAAGCCGCACCATCATGCCGGTGCCCGCCGACGTCGCCTTCGTCGGCAAGCGCCTGACCGTCACCGAGGCCCCGGCCGAAGGCGTGCAGTACAAACGCTACGCCAACACCGCGTCGGGCATCTCGCCGATGGCCATTCCCGGCACTCCCGGCTGCCAGTATACCGCCGACGGCCTTGAGCACACCGAGACCGGCACGCCGTCGTCGCAGGCCAACGACCACTCGTCCCAGCAGGACAAGCGGCTCAGGAAGCTGACCGACCACGAATACGGCGATCATTGGGCCACCATCGAGGGTGAGGGCGACATCGCCGTCATGTGCTGGGGCTCGTGCACCGGCGCCGCCCGCGAAGCCATCACCCGCGCCGCCGCCGACGGCGTCAAGGCCCGCCTGATCTCGCCGCGCCTGCTGTACCCGACCCGGCCCGAGGCCATGGCCAAGGCCCTGGCCGGGGTCAGGAAGGTGCTGGTGGTCGAACTGTCGCATCTGGGGCAGTTCCACCGCTACCTGAAGGGCGAATACGACCTGCCGGCGGAAATCCAGCAGATCAAGCGCGGCGGTCCGCTGCCGATCCGTCCCAATGAGATCCATTCCCGCCTGCTGTCGATGGGGAAATAAGCCATGTCCGGAACCAATTGCGCCCTCACCTATACCGCCAAGGACTACAAGTCCGACACCAAGCCGGTCTGGTGCCCGGGCTGTGGCGACTATTCCGTCCTGTCGTCCATCACCAAGGCCTTCGCCGACCTGAACCTCGAACCCCACAAGACCTCGGTGGTGTCGGGCATCGGCTGTTCGTCGCGCATCCCCGCCTACACCACCACCTACGGCTTCCACTCGATCCACGGCCGCGCCCTGGCGGTGGGGGCCGGACTGAAGCTGGCCCGGCCCGACATGACCGTGCTGGTGGCCGGCGGCGACGGCGACGGCTTTTCCATCGGCGGCAACCACTTCCTGCATGCCTGCCGGCGCAATGTCGACATGACCTATGTGGTCATGGACAACCGCGTCTACGGCATGACCAAGGGACAGCCCAGCCCGACCACCGAACCGGACTGGGACGCCTCGGCGATGGCTCCGCCCGGCGGCACCGGCATGACGCCCTTCAATCCGCTGGCCATCGCGCTGGCGGCGGGCGCCAATTTCGTGGCCCGCTGCTTCTCGGGCGATCCCAACGGCACCGCCGCGGTGATCGCCGAGGCCATCAAGCATCCGGGCTTTTCCTTCGTGGCGGTGATGAGCCCGTGCATCACCTTCCGCGAGGAACAGCGCGAGTGGAAGAACGTCGTCCGCCCGTCTCCGGTCGAATCCACCACCGATGCCGCCCAGGCGGCCAAGCGGCTGATGACCGACGACGGGTTCAACATGGGCATCCTGTATCGCGGCCACCGCACCCCCTATTCGCCGAAGGGGGCCGGCCAGGCCTCGCTCGCCGACCTGGAAGCGGAGTTCGCCCTGTGAGTCCTGATGTCGGCCTGATCGGCTCGGAAGCCGAGCTTCTGGCCATCGCCCGGGCGATGGAGGAGCTGGCGGCCGAGCAGTATGCCGAACTGGCGGAGGCGTTTGCGGTGTCGTGCAATTCCGACGCCGCCGACGCCTTCCGCGAGCTGGCCGACGGCCAGAAGCCGCACGTGGCGGAGTTTCCGCCGCTGACCGGCCCGGCCCCGGCCGTCCTGCCGTGGGGGGACAAGGATCCCGAGATCGCCGACCCCGGCGCGGTCCACTATCTGATGTGGCCGTGGCACGTCTTCGATCTGGCCTTGCGCCACCAGCGCAAGTCGTTGGTTTTTTTCGAGGAGATCGCCACCCGGTCCGACCGGCCCGACGTGGCGCGGACCGCCCGCGCCCTGGCCCTGCGCGAGCAGGACCATGTTGCGGCAATGCAGGCGCGACGAGACGCCGCCCCCATCCCGCCCGAGGATTGGGACGACGACCCCGACCCGCCGAACTGGGACATGTGAGAAGCACCATGATGCACGAGGCGATCCTGCCCGAGGGATGGAAGCAGCCGCAGGGCTATGCCAACGGCTTGCTTGCGCGCCCGGGCAGGACCCTCTACATGGCCGGCCAGATCGGCTGGACGGCCCAACAAGAATTCATGAGCGAGGAACTGGTGCCGCAATTCAGGCAGGCCCTGGAAAATATCCTCGCCATACTCAAGGAAGCAGGCGGAAAACCCGAGCACCTGTGCCGCATCACCGCGTTCTGCATCGACAGAGACGCCTATCTCGCGGCCCGGCGTGAACTCGGACTTATCTGGAGGGAACTGATGGGACGGCATTATCCGTGCATGAGCATGATCTTCGTGGCTGATCTGCTGGATCACCCCGCCAGGATCGAGCTGGAAGCCACGGCGGTCATCCCCGACTGATCCCGCGAAGCACCAACCGCCAAAACCCAGGAGGAAGATGTGTCCAAGTCCAAGCAGACGTTCCAGTGGGAAGACCCGCTGCTGCTCGACGATATGCTGACCGAGGAAGAGCGCCTGGTGCGCGACTCGGCCCGCGCCTATGCCCAGGATAAGCTGATGCCGCGCATCCTCGAGGCCAACCGTCACGAAATCTTCCATCGCGAGATCATGACCGAGATGGGCGAGCTGGGTTTCCTGGGGCCGACGACGCCCGAGGAATACGGCGGCGCCGGCGTCAATTACGTGTGTTACGGTCTGGTCGCCCGCGAGGTCGAGCGGGTCGATTCCGGCTACCGCTCGGCGATGAGCGTGCAATCGTCGCTGGTGATGTATCCGATCACCGCCTACGGGTCCGAGGAGCAGAAGAAGAAGTACCTGCCCCGCCTGGCCACCGGCGAACTGGTCGGCTGCTTCGGCCTGACCGAGCCCGATGCCGGATCGGACCCCGGCTCGATGCGCACCCGCGCCAAGAAGGTCGACGGCGGCTACGTGCTGACCGGCAACAAGATGTGGATCACCAATTCTCCCATCGCCGACGTCTTCGTGGTGTGGGGCAAGACCGAGGACGGGATCATCCGCGGCTTCATCCTGGAAAAGGGCATGAAGGGCCTGTCGGCGCCGAAGATCGAGGGCAAGTTCTCCCTGCGGGCCTCGGCCACCGGCGAGATCGTCATGGACGAGGTGTTCGTGCCGGCGGAAAACCTGCTGCCCGGCGTCGAAGGGCTGAAGGGGCCGTTCGGCTGCCTCAACCGGGCCCGCTTCGGCATCGCCTGGGGGGTGATGGGCGCCGCCGAGTTCTGCTGGCACCAGGCCCGCCAGTACACCCTGGACCGCAAGCAGTTCAACCGCCCGCTGGCCAACAACCAGCTGATCCAGTTGAAGCTGGCCAACATGCAGACCGAAATCACCCTGGGTCTGCATGGCTGCCTGCGGCTGGGCCGTCTGTTCGACGACGGCAAGATGGCGCCGGAAATGATTTCGCTGATGAAGCGCAACAATTGCGGCAAGGCGCTGGAGATCGCCCGCGTCGCCCGCGACATGCACGGCGGCAACGGCGTCAGCGACGAATTCCACGTCATCCGCCACGCCATGAACCTGGAAGCGGTCAACACCTATGAAGGCACCCACGACGTCCACGCCCTGATCCTGGGCCGGGCGATCACCGGACTGAACGCCTTCACCGGCTGACCACGGTTCTGCCCCTCGGCCCCCTTCCCCGTCCGGGGAAAGGGGCGGAGGGGCGGCAAGCCGGGTCATACGAAGCCCGGATGATTCATTCGGGTTCCGTATCAGTCGTTGCCGTTGTCCCCATCCAGCTTATGCCCGTCCAGACGGTGCGCCTCGCGCTCCTTGCGCTGGCGCTCGGCCTCTTTCTCGGCCTTGCTGCGTCCGAAGGCGGCACGGTTGGCGCTGGCGGCACGCTCTTTTTCATCCCTGGTCCTGGCCTTGCGCCATGCCTTCAGATTCACGATTTCAGCCATCGGACAGCCTCCCAAATCCGGCCTTAGCCTAGCCGGGAAAAAAACTTATGCCAAAGGGTCAAAATCTTCTCTTGCGCCATCATCCGGGGGCGGTTATAACGCGGCCCTCACAGCGACGCGGGTGTAGCTCAGTTGGTCAGAGCGCCGGCCTGTCACGCCGGAGGTCGCGGGTTCGAGCCCCGTCACTCGCGCCATTTACCCTTCCCGGGAACAATGGCACACGCTGCGAAACGACAAAAAACCGCCCCTTCACGGGGCGGTTTTTTCGTTTGCCATCACTCCACATGATGCCTATTATATAGACAAGAAATGCGTGTGCGTATTTTTTAATCACCGCCCTCCACACAGGCTGGGCGCGGGCGGGTGCCCTTTTTATGGGCACGATTCGCCGGCTTTTGCCCATTTCGATGACATTGCCATGCCGCTAATTTCCTGAGATCGACATAACCCGTTGATTTCAAAGCAACCTCTTCCATTGCTTCATGTGGCATGAATCTTGATCAGCCTTGGCCCGTCCGCCTGATGCGGGCTTGATCAAGGAGAGAGGGTCAATGGAAGCGACGCGGTCGGGTGTGGACGTCCTGTTCGTCCTGTTGGGAGCGGTGATGGTGCTGGCCATGCATGCCGGCTTCGCCTTCCTGGAGGTCGGGACCGTCCGGAAAAAAAATCAGGTCAACGCGCTGGTGAAGATCATCACCGATTTCGCCGTTTCGACCCTGGCCTATTTCTTCATCGGCTACGCCATCGCCTATGGCGTCTCGTTCCTGGTGCCGGCGGCGGCCCTGACCGGCAAGGCCGAAGGATCGGCCTTTGCCGCCGGCGGCTACGATCTGGTCAAATTCTTCTTCCTGGCCACCTTCGCCGCCGCCATTCCGGCGATCATCTCGGGCGGCATCGCCGAGCGGGCCCGCTTCTGGCCGCAATTGGCGGCCACCTCGATCCTGGTGGCACTGGTCTATCCGACGTTCGAAGGCATGGTGTGGGGCACCCGCCTGGGCTTCCAGGACGCCATGAAGGATCTGTTCGGCCAGCCGTTCCACGATTTCGCCGGCTCGGTGGTGGTGCATGCGGTCGGCGGCTGGGTCGCCCTGGGCGCCGTGCTGATGCTGGGTGCGCGCATGGGCCGCTACAAGCGGGACGGCCGCGTCATCGCCATCCCGCCGTCGAACATCCCCTTCCTGGCCCTGGGCTCGTGGATCCTGTGCGTCGGCTGGTTCGGCTTCAACGTCATGAGCGCCCAGCTGATCGACGCCATCTCGGGGCTGGTCGCCCTGAATTCACTGATGGCGATGGTCGGCGGCATCCTGGCCAGTCTGGTGGTGGGCCGCAACGATCCCGGTTTCGTCCATAACGGTGCCCTGGCCGGACTGGTCGCGGTGTGCGCCGGCTCGGACGTCATGCACCCGGTCGGGGCGCTGGTCACCGGCGGCATCGCCGGCGGCCTGTTCGTCTGGGCCTTCGAGATGTGCCAGAACAGGTGGCGCATCGACGACGTGCTGGGGGTGTGGGCCTTGCACGGCCTGTGCGGCTTCCTGGGCGGCATCGCCTGCGGGGTGTTCGGCCAGGAGGCCCTGGGCGGGCTGGGCGGCGTCAGCCTGGCGGCGCAGGCCGCCGGCACCGTCACCGGCGCAGGCTTCGCCCTGGGGGCCGGACTGCTGGTCTATGGCGGCCTCAAGGCCTTCGTCGGCATCCGCCTGGACGAAGAGGACGAGTTCATGGGCGCCGATCTGGCCCTGCACCACATCACCGCCTATCCCGAGGAAATGACCTCGCCCCACGACAACGCCCCGCTGGCGGCCCGCGGCTCAGCCTCGGCAGCCGCCAAGGGGTGACGGCGGGGCAAGGCCGGCCAGAACCGCCGGCAAGGCCTCGCACAGATCCTCGGCGATCAGACCGGGGCCGACCGCCCCGGCGGCGGCCCCGTGCAGCCAGACGGCGGCGGCCGCCGCTTCGAAGCATTCCATGCCCGCGGCCATCAGCCCGCCGGCCAGCCCGGCCAGCACGTCGCCGGCCCCGGCCGTCGCCAGCCAGGGCGGCGCGTTGGCATTGATCGCCGCCCGGCCGTCGGGATGGGCCACCACGGTGTCGGCCCCCTTCAGCAGCACCACCGCCCCCGCCCGTGCCGCCGCCTGCCTGGCGCGCTCCAGACGGCTGCCGGCCTGCCGGCCGAACAGCCGCCCGCACTCGCCGTCATGCGGGGTCAGCAACACCTGCGCGGACAGTTCGCGGAACAGACGATCCGCCGTCCCGGCAAAGGCGGTCAGGGCATCGGCGTCCAGCACGCAGGCCCGACCGGCATCCAGCACCCGCAGAACCTGCCGGCGCATGGCGTCGCCGCCGCCGCCGCCGGGTCCCAGGACCCAGACATTGCGGCGGGGATCGGCCAGCAGGGCATCCGCCTCCTCCAGCCCGACGACGATGGTGCCGGGATCGCCGCTGCGGTAGACCGGCAACGAGGCCGCCGGCGCGGCGATGGTGACCAGTCCGGCCCCGCCGCGGCGGGCGGCCCGCGCCGCCAGCCGGGCGGCCCCGGTCATCTCGGCCCCGCCCGTCACCACCACATGGCCGCGATCGTATTTGTGCCCCTCGGGACGCGGCCAGGGGAAGCCGCCGGCCCACAGGTCCGGGCCGTTGACCCAGGTGGCGGGCTCGACCTCGGCCAGGACCGCGGCGGGGATGCCGATATCGGCCAGAACCACCTCGCCGCATTTCAGCCGGCCGGGCAGCAGCAGGTGGCCGGGCTTCAGGCGGAAGAACGTCACCGTCGCCACCGCCTGCACGGCGCATCCCAGCACGGCGCCGCTGTCGCCGTCGACGCCGGACGGAATGTCGGCGGCGACCACCGGCAGGCGGCGGCGGGCCAGTTCCCCGACCATGTCGGCGACCATTCCGTCGAGCGGCCGTGCCAGACCGGCACCGAACAGCGCGTCGACGACCATGTCGGCCCGGTCGAGAAGGGCCGGGCCGAACGGCTCGATGCCGTGGCGCCACGCCGCCGCCATGCGGGCCGCGTCGCCTTTCAGGTTGGCGATGTCGCCGTACAGCCCCAGCCGCACCGCATAGCCCGCCCGGGCCAGCAGCCGGGCGGCGACGAAGCCGTCGCCGCCATTGTTGCCCGGCCCGCACAGAACCGTGACCCGGCAAGGGGGAAAGCGGCGCAGCACCTCACGCGCCAAGGCCCAGCCGGCGGCCTCCATCAGGCGCTCGCCCCCGACGCCGCCGGCAACGGCCAGGGAATCGGCCCGGTACATCTCGGCCACCGACAGAATTTCACTCCGCATGGCAGGCCCTCCGGCTTGATCCAGCGGAAATGGTAAGTCCGATCGCCGGCAGTGGAAAGCGCCGGTGCTGCAGCACTGCCTTGCCCTGGCCAGGGGATTGCGCTACCACCATCGCACAGGCAGTCGCGGAGGCCCAAGGTGAGGGTTCTGGTTCTCGGCGCCGGTGTGGTCGGCACCGCCGCCGCCTGGTTTCTGGCCCGGGCCGGTCATCAGGTCACCGTCGTCGACCGGCGCGAAGGCGCCGGTCTGGAAACCAGCTTCGCCAATGGCGGGCAGGTGTCGCCCTGTCACGCCGAACCCTGGGCCAATCCCGCCGTCCTGCCCAAGATCGTCCGCTGGCTGGGCCGCGACGATGCGCCGCTGCTGTTCCGCTGGAACCGCTGGGACCCCGCCCTGTGGCGGTGGGGCCTGCGCTTCCTGGCCAATTGCAGCGGCCGGCGGGCCGGGATCAACCTGGAACGGACCCTGCGCATCGCCCTCTATTCCCGCACCGTGCTGCAGGAATTGCGGGCCGAGCTGGAGCTGGAGTACGACCAGCGCCGGCTGGGCATCCTGCACATCTACCGCGATCGCCGCGAGTTCGACCACGCCTGCCACGCCGCCGAGCTGATGGGACGGTTCGGCCTGCCGCGCCGGATCAGGACCGCCGGCGAATGCGTCGGCCTTGAACCGGCCCTGGCCTCGGCCCAGCCGCGCCTGGCCGGCGGCATCCATACCCCCGACGACGAAAGCGGCGACGCCCACAAATTCACTGCCGCCCTGGCCGGCCACGCCGCCCGGGCCGGTGTCGGCTTCCGCTTCGGCACCGCCGTCCAGGCCCTGCTGCGCGACGGCGACCGGGTCACCGGAATAGCCACGTCGGCCGGCGCCATCGCCGCCGACGCCACCGTCCTGGCCCTGGGAAGCTGGAGCCCGCTGCTGGCCGAACCGGCGGGACTAAGCCTGCCCGTCGTCCCGGCCAAGGGCTATTCCATCACCGTTCCGGCCGCCGATGGCACGGCAGCCCCCTTCGTCTCGATCACCGACGACGAATTCAAGATGGTCTATTCCCGGCTGGGCGGGCGTCTGCGCGTCGCCGGCACCGCCGAGATGTCGGGCTACGACACCACGCTGAACGAACGGCGCTGGACCCTGATCCGCGACCGGGCCAGGGACCTGTTTCCCGATGCCGGCGATTACGGCCACGCCGAGCCGTGGACCGGCCTGCGGCCGGTGACGCCGGACTCGGTTCCGCTGATCGGACCGACCCGCCTGAAGGGCTTGTGGCTGAATACCGGCCACGGCACCCTGGGCTGGACCATGTCCTGCGGTTCGGGCCGCCTGCTGGCCGACCTGATGTCCGGCCGTCAGCCGGATATTGACGCGACCGGGTACGGCCTGGACCGCTTCGGCGCCATCATCTGATCCCGGCATCCGCCTCGGGCGGGCAGCCCGGTCAATCCTCGCCATCGGCGGCGGGCTCCGGCACCGGGGCGGCCTTCTTGCGGGGATGCGGGCGGTGCGCCCACGGCCGGTCCCCCTGCCAGCCGGCCACCGTCTCGACCCTGATTCCGGCCGGTTCCAGCCACAGGGCGTGGGCACCCCGGCGCCACAGGTCGAAGCGGTCGACCACGTCGCGCGGCCCCCGGCAGGCCTGGCGGACCGGAACGGCGCTGACCACCAGGGCGGCGGCGGCACAGCCGGCCTCGACGCCGGACTCGTCCAGCACCAGGGCCGCCATGCCGTGCCGGCTGCGATACAGGCACCCCTTGGCATCGCAGGACAGCAGGCCGTCGCGGCTGCGCCCGGCCTTGGGCCAGCGTTCATCGGCCAGGGGACCGGCCCGCCGCTCCCAGGTCTCGCGGATCAGCCGTCCACCGCGATTGACAAGCAAGGCCCCGTCCGCCATCCGCACGGCAAAGCCGTAGCCGCGGGAATCCACCAGCACGTCCGGCGGGCGGTCGAGCAGCGCCGTCGCCAGCCCCAGCAGCATCAGCGCAATCCCCCAGCGCCGCCAGCGGGTCCGCCACAGCAGCAGCCACAATCCGCCCAGGGTGAACAATCCCAGGCCGGACAGCGGCAGGACCGGCAGCAGCAGGGCCGCCGACGGCCAGGACGCCACCCACACCGCAACCTGATTGACGGTGGCGACGCCCCAGCCCATCGGGATCAGGGCCACCGCCTCCAGGCCCACCGGCATCAGCGCCAGGGCCAGAACGGCGAACGGCATGACCAGAAAGCCCGTCAGCGGCACCGCCGCCAGATTGGCCAGGATCGACCAGACCGCGAAACGGTTGAAATGGAAGGCTCCGTAAACCGCCGTTGCCGATCCGGCGACCAGGGAACTGAACACCACCCCGCCGACATAAAGCAAAAGCCAATGGTGCCAGCGCCCATGCCGGCTGCGCCACGCCGTCAATCGCGGAGTGACGCTTTCGTAGGCGGCGATCAGGGCGGCCACGGCGGCGAACGACATCTGGAAGCTGGGGCCGATCAGCGCCTCGGGCGTCACCGCCAGGACCGCCACCGCCGCCCAGGCCACCAGACGCATGGACAGCGCGGTACGGTCCAGCATCACCGCCAGCAGCACGATTCCGGTCATCAGGAAGGACCGTTGCGCCGGGACCGGCGCCCCGGCCAGCAGCATGTACAGAAAGGTGGCGACCAGCGCCACCGCCGCCGCCCATTTCTTGATGGGATGGCGCAAGGCCACCGCCGGCACCAGGGCCAGACCGCCGCGCACCACGAAAAACACCAGCCCGGCCAGCAGGCTCATGTGTAAACCCGAAATGGACAGCAGGTGGGCCAGGCCGGAATCGCGATAGGCATCCAGCATCGGGCGGGGAATGCCCCCGACCTCGCCGGTGATCAGCGCCGCGGTGACGCCGCCGGTGGCCCCGGGCAGAACCTCCAGGATACGCCGGGTGATGGCCGCCCGCAGGGCGTTCAGCCGATGGCCCCCGCCGCCATCTTCGACAACCGGCGGCCCCAATGCGGTGCCCACCGCCCCCAATCCCTGGAACCAGGCATGCCGGGCGAAATCGAAAGCCCCGGGCAGCGCCGGCTGGGGCGGCGGCGTCAACAGGGCGGCGACAGTCACCTTGGCCCCGACCGGAATGGGATCGTCGGTCTTGAAGCGCAGCCGCACCCGCTGGGGGCGCGGCCCGTCCACCGCCACCCCGACCCGCTCCAGAGTGACCCGCTGGCCGCCGCCGGCCAGGGGTTCGACCTCTTCCGCCCATCCCGTCAGGGTGATCTTGCCGCTGGGCCGCTCCAGCACCGGGGCGGCGACCAGGACCGCCCGCCCCTGGGCCAGCGTGAAGCCGGCCGCCAGCAGGGCCAGGCCGAAAGCCGGCAACGCCAGTCCGGGACGGCGCCGCAGCGCCCAGCCCAACGACAGGCACAGCGCCAGTCCGCCGGCGCCGGTCCAGGCCGGAGGTTCGGCCGGCAGGGCGAAATAAAGGGAAATTCCCAGCCCCAGGATGACCGGAATCCACAGAACCCAACGGTCGCGCTCGGCCATCAACGCCTCGAACGGCGCCAGCCCCAACCGTTCGGTCAGGGAAAAACCTATCCTATCGGGCGGGATAATCTCCATTCCCACCACTCTGCGGGCTGTCATGGCCCAAAGTTTATGCTAGATAGGTCTGTCTTGCCAATCGCACTGCACAAAGAAGGTCCAGTTTCATCATGTCGGTCGTGACCCGGTTCGCCCCCTCCCCCACTGGTTTCCTGCATATCGGCGGTGCCCGCACGGCGTTGTTCAACTGGCTGTTCGCCCGCCACCACGGCGGCACCTTCATGTTGCGCATCGAGGACACCGACCGCGCCCGCTCGACCGAAGCCGCCGTCGCCGCCATTTTCGACGGCATCAAGTGGCTGGGCCTGGACTGGGACGGCGAGGCGGTGTTCCAGTTCGCCCGCATGGAGCGCCATGCCGAAGTGGCGCGCCGGCTGGTGGCCGAGGGCAAGGCCTATTATTGCTGGTGCACCCCGGACGAGCTGGAAAAAATCCGCGAGGAGCAGCGGGCCAAGGGCCTGCCCATGCGCTATCCCGGCGTCTGGCGCGACCGCGACCCCGCCGAGGGACCGAAGGACCGCCCGCCGGTGGTCCGCCTGCGCGCCCCCCAGGATGGGGAAACGGTGATCGCCGATCTGGTTCAGGGCGACGTGCGCGTCGCCAACAACCAGCTGGACGACATGGTCCTGCTGCGCGCCGACGGCACGCCGACCTACATGCTGTCGGTGGTGGTCGACGACCACGACATGGGCATCACCCACGTGATCCGCGGCGACGACCACCTGACCAACGCCTTCCGCCAGTATCAGCTTTACAAGGCCTGCGGCTGGGACGTGCCGGTCTTCGCCCACATCCCCCTGATTCACGGCCCGGACGGCGCCAAGCTGTCGAAGCGCCACGGCGCCCTGGGGGCGGAAGCCTATCGCGACATGGGCTTCCTGCCGGAAGCCATGCGGAATTATTTGCTGCGCCTGGGCTGGTCGCACGGCGACGACGAGATCATCTCTACGGAACAGGCGGTCGAATGGTTCAGCCTGGATCATGTCGGCCGCTCGCCGTCGCGTTTCGACATGACCAAATTGACCAACCTCAACGGTCATTACCTGCGTCTGGCAGATGATGCGCGCCTGGTCGGGCTGGTGGTCCCGGCAATGGAAGCCCGGCTGGGCCATCCGGTGGACCAGGCCGGGCGGGACCGCCTGCTGGCCGGTATGGCCGGCATGAAGGAGCGCGCCAAGTCGGTGGTCGAACTGGCGGACATGGGGCTGTTCTATGTCGCGCCGCGGCCTTTGGCCGTCGACGACAAGGCGGCCAAGGTGCTGGCCGACGCCGAGCAGGTGGCGATGCTGTCCGAGTTCGCCGCCGGACTGGCCGGCGCCGACTGGAGCAAGTCGGTTCTGGAGGATGCCGCCCGCCTGTTCGCGGAAGGCAAGGGCCAGAAATTGGGAAAGATCGCGCAGCCCCTGCGGGCGGCGCTGACGGGTTCCTCGGTTTCCCCCCCCATCTTCGAAGTGATGGAGGTGCTGGGGCGGGCCGAGACACTGGGCCGCATCGCCGACGCCGAACGCGTCGGACGGCCCTCATAGCGAGAACCGCTGCGGCCCTGTCCGCGGCATGGCAACAACGAACGCACGTGAGTGTGGACACACGGGGTAAGACGATATGACCAAAGAATCCGTGACGCTCACCGACAACAGCACCGGCAAGCAGGTTGAATTCCCGCTGCTGTCGGGCACTGTCGGCCCCAAGGTGATGGACATCCGCAAGCTTTACAGCGATCTGGACGTGTTCACCTACGACCCCGGCTACACTTCGACCGGGTCGTGCAAATCGGCCATCACCTATATCGATGGCGACGAGGGCGTCCTGCTGCACCGCGGCTATGCCATCGCCGACCTGGCCGAGAATTGCGAATTCCTGGAAGTCGCCTACCTGATCCTGAAGGGCGAACTGCCCAACCCGGCCCAGAAGGCCAAGTTCGAAAGCGACATCACCCATCATTCGATGCTGAACGAGCAGATCTCGTTCTTCTATCGCGGCTTCCGCCGCGACTCGCACCCGATGGCCGTGATGTGCGGCGTGGTCGGCGCGATGGCCGCCTTCTACCACGATTCGACCGACATCAACGACCCGCACCAGCGGATGGTCGCCAGCTACCGCCTGATCGCCAAGATGCCGACGGTGGTGGGCTGGGCCTACAAGTACAGCCAGGGCCAGCCCTTCATGTACCCGCAGAACAAGCTCTCGTATTCCGAGAACTTCTTGCGCATGATGTTCGCCACCCCGTGCGAGGAATTCGTCCCCAACCCGGTCCTGTCCCGGGCGATGGACCGCATCCTGATCCT
>CAJANN010000127.1 GCA_903941095.1 uncultured Rhodospirillaceae bacterium | reverse complement strand
TGCTATTGCGCCGCCACGGCCGAGCCCGTGGCGCCGTGGTACATGCCCGAGCTGCCCAGGTTGCGGCGTTCGCACGCGTCGGCCAGCGACACCGACGACAGGTGCCGATAGAGCTGGTTGCCCAGTTGCTCCCACAGAGCGTGGGTCAGGCAGCGGCCCTTGTGGTTGTGGCAGCCGGCCGGCGAACCGGGCGAGCAGCGGGTGGTCTGGATGGGCTCGTCCACCGCCAGGATGATGTCCGAGATGCGCATCTGGACGACCGGCCGGGCCAGCAGATAGCCGCCCCCGGGACCGCGCACGCTTTTGACCAGCCCGCCCTTCCTGAGCTTGCCGAACAGCTGCTCCAGGTAGGACAGCGAGATTTCCTGGCGCTCGGCAATGTCGGCCAAGGCCACCGGGCTTCCCTGGGAATGGCTGGCCAGGTCGACCATCGCCATCACGGCATAGCGTCCCTTGGTGCTGAGTTTCACGGCTTCGTCTCCCGAGATGGCGGGGCTGGCGATCCGCCCCGTCCTTGTTGTCACTGCTGCGAACGTGCCGAGGCGATTGTCGCCCCTTCTTCTTTTTCTTCTGTGGTGGCCGCGACGACGCGCGGCTTGCGGCGGCCGGCGCCGCTTTTGTCCTTTCCGGCCTGAAGCCCGCTTTCCAGTTCCTCGACCCGGTCCATCAGGGCGGCGACCTGGGCGCGCAGAGAATCCATCGCCCGCGCCACCGGGTCGGGCAGGTTTTCGTCGGACAGGCCATAGGCGCAGAAGGCCGGCTCGCCCTCCTTGGGCTTGCGCAGCACCATGCGGGCGGGAATGCCGACCATCGTCACCCCCGCCGGCACCTCGGTCAGGACCACCGCGTTGGCGCCGATGCGCGCGCCCTTGCCGACGGTGAACGGCCCCAGCACCTGGGCGCCGGACCCGACGATCACCCCGTCTTCCAGGGTCGGGTGACGCTTGCCCTGGTGCAGCGAGGTGCCGCCCAGGCTGACGCCCTGGTACAAGGTGACGTCATCGCCGATCACCGCCGTTTCGCCGATCACCACGCCGGTCCCGTGGTCGATGAACAATCTGCGGCCGATGGTGGCGCCGGGATGAATTTCGACGCCGGTGAAAATCTTGCCCAGATGCGACAGAAACCGGCCAAGCACTCGGAACCCCCGCCCCCAGCACCAATGCGCCACCCGATAGATCAGCAGCGCATGCAGCCCGGGATAACACAAGATGACTTCCAGCCAGGAATGCGCCGCAGGGTCGCGGCTGCGGATCGAGGCGATATCTTCTTGAAAAGTCTTGAAATCCATAGCGGGCAATATGCTAATCTTCCGTCCCGGTCGATGCGCCTGGGAACGCGGGGGGATCCCGTCCAGGGGCGTATCGGTCGAATGTGAATATAGGATGTCCGACAAGGCCGGTCAACCATGACCGACCCCAATCCATGAGAGGCCCGGTTTATCTCCGACGCCGAGACTGGGAAATATCCCGTCGGCGCCGCAGGGACGGGGCAGACCGAGTTAGGGGATACGATGCCCGAGGTTATTTTTAACGGACCCGACGGCCGCCTGGAAGGCCGCTATCACCATTCCAAGGCGCCCAATGCCCCGATCGCCCTGCTGCTGCATCCGCACCCGCAACATGGCGGCACCATGAACAACAAGGTGGTCTACGGCCTGTACCACACCTTCGTGCGCCGCGGATTCTCGACGCTACGCTTCAACTTCCGCGGCGTCGGGCGCAGCCAGGGCAAGTTCGACAACGGCCAGGGCGAACTGTCGGATGCCGCCTCGGCGCTGGACTGGATGCAAAGCTACAATCCCAACGCCGCCGCCTGCTGGGTGGGCGGCTTCTCGTTCGGCGCCTGGATCAGCATGCAGCTGCTGATGCGCCGCCCCGAGATCGACGGCTTCATCTCGGTGGCTCCGCCGGCCAACATCTATGATTTCACCTTCCTGGCCCCCTGCCCGTCCTCGGGCCTGATCGTGCACGGCAGCGCCGACGAACTGGTGCCCGAACCGTCGGTGTCCAAGCTGGCCACCAAGCTGGGCAGCCAGAAGAACATCCGCGTCCGCTACCGTACCGTGGAAGGGGCCAACCACTTCTTCGGCGCCCACATGGACCCCCTGAACGAACTGGTCGACCAGTATCTGGGGGAAAGCATGGCCGACGCCCCCCGGGCCGAGGCGGCTCCGGCCCTGGCCGCCGCCCTGTCCTGACGGGCGGCACCGCCGCCCCGGAATCGAAACGCCCGCCGGATGCCGGCGGGCGTTCGTCGTTTCGTCTCCCTGCGGGGGCCAGGCCACACCCCTGCGGGGAGCAGGTCACTCGGCCGGGCCGTCGCCATCCTCGTGGAACTGCGGGGCCACCGTGCCGGCGCGCGGCCGGGCCAGGGCGACGACCTTTTCCAGATCGGCTTCGGTGCACAGGCCCAGGGTCACCGGGTTGCGCGGCTTGATGTTGGTGGCGTTCCAGTGGGTCTTGTCGCGCACGGACTGGATGGTCGGCTTGGTGGTGCCGATCAGCTTGCACAGCTGGGCGTCGGTCAGCTCGGGATGGTGCTTCAGCAGCCAGGCCAGGGCATCGGGGCGGTCCTGACGCTTCGACACCGGGGTGTAGCGGGCGCCCTTGGGCTTGGCCCGGGGTTGCGGGTAATCGGTGATGTTGAGCTTGAGATGGGCGTCCTGGTCGGCCTCGCACCGCTCGATCTCGGAACGGGAAAGCTGGCCGTTGGCCACCGGGTCGAGCCCGACGATGCCTGACGCGACCTCGCCATCGGCGATCGCCTGGACCTCAAGAGCGTGCAGGCCGCAGAAATCGGCGATCTGCTCGAAACTGAGGGCGGTGTTCTCGACCAGCCAGACGGCAGTTGCCTTGGGCATGAGCGGCAGAGCCATGAATCCTCCTTGTGGGCGCCCGAACGGGACGCCGGCTGCCAGAACCAATTGCGCCGATGTTATAGGGGACAGGGTTCTCCGGGTCAAACCGTCAACACGATCTTGCCGATATGAGTGTTGGTTTCCATCAGCCGATGCGCGTCGGCGGCCTCGGCCAGGGGGAAAGTGGCGTGCACCACCGGCCGGACGGTGCCGGCGGCGATCAGCGGCCAGACCTTTTCCCGCAGGCCCCGGGCCATGCGGGCCTTGGCCTCGTCCGATTGCGGGCGCAGGGTCGAGCCGGTCAGGGTCAGGCGCTTGAGCATCACCGGCATCAGGTTCAGTTCGGCGCTGGAGCCCTTGAGAAAGGCGATGTTGACCAGACGTCCGTCCGCCGCCAGCGACCGGATGTTGCGGGCCATGTAGTCCCCGCCGACCATGTCGAGGATGACGTCCACCCCCTTGCCGCCGGTTTCCGCCTTGACGATCGCGGCGAAATCCTCGGCGTTGTAATCGATGGCGCGATCGGCGCCCAGGTCACGGCAGGCCCGGCACTTGGCCTCGCCCGAGGCGGTGGCGAAAACCACCGCCCCGAAGGCCTTGGCCAGTTGGATGGCGGTGGTGCCGATCCCCGAAGCGCCGCCATGCACCAGAAAGCGTTCGCCGGCTTTCAGCCCGCCACGCTCGAACACATTGTGCCAGACGGTGAAGAAAGTCTCGGGCAGGGAAGCCGCCTGGACCATGTCCAGCCCGGCCGGCACCGGCAGGCAATGGCGGGCATCGGCGGTGACATACTGGGCATAGCCGCCGCCGGCCACCAGCGCCGCCACCATATCGCCGACAGCCACGCCGTCCGCCCCTTCGCCCAGGGCGACGACGCAGCCCGACACTTCCAGGCCCGGCAGGTCCGACGCTCCGGGCGGAGCCGGATAGGCCCCCTGGCGCTGCAGAACGTCGGGGCGGTTGATGCCGGCCGCCGCCACCTTGATGGTCACCTGCCCCGGACCGGGCTGCGGCACCGGACGGACGGCGGGCTTCAGGACGTCCGGGCCGCCGGACGACGTGATTTCGATGCAGGTCATGGTGGGGGGCAGCATGAATACCTCTCTTGCGCTTGCCTGTCGGTCGCGGCCACAATCTGGTACGCTCTTACCGCAATGGCAAGAGCGGCGGAGGATGCCGATGGATTGGGATGAACCCCGGACCGTGAAGAAAAGGCTGGAACCGGCCAATCTGGAGGTCATGGGCGTGGCCGAACTGACCGAGTATGTCGGCGAGCTTCAGGCCGAGATCGCCAGGGTCCGCACCACCATCGCCGCCAAGGAAAAAACCCGGGCAGGCGCCGAGGCCCTGTTCAGAAAATAAAGGGGGTAGCGTCATGTTGAAGGGACGAACGGCCATCGTCACCGGCTCCACCAGCGGAATCGGCCTGGGCATCGCCCGCGCCCTGGCGGCGCAGGGGGCCGACATCATGCTGAACGGCTTCGGCGATTCCGGCGAAATCGAACAGATCCGTACCGGGCTGGAACGCGATTTCGGCATCCGCGCCCGCCATGACGGCGCCGACCTGTCGCGGGCCGACCAATGCACCGCCCTGGTCGGCAACACCCTGGCCGCCCTCGGCCGGGTCGACATCCTGGTCAACAATGCCGGCATCCAGCATGTCTCGCCCATCGAGGATTTCGCCCCCGAACGCTGGGACGCGGTGATCGCCGTCAACCTGTCCTCGGCCTTCCACACCGTCCGCGCCGCCCTGCCGGACATGAAGTCCCGCAATTGGGGGCGCATCATCAACATCGCCTCGGCCCACGGTCTGGTGGCTTCGGCCAACAAGGTCGCCTATGTCGCCGCCAAGCACGGCATCATGGGGCTGACCAAGGTGGTCGGGCTGGAATGCGCCGAAACCGGGATCACCTGCAACGCCATCTGCCCCGGCTGGGTCCTGACCCCGCTGGTGCAAAGGCAGATCGATGCCCGCGCCGCCGCCCAGGGGGTGTCCGTCGCCGATGCCGGCCGCGACCTGCTGTCGGAAAAGCAGCCGTCGAAACGCTTCACCACCCCCGAGCAACTGGGAGAAACCGCCGTGTTCCTGTGTTCCGAAGCCGCCGCCAACATGACCGGGACCTCGCTGTCGGTCGACGGGGGATGGACCGCCCAATGAGCAAGCTCCCCCCTCCGGTCCGCAGCGATTTTTCGTACTTCGTGGACATCCAGACCCGCTGGTCGGACAACGACATGTTCGGCCACGTCAACAATGTCGAATATTACCGCTTCTTCGAGATCGCCGTGGCCGAGTTCCTGATGGGACCGTGCGCCCTGGACCTGCTGACCGCGCCGGTGATCCCGTTCGCGGCGGAAAGCCTGTGCCGCTTCCGCCGCCCGCTGTCCTGGCCGGAAAAGGTGGTCGCCGGCCTGCGCATCGAGCGCATGGGCACCAGTTCGGTGACTTATGCCATCGGCCTGTTCGGTGAAAGCGGCGACGCCGCCGCCGCCGAGGGACACTGGGTCCACGTGTTCGTCGACCGGGCGCAGCAGCACCCGACCGAAATTCCGGCCCCGGTCAGGGCGGTGTTCGAAAAACACAAGGGCTGACCGCCCGGGACCGGAACGGTCCCGGGCGGCCAACCGCACTCAGGCGGCCTTATCCGGAGCGGTGGCCGAAGACGACTGGATCAGCCGCTCGGCTCCCTTTCCGGCGATGGGGATGCTGCGCGGTTTCGCCGATTCCGGCACCTCGCGCTTCAGGTCCACATGCAGCAGGCCGTTGACCAGCGACGCCCCGCCGACCAGGATGGTGTCGGCCAGTTCGAAGCGGCGTTCGAACGAGCGGCCGGCGATGCCCCGGTGCAGATACTGAACCGGCTGGTCTTCGTGGCGGGTCTTGCCGGAAATCACCAGCGTATGATCCTGCACGGTGACGTCGAGGTCGGCCTCGGCGAAGCCGGCCACCGCCATCGTGATGCGGTAATTGTCCTCGTCCAGCTTTTCGATGTTGTAGGGGGGATAGGCCAAGGCGGCCTCATCCGCGCGGGTGGCCGCATCCAGCATGCGCGACAGATGATCGAAGCCGACGGTCGAGCGGAACAGGGGAGAGAGATCGAAGGTACGCATGTCCAGTCCTCCATAGAAGCAACCAGAATTCGACGGCGGGCCGATCGCAGCGCCGCGCCGTCCATCCGGACCGGCTGGGCGGGCAACCCCCGCACAGGACGCCATTCAAGGCCGCCCCGTACCTTCGAGATAAGAGAGTTTCCGGCACCGTCAAGAGACGTCTTGCCGCCCGGAACCACGACAACTATCTGTAGGTCATGACCCGCCGGCCACAGGGGGCGACCATGCAGCACCCGGCCTTCGTCCGGAAAACCTATGACGAGACCCTGAGCTTGATGGTCCAGGCCCGCGACTACGCCGCCTACGGCGCCGGCAGCGATTGCATGCCGGGCCCTGATGCCTCGGGCCGGCTGGCCCTGTCGTGCGAGGCGATGCGGATCACCGCCCGTCTGGCGTCGGTGATGGCGTGGCTGATGCGCCAGCGGGCCATCCACAACGGCGAACTGCAAGAGGCCGACGTGCTGGCCGATGGCGCCTGGCTGCCCACCGATCCGGCGGGTCCCGATCCGACCGAGGGTGCGGCGCCGCTGCCGTTCGAGCTGAACCGCCTGCGCGACCACAGCCGGCGGCTTTACGAGCGGGTGGCGCGGATCGAGGCGCTGCTGCTGGAAAAAAACGACGCGATTTCCGGACGATGATACCAAATCCGGGAGATCATTGCGGGCGCGGCCACGGGGCCGGAGGCCCCGCCCGGCGGGGGCTTTGAATCATTCGGATTTGGCGTGATACGAAGCCCGGATGAATCATTCGGGCTTCGTATCCAGCGCCCATCGAGGGCGCGGCCAAGGCCGCGGATGCGGCCGCCCGGCGAGGGCTTAGGAACCCGAATGAATCATTCGGGTTCCGTATGACGCGTCAGCGCCAGGGAATCTCGAACAACGGGATGGCGTCCTTGAAGCCCTTCATATGCTTGGCGCCGACCGGACGGAACCCGGCCTGCGGCCGGCCCGACAGCGCGACCACCGAGGCCGTGCACAAGATCTCGTCGGTATTGGTGGCGGCGCAGACGCGGGCCGCCAGCTGCACCGTAGAACCGAACAGGTCGTCTTCCTCCTGGATCGGCTCGCCGGCATTCAGGCCGATGCGCAGATGCAGTTCCTGGTCGGGCATGCGCCGATTATGCTCGGACACCTGCGACTGCATCAGGATGACCGCGTCGATGGCGCCCGCCGCCGACAGGAACGATGCCATGATGCCGTCGCCGGTATGCTTGACCTCCTTGCCGCCAAAGCGGCTGAGGGCGCCGCGCACGATCAGATTGTGGCGACGGACGATTTCCTGGGCAGCGGCGTCGCCACGGGCCTGGGTCATGTCGGTCGAGCCCACCATGTCGGTGAACAGGACCGTCATCATCTGGGGCTTGGCCTCGCCGGATTTGCGGTTCCACTGGACGAACACGTCGCGCAGCCCCAGATGGGCGCCGTCTTCGTCCCCGCGCAGGAAATTGCTCATGGCGTCGCGGCCGGCCTGGGCCACCGACTGATAGCGCGGTTCCCGCAGATAGTCGGGCAGCTTGTCGTGAAAGGACTCGGCGGTTTCCCCCCGGGTTCCCAGCCGCTCCAGCGACTGCGCCAGCAACCGCCGCCGTCCGGCCCCGCCCAGCATGCGCAATTCGCCCAGCGCCTCGACGGCTCCGGCCAGGTAAAGGTGCAGGGCGAAGCGGTTATAGGCGTCCATCTCGATGCGGTTGGCCCGGCAATAATCGAGGGCACCCTCGGAATAGCGCGATACCGCCGGCGCCAGAGCCCGCTCGGTCTGGCCGACGGCGGTGTCGACGTCGGCTTCGAAGGCAGGCAGCGCCGAATCGGGCGGCAAAGGCATCTCGTCCGGAACCGGCCCGGCGGAAGGGACCTCGACGGGGGGAGCCTCGATGGGGGGAGCCTCGGCCGGCGGCGGGGCCGGCTCTTCCGCCGGTGGCGAGCGCATGGCCTCGGCGGCCAGCTTGTCCAGCGATTCCTTTACAGCCGTCTGCCGGGCCGCAGCCCGCCCCCACGACAGGTTCGGCTTGTGAAAGACCGGAACCTGGGCCTGCCGGGGAATGAACTTCATCCCCAGGGGCACGGCCGTCATCAGGAAGGTCAGGAAGAACACCACGATCAGCAGCTGATTGTAGCCATCCGGAGAGACGGTGATGGAAAATCCCATTTTCCACAGCAGAACGATGACTTCCGGCGTGGCTTTCAAGGCCAGCATCGACAGGGACAGCGACAGGGCGCAAATCCCCATCAGACGGATCAGGATCTGGCGCAGCTTGGCGGTATCGTCGGAACCGGGGGCCTTGCGGCGGCGGGCCGGCGCCGGCCGGGCGGCCG
>CAJANN010000126.1 GCA_903941095.1 uncultured Rhodospirillaceae bacterium | reverse complement strand
TCGGGCGAGAACTGGGCAACTTCGCCCACCGGCATCTGGAGCAGATCGGCAAGGCGGGGGCGATTGGGAATGGTCATGACCATGTCCTCCGGGGCTGGATGTCCTTGGGCTTGATGGCGATATAGGCGATGCGGCCCGGCTCGATGCGGCGCTGCACCAACAGCAATTCGCCGCTGATGGCCATGCCCATGGCGCGGCCAGCCATCCGGTGCAGTTCCGCACGGGCCTTTTCAGGTAATGGCGACGGGCCGGCAGTCCGGTCCTCGCTCAACAGGCCTTCGTGATAGGTGATGGCATCGCCAGGATCGGCGGTCTTGGCCCAGGCCAGAAAGGCGGCAACGCTCAGCATCGACCGCCGCCCGCATGCCGAAGATCGACGTCCTCGTAGCGAAAGTCGGGATCGGTGCTTTCCTCGACCCCGCCACGGGTCTGCCGGGCCTCGTAGGCCTCGATTTCCTCGAGACGGTAGACGATCCGGCCACCCAGCTTCAGGTACGGCAGCCCGATCCCCCGATAGCGCCAGCTTTCAAGGGTGCGGTGGGAAATGCCCCACCGTTTCGCCAGTTGCTTCTGGCACAGGAAACGTTCGGCCATGACGGCATGCTCCGCTGAAGAATGTCAGGGGAAGCATGCCGCAAAGCATCGGTGCCGTTCGGGGAGGCGGCTGGGATCGAAAGGGGATGGCCGGTCCACCCGGCATCCCCAAGGGTCAACTTGGGGAAATTACAGCCGCAGCCGGACCCGGCCAAGGGTGTCGAACTCGAACAGGCTGTCCCTGTCGTGGTTCTTGAAGGCATCGCGCAGATGCCGACTTCTCGACCCGGTTTCGGCCAGAAGCCGGTCGACCGGCACCCAAGGATTGTCGGTCTGGCTGGCGGCATGCAGCATCCGGATCATTGCCGCCTGCATCGGCCCGAACCGAAACCGCTCGCCACGCAGGATCACCCGATCATAGCCGGGGGCGAAGGTGAACAGATCGGCATCCGCCGTTTCCATGCCGGTTGCGACATCCGAGCCGGACGTCTGGGTGCTGGCATCCACGTCCACCCTGCGGGCATCGATATTGATGGGGGCGGTATTGGTCTCGATCAGGGTCACCACCTGAGCGTTGATGCTGTATTTCGAGGACATGATCACTCTCCGGGCCAGGGTGGCGGACGATCTGAGCAGGGTTTCGGCGCACAGCATCCACAGGTTGTTGCTGGGGATAAGGCCGATCAGCGGGCCGTGCGCGTGCCATGCCGGGATGTCGTTGGGCAAATGGCCCTCGGCCAGATCCCGGATGAACTCGCGGCACTTCACCAGGACCTCGCCCACATTGCGATGCAGGTTGCGCCGGTTCATCAGATCGGCCAATTCGGTGCTCATCTGCCCGATCAGCGGGATTTCCGTTTTTGGCCCAGGTTGGCGCAGTTCCCGGTTCAGCAGGCAAAGGCTGGACAGCACATAGCTCATCACCGGGATGGAACCACCCGCGCCCAGCCAATCTTCCTTGTGCTCGCGGACCATGGCCTCGACCGCCACGGTGTCGTCGAACAGGCAGAAGCGATAGAGGCGGCAGAACTGCCCCAAGGCGGCAAGGTCGATCTCGATGCGGTCGTCATAGCCGATGTCGCGCCCCGCATCGGCCAGTAGGTCCTCGATCTCCATCAGAGCCTGGGGATTGGGCGTGCCATGCTCCATCAGATCCAGAAAGGCCGAGGTCACCCGCAGATGAAAGGCCGCCAGGGAATCGACCGACCGCACATCACCGGCCAGCATCTGGCAGGATCGGCTGGCGACGGCATAGTCCCGTCTGGCAATGGCATCGTTGATCGCATTCATTCTGGCGGCGAACTCGGAAATCGTCACAACTGACCGGTCACCG
>CAJANN010000125.1 GCA_903941095.1 uncultured Rhodospirillaceae bacterium | reverse complement strand
CAGCCGCATTGTCCGACGGCGGCGATCTCCCGATACGCTTTCGACCTGTCTCGTTGATCAGCAGCAACGCATGTGCGAAATCCTGTGCCGCATTGCGGCAGGAGTTGTCGGATGAGCTCGAAGAACAAGGCCGCCCCGTCTTCCGTGACCTCGGTTCCCAGCTATTGCTACAACTGCGTCTCGGGTCCCGACCTGATGACCGTGCGGGTCGAGGACGGCGTCGCCACCGCCATCGCCCCCAACCACTCCGCCGTCGGCATCCATCCGGCGCACGGGCGCCCCTGCGTCAAGGCCTATGGCCTGGTGCAGAAGACCTATAATCCCAACCGCGTGCTGACCCCGATGAAGCGGACCAATCCGAAGAAGGGCCGGCACGAGGACCCGGGTTTCGTGCCGATCTCGTGGGACGAGGCGCTGGATGCCGTGGCCGGCAAGCTCAACCATATCCGCGCCACCGGCCTGCTGGACGGGAACGGCATGCCGCGCGTCGCCGCCACCTTCGGCCACGGCGGCACCCCGGCCAATTACATGGGCACCTTCCCGGCCTTCCTGGCCGCCTGGGGGGCCATCGACTTCAGCTTCGGTTCGGGCCAGGGCGTCAAATGCGTCCATTCCGAGCATCTCTACGGCGAATACTGGCATCGCGCCTTCACCGTCTGCGCCGACACCGTGCAGACCCGGCTGATCCTGTCGTTCGGCACCAATGTCGAGGTGTCGGGCGGTCCCTGTGCCGTGCGCCGCCATGCCGACGCCCGTATCCGCGGCATCAAGCGCATCCAGATCGAGCCGCATCTGTCGCCCACCGGGGCCTGTTCCGCCGAATGGGTGCCGATCCGTCCGAAGACCGACGCGGCCTTCATGATGGCGATGGTGCACGTGCTGCTGCACGAGGTCCGGCGCGACCAGCTGGATCTGGCCTTCCTGCGCGACCGCACCGCCTCGCCCTATCTGGTCGGTCCCGACGGCTGGTATCTGCGCGACCCCGCCACCGGCAAGCCGCTGGTGTGGGACGAACGGTCCGCCGGCCCGGTCCCCCACGACACCCCCGGCATCCGCCCGGCCCTGGACGGCAGCTTCACCGTGGCGCAGGCCCGGTCCCGCGCCGCCGACGACGAGGTCATCGACTATGCCGGGGTCGCGGCCCATTCCGCCTTCACGGCGATGGTCGAAACCATGCGCCCCTATACCCCGGAATGGGCGGCCGAGGTGTGCGACGTGCCGGCGGCGACCATCCGCCACGTGGCGCAGGAATTCGTCGATGCCGCCTGCATCGGCGAAACCATCGAGGTCAACGGCCGCGTCCTGCCGTTCCGTCCGGTGGCCATCACCCTGGGCAAGACCGTCAACAACGGCTGGGGCGCGTTCGAGTGCTGCTGGGCGCGCACCATGCTGGCCTGTCTGGTCGGCGCCCTGGAAGTGCCCGGCGGCACGTTGGGCACCACGGTGCGGCTGAACCGTCCGCACGACAACCGGCTGGCCTCGGTCAAGCCGGGCGAGGACGGCTTCATGGCCAACCGCATGAACGCCACCGGCAAGGGCAAGTGGGCCGACAAGCCCACCGGCCGCAACGCCCACAAGCCGCTGATCCCCATCGTCGGCGATTCGTCGTGGGCGCAGGCCCTGGGGCCGACCCATCTGGCCTGGATGTTCCTGAAGGACGCCCCCAAGGAATGGGCCAAGCCCAATCCCCCCGACGTGTGGTTCGCCTTCCGCACCAATCCGGCCATCTCGTTCTGGGACACCGCCCAGATCGTCGAGAACATGGCCAAGATGCCCTTCGTGGTGGCCTTCGCCTATACGATGGACGAAACCAACCACATGGCCGACATCCTGCTGCCCGACGCCACCGACCTGGAAAGCACCCAGCTGATCCGGATCGGCGGCACCAAGTTCGTCGAGCAGCACTGGGAACATGCCGGGGTGATCCTGCGTCAGCCGGCGGTGGCGCCGCAGGGCGACACCCGCGACTTCACCTGGATCACCACCCAGATCGCCCTGCGCACCGGATTGCTGGAGGCCTACAACACCGCGCTGAACCGCGGCGCCGCCCTGGTGCCGCTGAAGCATGGCGACTGGGATTTCTCGCTGCCGGTGGATCAGGTGCATGACGTCGACACCATCTGGGACGCGGTGTGCAAGGCGGCCACCGCCGAACTGAGCGGCGGCAAGGACATCAAGGACCTGGCCTGGATGAAGGAGAACGGCTATTTCGTCGTGCCTTTCCCCAAGAAGGACTGGTACCTGCTGCCGACGATGGAGGACATGAACCTCCGCTTCGAGCTGCCCTACCAGGAACGGCTGCTGCGGGCCGGCATCGAACTGGGCCGGCGCCTGCACGAACACGACATCCACTGGTGGGATACCCAGCTCAAGGAATACCAGGCCCTGCCCAGCTGGCACGACGTGCCGCACCACTGGCTGAAGGCCACCCGCGACCTGGGCGGCCATCCCGACGATTACCCGTTCTGGGCGGTGACGACCAAAAGCATGCCCTATACCACCGGCAACAATGCCGGCATCCCGCTGATGAACGAGGTGGCGCAGAACCTGCGCGGCCACGGTTCGGTGGTGATGAACGCCAAGACGGCGAAAGGCCTGGGCATCGCCGACGGCGACTGGGTCGAGGTGCGGTCCCCGATCTCGTTCACCCGTGGCCGCGCCGCCCTGGTCCAGGGCTGCCGTCCCGACACCATCGTCATCCAGGGCCAGTACCAGCACTGGAAGACGCCCTATGCCAAGGACCTGGATTTCCCGTCGCTGAATTCCATCACGCCGCTGTCGCTGGAACTGACCGACGCCACCGGATCGGGCGCCGATCTGGTGCGGGTGGCGGTCAGCCGGGCCGACGGCCCGATGCCGAAGGAGACCGCAGCATGACCCGCTTCGTCATGGTCGCCGATCTCAGGCGCTGCGTCGGCTGCCAGACCTGCACCGCCGCCTGCAAGGAAAACAACGGCACCCCGGTCGGGGTGCAGTGGCGCCGGGTGCTGGACATCGAAGCCGGCGAATATCCCGACGTCAGCCGCGTCTTCCTGCCCACCGGCTGCCAGCATTGCGACAAGCCGCCATGCATGGAGGTCTGCCCGTCCACCGCCACCGGCAAGCGGGCCGATGGCCTGGTCACCATCGATTACGACCTGTGCATCGGCTGCTCGTATTGCATCATGGCCTGTCCCTACGAGGCACGCTTCAAGGTCGAGGATCTGGTCTATCCCTACGAGGAAGGCGCCACCGCCGCCGATCAGGCCCGCACCAACCCGGCCAAGTTCGACGGCGTGGTGTCGAAATGCACCTTCTGCATCGACCGCATCGATGCCGGGCTGGCCAAGGGGCTGGTGCCCGGCCGCGACATGGAGGCGACGCCGGCCTGCGTGCAGGGCTGCATCTCGGGGGCCTTGCGCTTCGGCGACCTGGACGATCCCGGCAGCGACGTCGCCACGCTGATCCGCGACAACAAATGGTTCCGCCAGCACGAGGCCGAGGGCACGCGGCCCGGCTTCTACTATCTCTGGGATAAAGGTGCGCTATGAAGCAGATGATCACGGCCCGGCTGCAGAAATACTGGGACCTGCGGGCGGCGGGAAACTTCATCGGCGGCGGTACCGGCACCGGACTGGTCATGGCGTCGGGCCTGGGCGCCGCCCTGGGGCTGGACGTCACCGTTCCGCTGCTGGCCGGGCTGGCCTTCGTCGGGCTGGGCCTGTCGATGGTGTGGCTGGAAATCGGCAAGCCGTGGCGGGCCCTGCACGTCTTCTTCCATCCCCAGACCTCGTGGATGACCCGCGAGGGCATCCTGGCGGCGCCGCTGATGGCGGCCGGGGCCGCCTATTGGTGGTTCGGCCATCCGGCCTTCCTGGCGGTGGCGGTCCTGCTGTCGGCAGGGTTCATCTATTGCCAGGCCCGCATCCTGCGGGCGGCCCGCGCCATCCCGGCATGGTCGCATGCGCGCACCGTGCCGCTGATCCTGATGACCGCCGCCGCCGAAGGCACCGGCCTGTTCCTGGTCATCGGCGAGCCGGCGCCGGCGATGATCGCCGCCGCCCTGGCGATGGCGGTGGCGCGCGAGGTGGCGCGCGAGGTCTATCGGCTGGCCCTGTCTCGCGACAAGGCGCCGCAGGGCACCCTGAACTGGTTCGTCCGCCCCGAGGTGCGCGTGCTGCAGGCCATGCGCTGGGTGTCGATGGCGCTGCTGGCGGCCGGGCTGTTCGGGCTGCCGCTGGCGGCGGTGGGCGGCGGCGTGCTGGCGGTGCTGACCGGCTGGGGTCTGAAGGCGATCATGGTGACCAAGGCGGCGTTCAACCGGGGGGCGGCCATCCCGCGCACCCCGGTGCGCGGCCGCGATTCCAGCCGTCTGGTGCAGCAGCAGTGACGGCTGTTTTAGAAAGCTTCTTGTGACATCGCGCAAAAAGTCCTTGCGCCTAATTCGGTAATATCGTACCTAAATACCGTTACTGCTTTGTCTCCCTGAGATGGCGGGTCCGGTTCTTCCGGTCCCGCCCTTTTTTTATGGCAGCTTGGCCTGGGGGGCGGCGACCTCGGCGGCGGGGCCGTCGGCCTCGTCGCCCAGCTGGACGGTCTCGATGCGGTCGGCACGCTTGACCACCTTCTCGGTCGAGATGCGGATCTGGCGGATATCCTCGACCGCCTGGCCGAAATGCTTGTCCAGGGCGCCGACCCGGTCGTCCAGTCGGCCGACATCGTCCAGCAGCAGCCGCACCTCTTTCTGGATCACCCCGGCCTGTTCGCGCATGCGGGCGTCCTTCAGCACGGCGCGCACGGTGTTCAGGGTGGCCATCAGGGTGGTGGGCGAAACGATCCACACCTTGGCGCGGAAGCTTTTTTCCACCACGTCGGGGAAATGGGCGTGCAGTTCGGCGTAGATGGCTTCCGACGGCAGGAACATCAGCGCCGATTCGGCGGTCTGGCCGGGGACGATGTATTTTTCGGCGATGTCGCGGACATGCTTCAGGATCGCGGTGGCGAAGGCGCGTCCGGCCAGGGTGCGCTCGGCGTCGTCCCTGGCGTTGCGCAGCAGGTGAAAGCTTTCCAGCGGGAACTTGGCGTCGATGGCGATGGCGCCCGGCGGATTGGGCAGGTCCAGCAGGCAGTCGACGCGCCGTCCGTCGCCCAGGGCCGCCTGGAAGCGATAGGCGCTGGGCGGCAGCATGGCGCTGACGATGTCGTTCAGCTGGATTTCGCCGAAGGCGCCGCGGGCCTGCTTGTTGGACAGGATGTCCTGCAGGCTGACCACCTGGGCCGACAGTTCGGTGATGTTCTTCTGGGCGGCGTCGATGACCGCCAGGCGCTCGCGCAGGTCGTGCAGCGAGGTGGCTTGCCGGTGTGCCGCCTGCTGCACGCCGTCATCCAGGCGCTTGGCCATGTCGGCCAGCCGTTCCTCGACCGTCTTGGCCAGGCTGCGTTCCTGGCCCTGCAGCCGTTCGGCCAGCTGGCTCTGGCTGGCGGCCTGGGTCTCGGCCAGCTGCGCCAGCCGGCCGCCCAGGGCGGCCTGGGACGCGGCGATTCCTTCGATCACCCGGGTCAGGGCGTCGGCCTGAAGCCGGGCGGCGGCCTGCGCCGCCTGTCCGCGCGACAGCGTCACCAGCACCAGGGCCAGGGCCGCCAGGGCCAGACCGCCCGCCACCATCGTCGCCATTTCCACCGCAATCTCCTTTCCACCCCGGGTCCGGGGCCTTCATAACACAGGCGCGGGGAAAGGGATGGCTTGACCTTGCGGCAATGGTTCCATATCTCACCAGGGCAATCTGCGCACGAGGTGAAGCGCCCCATGTCCCGGCTTGAAATCCTGACTGCTCCCGATCCGCGGCTGAAGCAGAAATCCGTTGCCGTCGCCCGGATCGACGATGGCCTGCTCCGGCTGATGGACGACATGCTGCAAACCATGTACGACGCCCCCGGAATCGGGCTGGCGGCGCCCCAGGTCGGCGTGCTGCAGCGGATCATCGTCGTCGACACCGCCAAGGACGAAGCCGACCGCGCCCCCTTGCGCATGGCCAACCCGGAAATCGTCTGGGTGTCCGACGACGACAACAGCTACGAGGAAGGCTGCCTGTCGGTGCCCGAGCATTACGCCTCCGTCACCCGCCCGCGGGCGGTCCGGGTGCGCTATCTCGGCCCCGACAACCAGCCGGCCGAGTTGGAGGCCGACGGGCTGCTGGCCACCGTGCTGCAGCACGAAATGGACCATCTGGACGGCATCTTGTTCATCGATCACCTGTCGTCCCTGCGGCGCAACATGATCCTGCGCAAGCTGCTGAAGTCCAAGAAGGACGGAAGGTGAGCCCGTTGCGCCTGGTCTTCATGGGGACGCCGGATTTTTCCGTCGCCATCCTGGCCGCCCTGCTGGAGGCCGGCCACCACGTCGCCGCCGTCTATTCCCAGCCGCCGCGTCCGGCCGGGCGCGGCCACAAGGAACAGCCGACCCCGGTCCACGCCTTCGCCGCCGCCCGCGGCATCGAGGTGCGCACCCCCAAAAGCCTGAAGGGCGAGGACGAGCAGCGCCGCTTCGCCGACCTGGGGGCCGATGTGGCGGTGGTGGCGGCCTATGGCCTGATCCTGCCCGCCGCCATCCTGCGGGCGCCGCGGCGGGGCTGCCTGAACGTCCATGCCTCGCTGCTGCCGCGCTGGCGCGGCGCCGCCCCCATCCAGCGCGCCATCGAGGCCGGCGATGCCGAGACCGGCGTGACCATCATGCAGATGGACGAAGGGCTGGATACCGGCGCCATGCTGCTGGCCGACCGTCTGCCCATCGGTCCGCAGACCGACGCCCAGGACCTGCACGACCGGCTGGCCGCCCAGGGGGCCGGGCTGATGGTGCGGGCGCTGGCCGGGCTGGACGGGCTGACCGCCCGGCCGCAGCCGGACCAAGGCGTCACCTATGCCCGCAAGCTGGCGAAAGAGGAAGGGCGGCTGGACTGGACCCGCGCGGCCGCGGCCCTGGACCGCCAGGTCCGCGCCTTCACCCCCTGGCCGGGGGTGTGGTGCCAGGTGGGCGGCGAGCGGCTGAAGGTCCTGCGGGCCTGTCCCGCCGAAGGCCGCGGCGTGCCCGGCACCGTGCTGGACGACGCCCTGGCCGTCGCCTGCGGCGACGGCGCCCTGCGGCTGCTGCGGCTGCAGCGGCCGGGCAAGGGGCCGATGGATGCCGCCGACCTGCTGCGCGGCTTTCCGCTGCCCCCCGGCAGCCGGCTGGACTAGGCGCGATGCCGCGGTTCCGTCTGCTGGTCGAATATGACGGCACGCCCTTCGTCGGCTGGCAGCGGCAGCCGGTGGGCACCAGTGTCCAGGGCGTTCTGGAACAGGCGCTGCAGCGCCTGTGCGGCATGCCGGTGGCGGTGCAGGCGGCGGGGCGCACCGATGCCGGTGTCCATGCCCGCGGCCAGGTGGTCCATGCCGATCTGCCCCGCGATTTCCCGGCCGACACCGTGCGCGACGCCGTCAACTTCCATGTCCGTCCGCATCCGGTGGCGGTCCTGATGGCCGAGCCGGTGGATGACGGTTTCCACGCCCGCTTTTCCGCGACCGGCCGCGCTTACGTCTATCGCATCCTCAACCGGCGTGCTCCGGCGGTGCTGGAACGCAGCCGGATGTGGTGGGTGCCGGTTCCGCTGGATGACGCGGCGATGGCCGCCGCCGCCCGCCATCTGCTGGGGCGGCACGATTTCACCAGCTTCCGCGCCGCCGCCTGTCAGGCCAACAGTCCGGTCAAGACCCTGGATGTCCTGGACGTGCGCCGTGACGGCGAAAGCATCGCCATCCATGCCGCCGCCCGGTCGTTCCTGCATCATCAGGTGCGCAACATGGTCGGCACCCTGAAGCTGGTCGGCGAAGGCAAGTGGCCGCCCGAGGCGGTGGGCGCCGCCCTTGCGGCCCGGTCGCGCGCCGCCGCCGGTCCGACGGCGCCGCCCGAGGGACTGTACCTGACCGAGGTTCGCTACTGATCGGCCGGCACGGCGCCGGCGATGGTGAAGGCGACATGGCCCAGGCTGGCGCCGACCGGCCCCCGCGGAGCCAGGGCGGCCATTTCGTCGCGCGGCGAATCGAACAGGCGCAGTTCGCCGCTGCCGCCGTGGAAGCGGCCGGCGACGAAATCGCCGACGGTGGCCCGGGCCAGGATCGGAATGCCCGGATCGGCGCCGTTCAGCAGCGACGGGCGGGCCACCAGCCCGAAGGTCGGGGTGGACAGGAAGCCCAGGCGGGGGCCGTCGCTGCCGTCCAGTTCGACACGGGCTTCGGCCAGCCGGCGGTCCTTGACCGCCAGACTGGCGCCCAGGCGGGTGCCGGCGCGGCACGGGCAGGCCGCCGGATGGTCCAGGTCGTAGGGACGGGTCATCCACACGCTGCCCATTTTCTTCGGCCAGCCCTGCAGCCAGCCCCGCGCCATCGAGATGTCCTGGTCGACATAGATGAACGGGCAATACATCGCCGCCGCTCCGGCGCGTTCGGCTTCCAGCAGGATGAAGAACTCGCGGTACTGGGCATAGGCCGGGTCCAGCAGCTCCCAGCCGTCCGAGGTCGCCTGCCATTCGCAGACATGGACCACCGCCCGTCCGGTGGCCGGGCCGAAGCCGTCGGGCAGGAAGCCCTGGGCGATTGCGGCATCGACGGCGAAGGCCAGCGACAGGATCTGCCCGGCGTAATGCCACGGCGGCGGCGGCACCAGCGAAGACCGGCCGGTGGGGGAATAGGGCGGGGTGAAACCTTGCGGCATGGGCGAAGCTCCCGGGGCAGGATCAGAGGACGAGTTTCAGGCGCTGGCCGGGCTGGATGGCGTCGCCGTCGCCCAGTCCGTTCAGCAGGCGGAAGGTTTCCGCCTTCCACTGGTTCAGGGCCATGCGGGCCGCCAGTCCGTCGACGCTGTCGCCGGCCTTGCCGTGCACCACCTGGATGCGCCAGGGGCGGATCGCGGCCCGTTCCCCGGCGGTCAGCGGCCGCAGGCTGTAGGTGGTGCGCCGCAGATCCTCGCCCAGGGTGGCGGTCAGGCGCGGCGGGGTCAGGAAGGTGAAGCGGTAGATGCTGTCGGCATCGAAGCGGACGGCCACCAGCCGCACGTCGACGGCCCCCTGGCGGGTCCGGCCGCGGGTGGCGGCGGTGGCGGCGGCCATGCCGTTGATCTGGATGCGCTCGCCCTGGGACAGGGTCGAGCGCGGCATCCAGGTGCGGGCGATATAGGCCAGCATGTCGCTTTCGCCCCGGACCGGCGTGCCGTCGAACAGGATGGCGGCGCCGTTGGGATGCTGGGCGACGACGGCGCGGTCGCCGTTGGTCAGGCGGAAGCCGGTCGGCACCTCGAAGCGAAAGCCTTCATGGGGGTGCAGGAAGACCCGGTCGCGCACCACCCCCTGTGCCGGATCGTCGCCGAACACCATGCCGTCGACATGGTCCAGCAGGGCGTCGCGGCCCCTTGCCCCCTGGGGCGGCGCCTTCAGGGCGGCGTCGATGGCCGCCTGGACACGGTCGGCGGTGCGGGGATGGGTGGCCATGAAGTGCGACTGGTCGACGGATTCCGGATCGCGTCCGGCCATCATCGCTTCCAGCCGCGAATGTTCGCGCAGGCGGCCCAGCATGCTGATCATGGCGCGGGCGTCCCAGCCGGCCCGGCTCATGTAGCGCACGCCCAGGGAATCGGCCTCGAACTCGTTCTCGCGGGAATAGGCCTGCAGCCAGGCGCCGGCCCCCAGTTGCGCCAGGTCCGACAGTCCCGGAGTGCCGACGACGATGCCCAGCACGGTGCCGACCACGTTGGCGGCCATCGCCCGGCTGTAGCGCTGGGCGGAATGTCGGGCCAGGATGTGGCCCAGTTCGTGACCGATGACGCCGGCCAGTTCGGCCTCGTCGGCGGTCAGCGCCAGCAGGCCGCGGGTGACGTAGACATAGCCGCCGGGAACCGCCATCGCGTTGACGATGTCGGTGTTCAGCACGGTGAAGCGGAACTCGGCGGCCGGGGTTTCGGTGGCGGCGGCCAGCCGCTGGCCCAGCCCGGCGACATAGGTCTGCAGGGCGGGGTGCTCATAGGGGCCGCCGAATTGCTGCAGGATCTGCGGGTGGGCCTGACGGCCCAGGCGGCTTTCCTCCTCCGGGCTCATGATGTTGAAATGGTCTTCGCCGGTGCCGGGCGACATCTGGCAGCCGGCCAGGGCCGGTGCCAGCAGGCCGGCGCTCAGGCCCAGCAAGGCCCGGCGGCGCGACAAGGGTTGCATGGTTTCCCCCGATGATGCGGCGTCGGCGGACAGGATAACCCGATGTGATGGCGGAACAAAGGCGCCCGCGTCAGCGTGGCGGCGCTCCGGCCGGGGGCTGGACCCCCTGTTCGGCCCCCAGGGCTTCCTTGATCGCCCGGATGCGGGGCTGGTTGGCGGCCATCCATTCGTCGAACTCGCGGATGACGTCGCTGCGCCGGGTCGATGACAGCAGGTAATGATCGCGCGAATGCGGCAGGGACGGGTCGAACACCAGGGCGCCGGGCATGGACAGCGCATTGTTCAGCACATGCGACGCCACCGCCACGCTGACATAGGCGCCGTCGATGTGGCCCACCGCCGCCTGCCGCAGCAGCAGGTCCATGCGCGGGTTTTCCTTCAGCTGCACGGTGCCGGCCTTGATGCGGTCGACCCAGGCATAGGCGGTGAAGCCGGCGACGGTGCCCAGGGTATGGATGGACTCGACAGCGGCCCCCCGGTTGGCAGGGCGGACCATCACCCCGTCGACGAAGGCGATGACCGGCTTGCTGTAGGCGACGGCGGTGCCCTGCTTGGCGTCGATGGCCCAGTGGGGACTGTCGGGAAACTTCAGGTCGATCGTGCCGTTGACCAGTTCGGCATACAATCTCTTGATCGGCAGGGCGCGGAAGGTCAGCCGGTAGCCGCGATCCTTGGCGAAGGCGTCCAGGATTTCGCCGGCGGCACCGACATAGTCGCCGTCGCGCCAGGCGTACATCGGGTAATATTCCAGTTCTTCGACGCCGACGATCAGCTCGCGGTTGCCAGCGGCGGCCGGGCCTGCCGCGGCAAGCCCCACCATGACCGCGACGGCAGTGAACAGCCTGCGCATTCCGTCTTCCTTCCCACCCAAGTCAACCACGACAACCCCCGTCAGGAAGGATGCCCGAGGGGGAAGTTCAATCGCAAGGGTTTGTTTCCGGCAGGCGGGGCTCAGCCGGCGCCGTTGCTTCCCGCTTTCCAGCGCAGGACCGGCGTGCGGGCGGCCAGGGTCTCGTCCAGGCGCCGTCTGGGGGTCAGGCGCGGCGCCGCCTTGAACTCGTCGGCGGCTCCGGCCTTGGCCTTGGCGGCCAGGGCGCGGACCACGGCGATGAAGCCGTCCAGGGTTTCCCTGGATTCGGTCTCGGTCGGTTCCATCAGCAAGGCGCCATGCACCACCAGGGGGAAGTACATGGTCATGGGATGGAAGCCTTCGTCGATCAGCATCTTGGCGAAGTCCAGGGTGGTGACGCCGGTATCCTTGAGGAAACGGTCGTCGAACAGGCATTCGTGCATGCACGGTCCGTCGAACGAGGCGGTCAGCACGTCCTTCAGTCCGGCCAGCAGGTAATTGGCGTTCAACACCGCGTCGGTGCTGGCCTGGCGCATGCCGTCGGCCCCCATCGACAGGATATAGGCCAGCGCCCGGATGAAGACGCCGAACTGCCCGTGATATCCCTTGACCCGGCCGAACGGCTTGGCGCCCGCCTGCTGTTCGGCATGTTCCACCAGCCGCAGCCCGTCGCCGTCATGCACCACGAAGGGCAGCGGGGCATAGGGCGCCAGTTCCGCCGACAGCACGGTGGGGCCGGCGCCGGGGCCGCCGCCGCCATGCGGGGTGGAAAAGGTCTTGTGCAGGTTGATGTGCATGCAGTCGACGCCCAGGTCGGCGATCTTCACCCGGCCGACGATGGCGTTGTAATTGGCGCCGTCGCAATAGAAGAAGGCCCCGGCCGCGTGGGTGGCGCCGGCGATTTCCAGGATGTCGGTCTCGAACAGGCCGCAGGTGTTGGGGTTGGTGACCATGATGCAGGCGACGTCGTCGCCCAGCTTGGCCTTCAGCGCCGCGACGTCGACGCGGCCGTCGGCGGTGGCCGGTACCGGATCGACGGTGAAGCCGCACATCGCCGCCGAGGCCGGGTTGGTTCCGTGCGCCGATTCCGGCACCAGCACGCGGCGGCGGTGGCCCTGGCCGCGATCCTCGTGGCAGGCGCGGATGGCCATCAGGCCGCACCATTCGCCGTGGGCGCCGGCGGCCGGGCTCATGGCGATGGCCGGCATGCCGGTCAGGCCCTTCAGCCAGAAGGCCAGGGTGTCGATGACCTCCAGCGCGCCCTGCACGGTGGATTGCGGCTGGAAGGGGTGCAGGTCGGTCAGGCCGGGCAGGCGGGCCACCTTCTCGGACAGGCGGGGATTGTGCTTCATGGTGCAAGATCCCAGCGGATAGAAGCCGGTGTCGATGCCGTAATTCTTCTGCGACAGCCGGGTGTAGTGGCGCACCATCTGCGGTTCCGACAGGTCGGGCAGGCCGATGGGGGACTTGCGGGCCAAGCCGCCCAGACGGTCCAGGTCGACCGGCGGCGGTTCGGGCAGGTCGACGCCGATGCGGCCGGGCGAGGATTGTTCGAAGATCAGCTTTTCTTCGATGGCAAGGCCGCGATTGCCGGAAACGGTCTGGATGTCGGGCATGTCACAGCACCTCGGTCAGGGCGGACACCAGGGCGTCCATGTCGGCTTCGCTGCAGGTTTCGGTCGCGGCCAGCAGCAGGACCGAGCGCAGTTCCGGCCAGCCGGGATAGAAGCGCGACGCCGGAACGCCGGCCAGGATGCCCCTGGCGGCCAGGGTTTCGACCAGTTCGGCGGCGTCGCGCCCGCCGGGCAGGGCGACGGCGAATTCGTTGAAATAGGCCCCGGGCAGGACCTTCAGCCCGCCGATCGCCCGCAGCTTGCCTTCCAGCCGCACGGCAAGGGCATGGTTCAGCGCCGCCAGCCGGCCCAGGCCGGTCTCGCCCAGCAGGGTCAGGTGCATGGTGAAGGCCAGGGCGCACAGCCCGGAATTGGTGCAGATGTTGCTGGTGGCCTTTTCGCGGCGGATATGCTGCTCGCGGGTCGACAGCGTCAGCACGAAGCCGCGTCGGCCGTCCTGATCCAGGGTCTGGCCGACGATGCGGCCGGGCATCTGGCGGACGAACTTGTCGCGGGTGGCGAACAGGCCCAGGCCGGGGCCACCGAACTGCAGGCCCATGCCCAGCGACTGGCCTTCGGCGACGACGATGTCGGCGCCCATCGCGCCGGGGCTTTCGATCAGGCCCAGGGCCACCGGCTCGGCGACGGCCACCACCAGCAGGGCGCCTTCGGCATGGCAGGCGTCGGCCAGGGGCCGCAGGTCGCGGATCGAGCCGAAGAAGTCGGGATATTGCACCACCACGCAGGCGGTGCGCGAATCGACGCGCCCGATCAGGTCTTCCACGCCCAGCGGATCGGGAGCCAGCGCCTCGGCGTCCAGTTCGGTGTACCTGACCACGGTCCCGGTGGTGTCGCGGTAATGCGGGTGCAATCCGCCCGACAGCAGGATGCGCCGGCGCCGGGTGACGCGGGCGGCCATCACCGCCGCTTCGGCGCAGGCGGTGGCGCCGTCGTACATCGAGGCGTTGGCCACCTCCATGCCGGTCAGCAGCGCCGCTTGGGTCTGGAATTCGAACAGGTATTGCAAGGTGCCCTGGCTGACCTCGGGCTGATAGGGGGTATAGGCGGTCAGGAACTCGCCCCGGCTCAGCAACTGGTCGACGGCCGCCGGCACATGGTGGCGGTACAGGCCGGCACCGATGAAGAAGGGCGCGCAGCCGGCCGACAGGTTGCGGCCGGCCATGCGGGTGAAGGCGCGCTCCACCGCCATTTCGCCTTGCCCGGCGGGCAGGGCGAAGGACGCGGATTGCCGGGCGGCGGCGGGAACGTCGACGAACAGCTGGTCCACGTCGCGGACGCCGATGGCCGCCAGCATGGCGCGGCGGTCGGCGTCGGTATGGGGCAGATAGCGCATGGAAGCCTCACTCCAGACCCTTGACGTATTCGTCATAGGCGGCGCGGTCCATCAGGGCGGACAGTTCTGCCGGATCGGACAGGGCAATGGTGAAGAACCACGCCTGCGCCTCGGGGCTTTCGTTGACCAGGCCGGGCTGGCCGGTCAGGGCGTCGTTGGCCTTCAGCACGGAGCCCGAGGCGGGGGCATAGACCTCGGAGGCGGCCTTGACCGATTCCACCACGGCGCATTCGTCGCCCTGCTTCAGGCCGCGGCCGGGCTCGGGCAGTTCGACGAAGACCAGATCGCCCAAGGCATGCTGGGCATAATCGGTGATGCCGACGGTGCCGGTGTCGCCCTCGACCTTGATCCATTCATGGTCCTTGGTGAAACGCATATCGCTCATCGGTCAGACTCCCTTGAAATAACGGTGGGCCACGAAGGGCATGGCGACGACGGAGGCGTCCAGCGGCTTGCCGCGCACCACCAGCCGCAGCCGGGTCCCCGGCTCGGCGAAGGCGGCCGGCACGTAGCCCATCGCCAGCGGGCCGTCCAGGCTGGGGCCGAACCCGCCCGAGGTGACTTCGCCCAGGCGGGTGCCGTCCAGGTCGGTGATTTCGGTGTGGGCGCGGGCGGGCGCCCGGCCGTCGGGGCGGATGCCGACCCGCCTGCGGGCCGGTCCCTCGGCCAGTTCGCGCAGGATGCGTCCGGCGCCGGGGAAGCCGCCCTCGGCCCGGCGGCGCGGGCCGATGATCCAGGACAGTCCGGCCTCGACCGGGCTGGTGGCGGTGTCGATGTCCGACCCGTACAGGCACAGGCCGGCTTCCAGGCGCAGGGAATCGCGGGCTCCCAGGCCGACGGGGCTGACCCCGGGCAGGTCCAGCAGCAGGCGGGCCAGCTTTTCGGCCTTGTCGGCGGGCACCGAGATCTCGTAGCCGTCCTCGCCGGTATAGCCGGAGCGGGTGACCAGCGCCGGGATGCCGGCGACGTGGGTGTCGCGGATGGACATGAACGGTTGTGCGTCGGCGCCGTCGCACAGGCCGGCCATCACCGCCGCCGCCTTCGGCCCCTGCAGGGCCAGCAGGGCGCGGTCGTCCAGGCGGCGCAGGTCGGCCTGCCCCCCCAGCCGGTGCTGCAGATGGGCGAAATCGGCGTCCTTGCAGGCGGCGTTGACCACCAGATAAAGCCGGGTGGCCGACAGCTTCGAGATCATCAGGTCGTCGAGGATGCCGCCGTCGTCGCTGGTGAACACCGAATAGCGGGTCCGCCCCGCCGCCAGCCCGCGGATGTCGCCGGGCACCAGGCTTTCCAGCAGGGCGGCGGGATCGTCGGCCTCGACGGTCACCTGGCCCATGTGCGAGACGTCGAACAGGCCGGCCCCGGCCCGGGTGTCCAGATGTTCGCCCAGGATGCCCCGGGGATATTGCACCGGCATGGCATAGCCGGCGAAGGGAACCATCTTGCCGCCCAGTTCGCGGTGCAGGGCGTCAAGCGGGGTGCTCAGCAGCGTCGTGTCGGGGTGGCTCACCGGCTTTTTCTCCATAGGACTCGCACTTCGGGCGTGATGCCGTCGTGCCCCCCTCTGTCCTTGGAACCTGAAAGATTCACCGGCTCCGCCAGGGCGGACGGCTTACATCGTCGGTGGGCCGGACATCCCTGCGGGTCCGGCCGCTTTCCAGAGCTTCATCCCCCCGCGGTCCATTTGCCTGAGAGTTTCCAGGGGCGGTTGCTCCTTCGGCGCCGGATCACACAACATGTTGTGGTCCGGACTCTCCCGGCGGGGATCATCTGTGGCGGCGAGTGTACCGGCACCATCGGCGGAGTCAATGTCCGCTCCGGATTCATCCACAGAAATTATTCGATCCATTCGCCCTTGTAGACGCCCCACAATTCGTCGCGTCTCAGCCAGCCCTGGATCTGGCCGACTTCCACCCGGCAGAAATCGCGGTTGCGCGGGCAATGCAGCAACCGGCCGAACACCCCGGATTCCAGCGAGGCCAGGGGTTCGGCGGAATCGGAATCGGAACTGCGCAGGGTGTGGCCGCCGCCGATCACCACCATCATCCGCCGGCCCGACAGCATGGATTGATGGACCCATCCTTCCGATCCCTGCCAGTCGCGGATCTTGCGCCAGGCCTCGAACTCGGCGACCACCTCGACCGGCAGGTCCTTGCGCGAATAGATCCAGTCGATGGGATAGCGCACCCCCGGTCCGGTGCGCAGGTTGACTTCGTCGGATTTCAGGCTGACGAAGCGGGGCAGCGGCAGCAGGCTGGTTTCCCCGGCCCAGGCCGGCGCCCCGACGGCGGCCCAGGCCGCCGTCAGTGCCATGCAGGCGGTGCGCCAGCCGAAAATCATCGTCTCAGAATCCGTTCTGCCGGAGTGTCGAAGCGGGCTATTATAGGCGGCGGAGTGTCTTTCCGGTCAAGCCGCAGCAGAAGTTGGAGCCCGGTCGGCAACTGTTCGCTGGACAAGGCGGCCTCGTCTTGCTAGGTCGAAAGGCCCAGATCGGGTTCCGGGAGGAGAAAAATGGTGCAAAAGAAGCCCGTCGTCGTCGTGACCAGGAAATTGCCGGACGTCATCGAGACGCGGATGATGGAGCTGTTCGACACGAAGCTCAATCTGGACGATCATCCGATGTCCAGGGGCGAGCTGATCGAAGCGGTAAAGACTGCCGACGTGCTGGTTCCCACCATCACCGACCGCATCGATTCCGGCATTCTGGCCCAGGCCGGTCCCAGTCTGAAGCTGATCGCCAATTTCGGCACCGGCGTCGATCATATCGATCTGGCCAGCGCCCGGACCCGGGCGATTTCGGTGACCAACACCCCCGGCGTGCTGACCGAGGACACCGCCGACATGACGATGGCGCTGATCCTGGCGGTTCCGCGCCGCATGGGCGAGGGCGTGCGCCTGATGCGCAGCGGCGACTGGCAGGGCTGGAGCCCGACCCACATGCTGGGCCACCGCATCTGGGGCAAGCGCCTGGGCATCATCGGCATGGGCCGGATCGGCCAGGCGGTGGCGCGGCGGGCCAAGGCCTTCGGCATGTCCATCCATTACCACAACCGCAAGCGCCTGCATCCCGAGGTCGAGGCCGAGCTGGAGGCGACCTATTGGGAGAGCCTGGACCAGATGCTGGCCCGCATGGACATGGTGACCGTGCATTGCCCGCACACCCCGGGGACCTTCCATCTGCTGTCGGCGCGCCGGCTGGCGCAGATGCCGCCGCACGCCTATCTGATCAACACCTCGCGCGGCGAGATCGTCGACGAGAACGCCCTGGTGCGCATGCTGAGCCGTGGCGAACTGGCCGGAGCCGGACTGGACGTGTTCGAGCACGAGCCGGCGGTCAATCCCAAGCTGGTGGCCCTGGACAACGTCGTGCTGCTGCCGCATCTGGGCTCGGCCACCATCGAGGGCCGCATCGACATGGGCGAGAAGGTCATCATCAACATCAAGACCTTCTCGGACGGCCACAATCCGCCCGACCGCGTGCTGGCCAGCATGCTGTAAGGCGTCAGGACCATTCGGGGCCCCGGATCATCCGGGGCCCTTTTCTTTTCGAGGACCGGCGATGAGCAAGGCCTTCACCCGGGAAAGCGACGGCGACGACGACGACCTGCCGGACGGTGTCGCCCCCATTCCCAAGGGCTCGCCCAACTACATCACGCCGGCCGGCTTCCGCCGCCTGCAGGACGAACTGCGCCATCTGACCCGCGTCGAACGGCCGAAGGTGGTCGAGGTGGTGTCGTGGGCGGCCGGCAACGGCGACCGCTCGGAAAACGGCGACTACATCTACGGCAAGAAGCGCCTGCGCGAGATCGACCGCCGCATCCGTTTCCTGACCAAGCGGCTGGAAGCCGCCCGGGTCGTCGATCCTGTCGCCCAGACCAATACCGATCAGGTGTTCTTCGGCGCCACCGTCACCTACGCCAATGCCCGGGGCGAGGAACGGACCATCGCCATCGTCGGCATCGACGAGGCCGACCTGACCAAGGGCCGGGTCAGCTGGATCGCTCCCATCGCCCGGGTTCTGATGAAGGCCTGCGAGGGCGACAGCATTCCGTTCCGCGCCCCCGGCGGCCCCGAGCTTCTGGACGTGGTGGAAATCCGCTATCTGGAAATCGAGTAGGCCAGCCGGCCGGCCAGCTTGCGGGCCTCGTCCAGCAGCAGCACCGACGACGCGGCGGCGATGGCCACCGCCCATTGTCCGGCGCTCAGGTCGGCGGTGTGGAACAGTATCTGCGCCGGCCCCCAATGGACGGCCACCGCCTGCAGGGCCAGGACTCCCGACAGGGCCAGCCACAATTTGCCGTTGGCGAACATCCGCCGGCCGAAGGCCGATTCCGCTCCGACGCGGGCATTGAAGACATTGAAGAACTGGAACAGCACGAAGGTGGTGAAGGCCAGGGTGCGGGCCACGGTTTCGTCGCCATCGGCCAGCGCCCAGGCGAAGGCCGCCAGGGTGCCGGCCGCCATCGTGGCCCCGTACAGGACCAGACGGCCCAGCCGCCGTCCCGACAGGATCGGCCGGCCGGCAGAGTGCGGCGCATCTTCCATCAATCCGGCGCGCGGCGGGTCGAAGGACAGGGCCAGGGCCGGCGGACCGTCCATGATGATGTTGACCCACAGGATCTGAATGGGGTGGAACGGCGAGATCAGGCCGCAGAAGGGGGCGGCCAGCACGGTCAGCAGGGCGCCGACATTGGTGGACAGCTGGAAGCGGACGAACTTGACGATGTTGTCGGTGATGGTGCGCCCTTCGCGGACGGCGCCGACCACGGTCGAGAAATCGTCGTCGGTCAGAACCATCGTCGCCGCCTCGCGGGTGACGTCGCTGCCGGTGCGGCCCATCGCCACGCCGATATGGGCGGCGCGCAAGGCGGCGGCGTCGTTGACCCCGTCGCCGGTCATGGCGACGACATGGCCGTGCCGCTTCAGGGCCTCGACGATGCGCACCTTGTGTTCGGGGGCGACGCGGGCGAAGACGGCGATGTCGTCGATGCGGGTGGCCAGGGCGTCGTCGTCCAGGCGGTCGAGGTCGGCCCCGGTCACCACCTCGCCGTCCAGCCCCAGGCTGCGGCCGATGGCGGCGGCGGTGATCCGGTGGTCGCCGGTGATCATCTTGACGGCGATGCCGGCGGTGCGGCAGGCGGCGACGGCGTCGCGGGCGCCGGGGCGGGGCGGGTCCAGCAGGCCGATCAGGGCGGTCAGGGTCAGATCGCGGGCGGCGGCCAGGGGATCGGCCAGGGCGGCTTCGTCGATGTCGGCCTGGGCCAGTGCCAGGACCCGGAGGGCACGGGCGCCCATATGCTCGCTTTCGCGCCGGATCAGGTCGCGGCGTTCGGCGTCCAGCACATGTTCGCCCCGCTCCAGCCGGACCGTCCGGCACAGATCCAGGACGATGTCCGGGGCGCCCTTGACCAGCAGGCGCAGCCCGCCTTCGGGCAGGCGGTGGATGCTGATCATGAACTTGCGGGCGCAATCGAAGGGCAGTTCGGCCACCCGGGGCCAGCCGGGATCGGCGCCGGCCTTGTCGGCCAGGACCAGCAGGGCGCCCTCGGTGGCGTCTCCGACGACGTGACGGCGGCCGTGTTCATCCTCGGCCAGCCTTGATTCGGTACACAGCCGGGCGGCGGCCAGATGCTCGGCCAAAGGCGGCAGGGGTCCGCCATCGTCGGCGGGGTGCAGGGCGCCGGCCCGGCCATAGCCTTCGCCCTCGACCCGGAAGCGCCGGCCGGCGGCCCAGCCGGCCACCGCGGTCATCTGGTTCATGGTCAGGGTGCCGGTCTTGTCGGAACAGATCACCGTGGTCGAGCCCAGGGTCTCGACGGCGGCCAGCCGCTTGACGATGGCGCCCTTGCGGGCCATGCGCACCATGCCGATGGCCAAGGTCACCGTGACCACCGAGGGCAGGCCTTCGGGAATGGCGGCGACGGCCAGGGCGACGGCGGTCAGCAGCGTGTCGGCCCAGGGCTCGCCGCGGGCCAGCCCCAGGATCAGGATCAGCCCCACCACCAGCCCGGCGATCAGCGCCAGCCGGCGGCCCAGGGAATCAAGGCGGTCCTGCAGCGGCGTCCGGTCGTCCCGCCGGATTTCCAGCAGGCTGGCGATGCGGCCCATTTCGGTGTGGGCGCCGGTCCGTGCCACCAGCATTTCGCCCCGGCCGCGGGTGACCACGCAGTTCATGTGGGCCAGATTGGTCCGCTCGGCCAGCGGGGTGGCGCCGTCCCCCAGGGCGATGGTGGTCTTGGCCACCGCCAGCGATTCTCCGGTCAGCGAGGATTCGTCTATTTCCAGGCCGTGCGTGGCGACCAGCCGGCCGTCGGCCGGGATGCGGTCGCCGGCCTCCAGCAGCACCAGATCGCCGGGGACCAGGGTGTCGGCGCGGATTTCCTGTTTGGTGCCGTCGCGGCGGACCCGGCACAGTTGCGCCAGCATGCCTTTCAGGGCCTCCAGCGCCCGTTCGGCGCGGACCTCCTGATAGAATCCCAGGGTGGCGTTGAAGGCGATCACCGCGAAGATCACCACCATGTCGGTGGTGTCGCCGATGATGCCGGCCAGAATGCCGGCGGCCAGCAGCACCAGGATCAGAAGGCTGGCGAACTGGCGGGCGATCAGCCGCCACAGCGGCGGCGGCGGCGGCTCGGGCAGGCGGTTGGGGCCGTGCAGTCCCAGGCGACGCCGGGCTTCGTCCGAGCTGAGGCCGGAATCGGCGCTGCTGCCCAGGCGGGCGCACGCCTCGGGCACCGACAGGACGTGCCAGTGGGCGGGCTGGCTGAAATGGGGATCACCGTGTGCCATCGAACCAAGATAAGGCCGGGGGCGGCGGGATCAACCCGCACGGGCGTCATGTCAGCTCTCGGATTCCCTCAGGCCCAGGTGCGAGGCGGCGACGACGGCGCGGGTGCGGTTGTTGACGCCCAGGGCCTTCAGGATGGCGGTGACGTGCAGCTTGACCGTCCCCTCGGCCAGTTCCAGCGAGCGGGCGATTTCCTTGTTGGACTTGCCCTGTCCCAGCAGGGCCAGCACTTCGCGCTGGCGCGGCGTCAGGAAGGCGATGGCCTGTTCGGGGTTGAAGCCGTCCGGCAGGATGCCGCCTTGCGGCTCGATCAGCGCCGGAGGCAGATAGACGCCGCCGGACAGCACCAGCCGCAACGCCGACAGCATCACCCGGCTGGGCGAGCTTTTGGGGATGAAGCCGGCCGCGCCCAGATTGACCGCCTGCAGGACATGGCGGCGGTCGTCGATGGCGGACAGGATGATGACCGGGCGGTCCGGCAGGGACTCGCGCACCCGGCGCAGCCCGTCGGTCCAGTCGGCGCCGGGCATGCCGAGATCCAGCAGGACCAGATCGATGTCGCAATTGTCGTGGATGGCGGCCACGGCCTGTTCGAAATCGCAGGCCTCGACCAGGGTCAGGGGCTCGCCCAGTTGGGCCAGGACATGGCGCAGCCCGTCCCGAAACAGTTCGTGGTCATCGGCAATCAGAATTTTCATGGCTTCCCCGCACATCCGCCGCCCACGGCCGCCGTCCCCCTGATAAACCGCAGCGATCGAAACAATGGCAAAAGCTTATCCTCTAATCGTATCAGCATGTCCCTACGCAAAAGGTTTGTATAGGGGCCAAGCGAGCCGTTCCCGGCGGAAATCCGGCCGGCGGGCCGGCGGCGGCGCCAAGCCACCTGCGAGGGTGGGGACGGGGGGTGTGCCCCGGTCCGACCCGTTTTCCGACAGTGCCCCGTCGCATCGGGTAACGGCCTATCCTCCGTCCGGGTGGGGTGAATTAAAGGTAATGATTTTTCACGGTTTTTGGCGGGATATCGGCGTTTTCTGGGCTGGATTCGCGGGCGTGAGTGTGCGATATGGTTGGCCGTCTGATTTCGGCAGGCGGCCCACCACAGCCCCACCCGCAGCCGTCGGTGACAGCCGTTCACGGCGGTCCAGGGTGGGAGGTTTGCCACCTGAACCTTCTGCGTCGCACCCAAGTGGAGGAAACTATGACTGTTCGCGTCGCCATCAACGGCTTCGGCCGCATCGGCCGCATGGTGTTTCGCGCCGTCGCGAAGGATTTTCCGGAGCTGGAGATCGTTGGCATCAACGACCTGCTCGATCCGGATTATCTCGCGTACATGCTGAAGTACGATTCGGTGCACGGCCGTTTCAACGGCGACATCTCGGTGGATGGCAACACGCTGATCGTCAACGGCAAGAAGATCCGCCTGACCGCGGTCAAGGACCCGGCCGAGCTGAAGTGGGGCGAGGTCGGCGCCGACGTGGTGATCGAGTCCACCGGCCTGTTCCTGACCACCGAATCCTGCCAGAAGCATCTGGCCGCCGGTGCCAAGAAGGTGGTGCAGTCGGCGCCGTCCAAGGACGACACCCCGATGTTCGTCTATGGCGTCAACCATGCCAAGTATGCCGGCGAGACGATCGTTTCCGCCGCGTCCTGCACCACCAACTGCCTGGCCCCGGTGGCCAAGGTCCTGCATGACAACTGGGGCATCAAGCGCGGCCTGATGAGCACCGTGCATGCCGCCACCGCCACCCAGAAGACCGTCGACGGCCCGTCCTCGAAGGACTGGCGCGGCGGCCGCGGCATCCTGGAAAACATCATCCCCAGCTCGACCGGCGCCGCCAAGGCCGTCGGCAAGGTCATTCCCGAGCTGAACAAGAAGCTGACCGGCATGGCCTTCCGCGTGCCGACCTCGGACGTCTCGGTGGTCGACCTGACCGTCGAGCTGCTGAAGGACGCCAGCTACGAAGACATCTGCAAGGCGATGAAGGCCGCCTCGGAAGGCCCGCTGAAGGGCGTCCTGGGCTATACCGACGAAAAGGTCGTCTCGACCGATTTCGTCGGCAACAGCCATCCGTCGATCTTCGACGCCGAAGCCGGCATGGCCCTGGACGGCACCTTCGTCAAGGTGGTGACCTGGTACGACAACGAGTACGGCTATACCTGCAACATGCTGCGCTTCTTGAGCCACGTCGCCAAGAACTGAGCGTGATTCAGGGGGCCGGATGGGAATGCCCGTCCGGCCCCTTTGCTTTCCAAGAATCAATCAGGGGGAGAACGTCATGTTCCGCACCATCGACGCGCTGGATGTCAAGGGCAAGCGGGTGCTGGTCCGCGCCGACCTCAACGTGCCGGCCAAGGACGGCAAGGTCACCGACACCACCCGGATCGACCGTTCGGCGGCGACGCTGACCGACTTGGCCGCCAGGGGCGCCAAGGTCGTCGTCCTGACCCATTTCGGCCGCCCCAAGGGCCGCGAGGACAAATATTCGCAGAAGCTGCTGGTCGAGCCGCTGGCCAAGGCCGTGGGCAAGAGCGTCGCCTGGGCCGACGATTGCATCGGACCGGCCGCCCAGGCCGCCATCGCCGCCCTGAAGGACGGCGACATCGCCCTGCTGGAAAACGTCCGCTTCCATCCGGAAGAGGAAAAGAACGATCCGGCCTTCGCCAAGGCCCTGGCCGCCCTGGGCGACCTTTACGTCAACGACGCCTTCTCCACGGCGCATCGCGCCCATGCCTCGACCGAGGGGCTGGCCCATCTGCTGCCGGCCGCCGCCGGCCGGCTGATGCAGGCCGAGCTGGAGGCCCTGGCCAAGGCGCTGGGCAATCCGGAAAAGCCGGTGGCCGCCGTGGTCGGCGGCGCCAAGGTGTCGACCAAGCTGGATCTGCTGGGCAATCTGGTGTCCCGGGTCGATTACCTGATCATCGGCGGCGGCATGGCCAACACCTTCCTGTTCGCGCAAGGCAAGAGCGTCGGCAAGTCGCTGTGTGAAAAGGACATGGCCGACACCGCCCGCGCCATCCTGGAAAAGGCCAAGGCCGCCAATTGCCGCATCATCCTGCCGGTCGATGCGGTGGTGGCCTCGGAATTCGCCGAAAACGCCCCCAACAAGGTGGTGCCGGTGGATGCGGTGCCCGACGACATGATGATCCTGGATGCCGGTCCGGCGTCGGTGGAAAGCATCGTCGGCTGCCTGGGCGGCTGCAAGACCCTGGTGTGGAACGGTCCGATGGGGGCTTTCGAGATCAAGCCCTTCAATATGGCCACCGACGCCGTCGCCCAGTTTGCCGCCGGTCTGACCGGCCAGGGCAAGCTGCTGACGGTGGCGGGCGGCGGCGACACCGTGGCGGCCCTGGCCGCTGCCGGCGTCGATGCCAGGTTCTCCTACGTGTCGACCGCCGGCGGCGCCTTCCTGGAATGGCTGGAAGGCAAGACCCTGCCGGGTGTGGCGGCGCTTGAGATCAAGGCCTCGGGCGGTTGCGGCTGCGGCGGCGGCAGCTGCTGATCCGGCGACAGGAAAAAGGGCGGGGCGCCACGGCGTCCCGCCCTTTGTCATTCCGGTTGGTGGTGCCTGCGGCCGGCCGGGTGGGATCAGTCGAACAGGCTGGAGACCGAGCGTTCTTCCGAGATGCGCTGAATCGATTCGGCCATCAGCGGGGCAATGGTCACCTGCCGGATGTTGTTAGACAGCTTGATCGCCTCGGTCGGCGGGATGGAATCGGTGATGACCAGTTCCTCCAGCGGGCTGGAGCCGACGCGGGCCACCGCTCCGCCCGACAGCACCCCGTGGGTGACATAGGCCGACACCGACACCGCGCCGGCCTTCATCAGGGCCTCGGCGGCGTTGCACAGGGTGCCGGCGGAATCGACGATGTCGTCGACCAGGATGCAGCGGCGGCCGCGCACGTCGCCGATGATGTTCATCACCTCCGACACGCCGGCGCGTTCGCGGCGCTTGTCGATGATGGCCAGGTCGGCGTCGATGCGGCTGGCGATGGCGCGGGCGCGCACCACGCCGCCGACGTCGGGCGACACGATCATGACGTCGTCATAGCGGGCGCGGATGTCGTTGACGAACACCGGGGCGGCATACAGGTTGTCCAGCGGGATGTCGAAGAAGCCCTGGATCTGGCCCGAATGCAGGTCCAGCGTGACGACGCGGTCGGCGCCGGCGGTGGTGATCAGATTGGCCACCAGCTTGGCCGAGATGGGGGTGCGCGGACCGGACTTGCGGTCCTGGCGGGCATAGCCGAAATAGGGGATCACCGCGGTGACGCGCCGGGCCGAGCCGCGCATCAGGGCGTCCAGGGTGATCAGCAGCTCCATCAGGTTATCGTTGGTGGGATAACAGGTGGACTGGATGACGAAGACGTCCTCGCCACGCACGTTCTCGTGGATCTCGACGAAAACCTCCATGTCCGAGAAGCGGCGCACGCTGGCCTTGGTGATGGACATGGACATGTATTCGGCGATCGCTTCGGCAAGCGGGCGATTGCTGTTGCAGGCGAGAATCTTCATCGAGCTGGCACCTTGGGTGTGCGCGGGGCGGGGGAGGTGGACGAAGACCCTTTCTTCGCCTTGGCGGGACCGGCCTTACCCCCCTTTGCCGGCTTGGCTTTCCCCGCTTTGGCCGTGACCGGCTTTTTCGGGGTAACCTTGGGCGGCGCCTTGTCGGTCACCGCTGCCCGCGTCGGGGTTGGTCGCGCCTCTGATTTCTGCTCGCTTGAATCGGCCTTTCCTATAGCAGCCGGTCTTATTTCTGTAAACGGGCTTGGGGGGAAATCGCCATCGGCTTCCCGGGGGGCGGGGGATTCGCGTTCGGCGGCGCGGACCACCTGGATGATGCCGGAAGCACCGCCCTCGGCGATGTCGCGGGCCAGGGCGCCCCACGGCTGGGACAGCCGGCCGCGCGGCACTTCGCCTTCCTGGTCGATGGCTGCCAGCTGGGCGCCGCCGACGGCCCGCTTCAGTTGCCAGGAAACCGCCAGCAGATCGTCGCCGCCCTTGGCCGGCGTGACCGAGGCCACGGCGCGCAGCACATAGGCGGCGCCGGACCGGACCACGTCGATGCCGCTGCTTCGCAGGGCGCGGCTCAGGGATTCGGTCAAAGCGGGGCCGCCGTCGCCGGGCAGGCCGGCGATGGGGTCGATGCGGACCCGGGGACGGGCCAGTTCGACCGGACGGGCATCCAGCCGGGGTTGGGCGTCGGGGTCGGACAGTCCGGCGGCCAGGGCGGCGGCGATTTCGGTGGCGGCGCGCTTCAGGCGGACGGCGTCGGGGCCGTCCCAGGCCGCGGGCGGCGTCGGCTGGCGGACGCTGGCCAGGACGGCGCCGTCGGGGGCGGTCAGGCTCCACGTCAGGCCATCGGCGACGGGGACGGCCTCGATGACATGCCCGGATGCCGGGGCCGAGCTGACGATGGCGGGGATTTCCCGCTCTTCCAGGGCGGCGACGACGGATTCGGCCAGCTGCGGCGGCCCGGCCACCGGGCGGACGACGATGCCGCGTCCCATCTTGGGGCGGACCAGTGCCGGCGGCGGGCCTTCGTGGCGGAAGGGCTGGGGGATCTCGCCGCAGCCGGCCAGCAGGACGGCGCCGGCCAGCAAGGGCAGCCAAAGGCGCATCAGCGGTCCAGCACGATGACCGACATCTGCCGGCCGTAATCGGGCTCGCCGCGCAGGGTGGTCCGGCGGTAGCTGAAAAAGCGGGTCTGGTCGCGGCAGGTGTCGGCGGGCAGGCGGCTGACCTCGCGCACGCCCAGTTGCGCCAGCTTGCGGGCGACATAGCCGGGCAAATCGAACAGGAAATGGCCGGGGCGGCCGGATGGGGCGAAGAAATCGGCGTTGAGCGGGGTTTCGGCCAGGAACGGGGCGGGAAAGTCCGGCCCGACTTCGTAAGAGCGTTGGCCGATGCAGGGACCGATGGCGGCGACGATGTCGCCGGTCCTGACTCCCTGTCCGGTCATGCAGGCGACGGTGCTGTCGAGGATGCCGCCCAACGCCCCCTTCCATCCGGCATGGGCGGCGCCGACCGTGGTTCCCTTGCGGTCGGCCAGCAGGACCGGGGCGCAATCGGCGGTCAGGATGCCCAGGGCCAGCCCGCGCCGGGTGGTGACCATCGCGTCGGCGACCGGCCGGTCCGCCGCCGCCCAGGGGGCGTCCACCAGGATGGCGGTGGCGGTGTGGGCCTGATGCACGGTGGCCAGGGCGTCGTCGGGCAGGTCCAGCATGGCCATCGCCCGCGACCTGTTCTCGGCCACGGCGGCGGCATCGTCGCGGGAGCCGGGGCCGCAATTGAGCGAGGCGTAGATCCCCTCCGACACGCCGCCCTCGCGGGTGAAGAAAGCGTGGCGGATGCGGTTGATCTCGTTCAGAGCGGACAGGGTGATCATCCGGGTCCCTTTCAGCCGACAAATCCCGGCGGTGCCGGCAGGGCCGGGTGGGCCAGGGCCAGAACCTTGAACAGGGTGCCCATTTCTTCCGCGTCGATCAAGCGGCGCAACTGACCGGCGATGTCGGCGGCGACCTTGGGGCTGGCGTTCTGCGCCAGCATGGCGGCGCGGGTGGCGATGCCCATGCGGCCCAGGAACTCGCCCTGGGTCAGCGCCCCCCAGGCCCGGGCCGGAATGGCGGCGCGGGCCAGGGATTCGAAATCGACATGGGCGGTCAGGTCGGCCTGGCCGGGGTCGGCCAGGACCGGGTGGAAGCGGTGGCGGCGGACCGCCTGCAGCGTTTCGCCGACGGCGCTGCGCGGATGACCGTAATCGACGATCAGGGCCAGGCCGGGCTGGCGGGCCAGCCGGGCGCCGATGGCCGCGGCCAGATCGCGGCCGGCCGGACAGAGTTCGGCGACGGTGCCGTCCGCGGCGGTTTCCAGCAGTTCCAGCGGCAGGTCGGGAGCCAGATGCGGCCCGCGGACGAAGGCGAAGCCGGGCGCTTCCAGGCCGACCATGCGCTCGAACCACCGGCCGTCCTGCTTGACGAACTGACGGACGGGCAGGGCGTCGAACAGCTCGTTGGCCACCAGCAGCAGCGGCCCGTCGGGCAGATCCTGGAAGCGTTCGGCCCAATGAATGTCGTGGCCGGCCAGGGTCTGCGCCTGACGGGCGGTCAGACGCGGACTGGTCTCGACCAGCCAGACGTCCAGCGCGGCGCGGAAGGCCGGCATGGCGGCGGCGGCCCGCAGCATGTCGCTCATCAGGGTGCCGCGGCCGGGTCCCATCTCGGCCAGCACCAGCCGGGACGGCTGGCCCAGCATCTGCCAGGACAGGGCACACCACAGGCCCAGCATCTCGCCGTACATCTGGCTGATTTCCGGGGCGGTGGTGAAGTCGCCGCCGGCACCGAACGGGTCGCGGCCGGTATAGTAGCCCAGGTCGGGGTGGTACAGCGCCTCGGCCATGAAGTCGGCCACGCTGACGGGGCCGCCCAGGCGGATGCGCTCGGCCAGCAGGGCGGTCAGCGACGGCATGGTCACAGCCGCGGACGACGCTTGCCCGCCCACCAGATCACCCCGGCTCCGGCCGCCAGCAGGGGCAGGGACAGCAACTGGCCCATCGTCGCCCCGCCGACCAGGAAGCCCAGATGGGCGTCGGGCTGACGGAAAAGCTCGCCGATCAGGCGGGCGACGCCGTACCCCATCAGGAAGGTGCCGGCGATGGTGCCGCGCCGCTCGCGGATGGCGCGGTTGCGCCACAGCAGGGCCAGGACCGCCACCAGGACCAGCCCCTCCAGCCCGGCCTGGTAAAGCTGGCTGGGATGGCGGGGTTCGGGGCCGCCGCCGGGAAAGACCATCGCCCACGGCACGTCGGGGGCGACGCGGCCGAACAGTTCGCCGTTGATGAAGTTGGCGATGCGGCCGAAGAACAGGCCGATGGGCACGGCGCAGCATATCACGTCGCCGACGGCGAACAGGTCCAGCTTGCGCCGGCGCGAGAACAAGATGATGGACAGGATCACCCCCAGCGCCCCGCCGTGGAAGGCCATGCCGCCATGCCAGACCATGAAGATCTCGCCCGGATGGTTCAGGTAATAGAGCGGCTTGTAGAACAGGACATAGCCCAGCCGCCCGCCCAGCACCACGCCCAGGGTGGCCCACACCAGGAAGTCGTCGACGTCGGTGTCGCGCATGGCGTGGGGCGGGCGGGCCGACAGCCATTTGACATAGTGCCAGCCCAGCATCAGACCGGCGATATAAGCCAGGGCGTACCAGCGGATGGCGATCGGCCCGAATTCGATGGCGATGGGGTCGATGGCGGGGAAGGCCAGGGCGAGCATGGGCTATTTGTACCGATCGGGCTGGTCCAGGAAGTCGCGGACATACTTGCCGACGCCGTCCTCCAGCAAGGTGAACGGGCGGTGATAGCCGGCGGCGCGCAGACGGTCCATGCTGGCCTGGGTGAAGTACTGGTACTTGTCGCGGATGGCGACGGGGGTGTCCTGGTACTTGATGTTCGGTTCCTTGCCCAGCGCGTGGTAGACCGACGACGCCAGGTCCAGGAAGGTGCGGGCCTTGCCGGTGCCGACGTTGAAGATGCCGCTGACCTGGGGGTTGTCCAGCATCCACATCATCACGTCGACGCAATCGTCGATCCAGATGAAGTCGCGCATCTGCCCGCCGTCGGTGTAGTTGGGGTTGTGCGAGCGGAACAGCTGGTACGCGGCGTCGGCCTTGGCGTGCGGATAGATCTGGGCGACCACGCTTTGCTGGCCGCCCTTGTGGTATTCGTTGGGGCCGTAGACGTTG
>CAJANN010000124.1 GCA_903941095.1 uncultured Rhodospirillaceae bacterium | reverse complement strand
CATCATCGACGCCTGCTGCGATGCATGGAATGCACTCGTTGCTGACGCAGACAGGCTCAAAAGCCTTTGCTTCCGGCCCTGGGTGCAGAAGGTCATTTCATAGGTTCGTCGGTATCACATACCATCGATATTCACCCGCCAGCGAACGGTTGCTGTATGCGGGTGATTGGAACATGGCGTGGGTACAGCGTTACGAGGAACGGGGCTATGTGGACATCGACCCGGTCGCCAAAAGGGTCATCGATTCCGTACTTCCCTTCTGCTGGAATGAAATATTGCTGGCTCTACCCGTCAACGCTCCGGAACGGGCCATCTTTACCGAGGCCAAGGAATTCGGATTGGCCATGGGAGCGGACATTCCACTGCACGAACCCGGATTCGGGGCCGGATCGTTTTCGGTTTTCAGCAGCGATGAGACTGGATTCGCCAGGGCCTGGAATCGCTATCGACACCTGTTGCACGTTATTGCCGTGCCTTTTCATGAGTGCCACAAGGTCCTTCATCCTGATCCAGCCCTTAAGCCAAGTTTGACCAAGCGGGAAAGAGAGTGTCTGGCGTGGCTGGCTCGCGGGAAGACTGCCTGGGAAATCGGGGAAATTCTGGGTGTCACGGAGAACACCACCAGGATGTATCTGAATTCCGCCATGAAGAAACTGGGGGCGAATTCACGGCTGCAGGCGGTGGTCAAGGCCATGCTGACCCGCCAGATCCTTCCCTGAGAACCCGCAAGGGTGACAGCATCCCTCCTTGAAGTGCAGCGCTATACCCGCAAAGGCTGCGCCCACCCCTCAGTCCAGAAGTATTACAAATTATGTCCCCATTCGGTGTGATGGCTGACCACAAGCGTCAGCAAGGAACATTGGATGGAGGGCGAGTTGGATACGATGCCGGACCTGGCTGTCCCGGCGCTTCTGCTGGAGCGCCTTCAGGGGACTGTCCGGGGTCTGGGATTTTCCGACTTCTACTTGCGCATCCGCACCCAGAACGGCCACTGGCACAGCCTGGGAACCTGGACAGCGGCTGTTTCCCGCCGCCTGTTCCAGGAAAGCGAAGTGGCACCGAGGTCGATCGCTCCGGCGCTGATTCAGGCATCTCCCTTGCCGGCATGGTGGGGGAGTGCAGCCGTGACCGTGCCACGACCCGATCCTGATGTCTTGGATCTGATCCGGATCCAAGGGTGGGGTGATGTCATGGGCATGGTCTTTCTGGATGCGGGCGGCCCGATCATGGGCCTGCATGTCGGTTGCCCCGAGATACGGGACCATTCAAGCAACGACATCGTCGCCTTGCGCCAAGGCGCCGAGGCGATCTTGCTGCATTGCCTTGAAACGGGCCTGATCGGGCGCTCGACGGAGCAGGTCGCCCCCATGTCCAACCGCGAGCTTCAGGTTCTGATGCTGTTGGTGCGCGGGTACAGCAATACCGATATCGCCAAAACCCTGGAGACCACGGTCAACACCACTGAATTCCACCTGAAGAACATCTACGCCAAGCTTGGCGTCTTCAATCGTGTCGGCGCCGCACTCAAAGCCACCAGGCTGGGGTTGATCATTCAGGAGTAGCCGCGATGCAATCCCAGAACCACGCCTCTCCCTTTGATCCTTGCGCCCAATTCATCCTGGTCGTCGATGATTCCGCGCTCATCAGAAAGATGATGAAGAGCTTCATCCAGGCAAAAGGATTCGTCGTGCTGACCGCCAGTAATGGCCTGGAGGCAGTGGAACTGGCACCCATGTTTCCCTTTGCGGCCATCATCACCGACATCGACATGCCCGGCTTGGATGGGCTGGAGGCCTTGCGCCGGATCAGGGCGGTGGGTGGCAATTGCGCAGACATCCCGGCCGCGGTGGTGTCCGGTCATTGCCCTGGCCCAGATCGGAAAACGTGCAGCGAACTTGGCATCCACCATTTTTCCCTGAAGGGAGAGGGGTTGGGACCGTTGGCTGGTTTTCTTGGGCGCCTCCCCATCCCAAGTTCCCGGGAGTTACTCTACTGTGTCACAAGTTGACTGGATTGGGGTGCCGGCCGTTGGCAGCAGGGGCACCGTGGTAATTTCCGTGCGAGTGCCCGGGTCAATCTGAGGCGGATGGTGGTTGTCGACGTTGT
>CAJANN010000123.1 GCA_903941095.1 uncultured Rhodospirillaceae bacterium | reverse complement strand
TCCTTCAGCGCCTTGCACGCCTGCACGCCCGAATAATCGAACTCGCAAGCCTGACCGATGACGATGGGACCGGCACCGATGATCAGGATGGACTTGATGTCTGTACGTTTGGGCATGGCGGCAGATATTCCACAGAATGATTCAGACACAGACGAACACGGACCGGCACCGGCAGCCTGCGCTTATCCGCACGGGTCCGTGCCTTGCGACCGCATGGCGGTCATTTCGACGCGGCGATGGTGTCGACGAAACGGTCGAACAGGTAATGGCTGTCTTCCGGACCCGGGCTGGCCTCGGGATGGTACTGCACCGAGAACACCGGCTTGCCGGCCACGGCGATGCCTTCCACCGACTGGTCGAACAGCGACCGATGCGTCACCGCCACGCCGGCCGGCAGGCTGGCCTCGTCGACGACGAAGCCGTGGTTCTGGCTGGTGATCTCGACCTTGCCGGTGGCCAGGTCCTTGACCGGATGGTTGGCGCCGCGGTGGCCGGTTTCCATCTTGAAGGTCCTGGCCCCCAGGGCCAGGGCCAGCATCTGATGGCCCAGGCAGATGCCGAACAGCGGCTTGCCGGCGGCCAGCACGCCCTTGATCATCGGCACGGCGTAGGCGCCGGTGGCGGCCGGGTCGCCGGGGCCGTTGGACAGAAACACGCCGTCGGGCCGCAGGCGCAGCACATCCTCGGCCGAGGATCCGGCCGGCACCACCGTGACCTTGCACCCGGCCGAGGCCAGACAGCGCAGGATGTTGCGCTTGGCGCCGAAATCGACGGCCACCACGTGGCAGCGCGGCGCGGTCTGGCGGCCATAGCCGGTCTCCAGCGCCCATTCCGTCTCGTCCCAGGCGAAGGACTGGCGGCAGCTGACGTCACCAGCCAGATCCATGCCGTTCAGGCCGGGCCAGCCGGCGGCCAGCTTCCACGCCGCTTCCAGGTCGGGCACGCCGCCGGGGGCATGGACCACCACGCCGTTGGGAGCGCCGGCCGAGCGGATGCGCCGGGTCAGCGCCCGGGTGTCGACGCCGGCCAGGCCGGCGATGCCGTGCCCCTTCAGCCAGGCATCCAGATGCTGGACGGCGCGCCAGTTGGCCGGCTGGGTGATGTCGGCGCGGACGATCAGGCCGCGCACCGCCGGGGTGACGGTCTCGATATCCTCGCCATTGGCGCCGACATTGCCGATATGGGGAAAGGTGAAGGTGATGATCTGCCCGGCATAGGACGGGTCGGTCAGGGTTTCCTGATAGCCCGACATCGCGGTGTTGAACACCACCTCGCCGACGCTCATGCCGGCGGCTCCGATCCCACGCCCCCACAGCACGGTCCCGTCGGCCAGCACCAGAGCGGCATCGGCATGGGGGGGCCGCGGAATGTCGAAGCTGGGCACGGGCTGTTGCGGCATGTCGGTCCTAACGGCAGGGCGCCCGCGAGGGCGGCGATTCAAGGGGTCCTGCAGGTCGCACCCGAGCGCAAGGACCAGCTTCCGTATCGAAGCGGCGTCCTCCGGCTGTGGCCCGTTGCGGCCCGGATTGCGGCAGGCAAATTTTGCGCTGTCTATAGAAATCCGGAAGCGAAGTCAAGCCTTGGCAGCACAGAGCAAAGTTGAATGTTTTCAAACAGCTAAAGAGGTTGCCAGGATGGCCGTTTCAGGATAGCCTGACCCCTTTCCCGCGCTTCGGAGAGGTCCCATGCTGCGCCAGCGGCTCAACGACGCATTGAAGACCGCCATGCTGGCCAAGGAAGCCCGCGTGGTCTCGACCGTCCGCCTGATTCTGGCGGCCCTGAAGGACCGCGACATCGCCGCCCGCTCGCGCGGGGTGATGGACGGCATCACCGAGGACGAGATCCTGTCGATGCTGCAATCGATGATCAAGCAGCGCCGGGAAAGCATCTCGCTGTACGAACAGGGCGGGCGCCTGGAACTGGCGCAGCAGGAAGCCGACGAGATCGCCATCATCGAGCGGTTCCTGCCCCGGCAATTGTCCGAGGCCGAGACCCTGGCCGAGGTCCGGACGGTCATCGCCGAACTGGGGGCCGGCGGCCTGAAGGATATGGGCCGGGTCATGGCCGCCCTGAAGGAACGTTTCTCGGGCAGCATGGATTTCACCAAGGCCAGCGCCGCCACCAAGAAGGAACTGGGGGGCTGAGCCCTCCCCCTTCGGCCGGCTGAGGGGGCGCGCAGACATGGCCTTCCCTCCCCAGTTCCTTGACGAGCTGCGCCTGCGCCTGCCGCTGGCCGGCATCGTCGGCCGCCGCGTCAAGCTGACCCGCAAGGGGCGCGAACAGCAGGGGTTGTGCCCCTTCCACAACGAAAAGACCCCCAGCTTCACCGTCAACGAGGAAAAAGGCTTCTTCCACTGCTTCGGCTGCGGTGCGCACGGCGACGCCATCGGCTTCGAGATGCGGGCCAACCATCTGTCCTTCACCGAGGCGGTGGAGAAACTGGCCGCCGAATGCGGGATGGAGGTTCCCAAGGCCACCTTGCAGGAACGCCAGCAGGAAGCCCGCCGCGCCTCGCTGCACGACGTCATGGAGGCGGCCTGCCGCTTCTTCGAAACCCAGCTGCGCGCCGGGGCGGGACGCGAGGGGCTGGCCTATCTGCGCGGCCGCGGCCTGACCGAGGAAACCATCGCCCGGTTCCGCCTGGGCTGGGCCCCGGACTCGCGCCAGGCCCTGAAGACGGCGCTGATGAGCGAGGCGGTGCCGGAATCCCTGCTGATCGAGGCCGGCCTGCTGAAGAAGCCCGATGGCGACGGCGACCGCGCCAGTTTCGATTTCTTCCGCGGCCGGGTGATGTTTCCCGTCGCCGACCGCCGCGGCCGCGTCATCGCCTTCGGCGCCCGCACCCTGGGCGACGGCCAGCCGAAATACCTCAATTCGCCGGACACCCCGCTGTTCCACAAGGGCTCGACCCTGTACGGACTGGCCCACGCCCGCGAAACGGCCCGCGAAAAGGGCACGGTGCTGGCGGTGGAAGGCTATATGGACGTCATCGCCCTGCATCAGGCCGGCTTCGCCTTTGCCGTCGCGCCGCTGGGCACCGCGCTGACCGAGGCGCAGATCGAGGAAATGTGGCGGCTGGCCGACGAGCCCACCTTGTGCTTCGACGGCGACAATGCCGGCCAGCGGGCCATGAGCCGCGCCGCCGAACGGGCCTTGCCCATCCTGAAACCGGGGAAGTCGCTGCGCTTCGCCCTCCTGCCCCACCCCGAGGACCCCGATTCGCTGATCAAGGCCAAGGGGGCGGCGGCCATGCAATCGGTGCTGGACCAGGCCCGCCCGCTGTTCGACGTCGCCTGGGACGTCACCGCCGCCGGCCGCCCGGTCGACACCCCCGAGCGCCGGGCCGCCCTGGAGAAGGACCTGAAGGACAAGGCCTTCGCCATCGCCGACGAAACCGTGCGCTGGCAATATCTGTCGGCCTTCCGCGAACGGCTGCGCGACCTGCTGCGCCCGCGTTCCGCCTTTCCCGGCCCCGGCATGGGACGGCGCGGCGAATTCCGCCGCCGGCCCGGCGACCCGCCGCTGCGGGCCGCCGACGGCCGCCTGCCCGGAGCCGGCAAGCCGCGCCCGCCGGCCGGGGACAGCGATCCCTTGTGGCTGCGAAGCTGCGAGGCCCAATTGCTGGCCCTGCTGCTGCTGCACCCGCCCCTGCTGGACCAGATCTGCGAGCCCCTGGGCGAGACCGGCTTCTCGGACAACGCGCTTGACAACCTGAGACGCGGGATTCTAAAGCACCTGCACACTGTCCACGACCTTGACTCGGAAGTGTTTTGCGACCATTTGAGGGCGGACGGCCTGGCGCCGGTGCTGGACCGCCTGCAAGACACCGACGAATACAGGATCGGACGCCCGGAAACGATCATCGAGGCCAGACAGCACTGGGATCGGCTTTTCAAGCGTTATGCGTGGAAACGAGGCTTGGCGAACGACATCGGCCAGGCTGCCGAGAAACTCGGTCAGGACATGTCGACAAGGACCTTCGACCGCTTTGCCGCTCTCAAACAGGTCGGCAGCGGAATCGCCGAAGACAAGGACGACGACGACAACGGACCGGGCTTCTGACCCGGACCGGGACGCAGCGGATACACGAGGAGCAGGCAGTTCATGGCGACCAAGGCTCAGAATACGGCGGAAGTCAGCGAGACCCAGGAAGAGACCCTGGACGGACCGCTGCTCGACACCCTGGGGGTGGCCGTCAAGAAGATGGTCGCCCGTGGACGTGAGCGCGGCTATGTCACCTATGACGAGCTGAACGCCGCCCTGCCCCCCGACGAAGTGTCGTCGGAACAGATCGAAGACACGATGGCCATGCTGTCCGAACTGGGCATCAACGTCGTCGAAAGCGAGGAAGGCGAGGAAGCCGCCCCGGCCGAGGCCGACGAGGAAGAGACCGAAGCCTATTCCGGCGGCAATGTCGACGAAGAGGATCTGGGCCGCACCGACGACCCGGTGCGCATGTATCTGCGCGAGATGGGGTCGGTCGAGCTGCTGAGCCGCGAGGGCGAAATCGCCATCGCCAAGCGCATCGAAGCCGGCCGCGAGATGATGATCGGCGGCATCTGTGAAAGCCCCATCACCATCCGCGCCGTGGTCGAATGGCACGATGCCCTGCAGGCCGGCCGCATGCTGCTGCGCGACATCATCGACCTGGACGCCACCTATGGCTCGGGTCCCGGCGGCGAGCTGTCCGACGAAGACCTGGAGCGCGGCCCCGAGGAAGAGGCCCAGGCCGCCGAAGGCGAAGCCGGAAGCGAAGAGGAAGAGCCCGAAGTCGTCGAGGGCGAGGCCGAAGGCGAAGAGGGCGAAGGCGAAGACAGCGGCATCTCGCTGGCGGCGATGGAAGCCCAGCTGATGCCCCAGGTGCTGGAGACCTTCGAGGCCATCGCCGCCACCCATCTGAAGATGGAAAAGGTGCAAAAAGACCGTCTGGCCGCCCTGTCCAAGGGCGAGACGGTCTCGGCCACCGTGGAAAAGAAGTACGACAAGCTGAAGACCGAGATGGTCCGCCTGATGGAGGGCGTCCACCTCAACAATGCCCGCATCGAGCTGCTGGTCGAGCACATGAACGGGCTGAACAAGAAGCTGATGATGCAGGAAGGCCGCCTGCTGCGTCTGGCGGAATCCTGCCGGGTCAAGCGCCAGGACTTCCTGGATTCCTATTTCGGCCGCGAACTGGACCCCAACTGGACCGAGGCGGTCTCCGCCAAGTCGAAGCAGTGGAAGGACTTCTCGGAAAAGCACCGCACCGAGATCGGCGACATCCGCGGCCGCATCGGCGGCATCTCGACCGAGGCCGGCCTGCCGATTTCCGAGTTCCGCCGCATCGTCCAGACCGTCCAGAAGGGCGAGCGCGAGGCCAGCAAGGCCAAGAAGGAAATGATCGAGGCCAATCTGCGCCTGGTCATCTCGATCGCCAAGAAATACACCAATCGCGGCCTGCAATTCCTCGATCTGATCCAGGAAGGCAATATCGGCCTGATGAAGGCGGTCGATAAATTTGAATACCGTCGTGGTTACAAATTCTCGACTTACGCAACTTGGTGGATTCGTCAGGCCATCACTCGCTCGATCGCAGATCAGGCCCGGACGATTCGTATTCCTGTCCACAT
>CAJANN010000122.1 GCA_903941095.1 uncultured Rhodospirillaceae bacterium | reverse complement strand
TCGTCACCAAGATCCCGCGCTTCACCTTCGAGAAGTTCCCCGGCGCCGACCCCAACCTGACCACCTCGATGAAGTCGGTGGGCGAGGCCATGTCCATCGGCCGCACCTTCCAGGAAAGCCTGCAGAAGGGCCTGCGCAGCATGGAGACCGGCCTGACCGGCCTGAACGAGGTGGAAATTCCCGGCGCCTCGGCGGCCGACCGCAAGGTGGCGGTCAAGAAGGCCCTGTCCACGCCGCGCCATGACCGTCTGCTGGTCATCGCCCAGGCCTTCCGCCTGGGGCTGACGGTGGCCGAGGTGCATGGCGCCTGTTCCTACGACAAGTGGTTCCTGGAGCAGATCAAGGCCATCGTCGACGCCGAAGAGGTGGTCCGCGCCAAGGGCCTGCCCATCGACGCCCCCGGCATGCTGGCCCTGAAGAAAATGGGCTTTTCCGACCAGCGGCTGTCGCAGCTTTCCGGCAAGAGCCTGACCGAGACGGCGTTCCGCCGCGAGGTGCTGAACGTCAAGCCGGTGATGAAGCGCATCGACACCTGCGCCGCCGAGTTCCCGTCCTCGACCGCCTACATGTATTCCTGCTACGAGGGCGACGGCGTCAACCCGGCGGAATGCGAGGCCGACGTCTCGGACCGCGACAAGGTGGTCATCCTGGGCGGCGGTCCCAACCGCATCGGCCAGGGCATCGAGTTCGACTATTGCTGCGTCCATGCCGCCTATGCCCTGGACGATGCCGGCAAAGAGACCATCATGGTCAATTGCAATCCCGAGACGGTGTCCACCGATTACGACACTTCGGATCGCCTGTATTTCGAGCCGCTGACCGCCGAAACGGTCATCGAGCTGGTCCGCAAGGAACAGGCCCGCGGCAAGGTGCTGGGCTGCATCGTCCAGTTCGGCGGCCAGACCCCGCTGAAGCTGGCCCATGCCCTGGAACAGGCCGGCATTCCCATTCTGGGCACCAGCCCCGACAGCATCGACCTGGCCGAGGATCGCGAACGCTTCCAGCTCCTGCTGCAGGATCTGGGCCTGAAGCAGCCGCCCAACGGCACGGCGCGGTCGCTGGAGGAAGCCAAGGCGGTGGCCGACCGCATCGGCTATCCGGTGGTCATCCGCCCCAGCTTCGTGCTGGGCGGGCGCGCCATGCAGATCGTCTATGACCACGAGGCGCTGGAACGCTACATGAAGGAAGCGGTGGTGGTGTCGGGCGACGATCCGGTGCTGATCGACTTCTACCTGAAGGACGCCATCGAAGTGGACGTCGACGCCCTGTCCGACGGCACCGACGTCTATGTCGCCGGCATCATGCAGCACATCGAGGAAGCCGGCATCCATTCCGGCGATTCCGCCTGCTCGCTGCCGCCCTATTCCCTGGACGCCAAGACCCAGGAAGAACTGGAGCGCCAGACCGTCAAACTGGCCCGGGCGCTGAACGTCGTCGGCCTGATGAACGTGCAGTATGCCGTTCAGGACGGCGTCATCTACATCCTGGAAGTCAATCCGCGCGCCAGCCGCACCGTGCCCTTCGTCGCCAAGGCCACCGGCATTCCCATCGCCAAGATCGCCGCCCGGGTGATGGCCGGCGAGACCCTGGCCTCGTTCAACATCAGGAAGGAAAAGCTGCAGCACGTGGCGGTCAAGGAGGCGGTGTTCCCCTTCGCCCGCTTCCCCGGCGTCGACATCATCCTGGGGCCGGAAATGAAATCCACCGGCGAGGTCATGGGCATCGACCGCGATTTCGCCCTGGCCTTCGCCAAAAGCCAGCTGGGGGCCGGCTGCGTGCTGCCGACCAAGGGCTGCGTCTTCATCTCGGTGCGCGAAGGCGACAAGCCGGCGATGGTCGAAGTCGGCCGCCGCCTGCTGGCGATGGATTTCAGCCTAATGGCCACCGAAGGCACCGCCGCCTATCTGCGCGGCCACGGGCTGGTCGTCGACGTGGTCAACAAGGTTCTGGAAGGCCGTCCCCATTGCGTCGACGTGATGATGAACGGCCAGGTGCAACTGGTGGTCAACACCACCGAAGGCAGCGTCGCCGTCCGGGACTCGTTCTCCATCCGCCGCACCGCCCTGCAGCTCAACATCCCGCACTATACCACCGTGGCCGGGGCCAAGGCCGCCGTCGAGGCGATCGAGGCCCTGCGCACCGGGGCGCTTGATGTCGCGCCGCTGCAATCGTACTTTAAGAACTCGTTCTGACGCGGGGGGCTTTCAAGGAATGGAAAAAATCCCGATGACTCCGGCGGGCCTGACCCAGCTGGAGGATGAGCTGAGGACCCTGAAGACCGTCGAACGGCCGGCGGTGATCAAGGCCATCGCCGAGGCGCGCGAACATGGCGACCTGTCGGAAAACGCCGAGTACCACGCCGCCCGCGAACGCCAAAGCTTCATCGAGGGCCGTGTCGCCGAGCTGGAGGACATCATCAGCCGGGCGCAGGTCATCGACATCAGCCAGATGTCGGGCGATCAGGTGCGCTTCGGGGCGACGGTGACCCTGGCCGACGAGGATGCCGACGACGAGGTGTCCTACACCATCGTCGGCGCCCACGAGGCCGACATCAAGTCCGGCCGCATGTCGGTGCATTCGCCCCTGGCCCGCGCCCTGATCGGCAAGCATATCGGCGATGTCGTCGAAGTGACCACTCCCGGCGGCTCGAAATCCTACGAGGTCGTCGACGTCAAATTCGTCTGACCGGCGGCTTGCGCCGGCCGACGCATGGGGCCAAGCCATGAATCCCGAAGACGTCTTTGCCAGTCTGACAGCTTTCCAGCACGCCCTGGCCGGTCACTTCGACTGGCTGCACCGCTGGTATCAGGCGGTCCTGCACCGCGATGCCGGGGCGGTGGTCCCCGACGCCGCCGTGACGGAATGCCCGTTCGACCAATGGTTCCGCCGGGCCGAGCGGACCGCCTTTGCCCAGTTCCCCGGTTTCGTGTCGTTGGGCGAACTGCACGAGGCGGTGCACGACAAGGCCGAGCAGCTTTCGGTGCGGGCGCGGGCCGGCCAGACGGTGACCACCTCGGATTACGAGACGCTGATGATCTCGGTCCTGGATTTCGGCGCTTCGGCCCAGGCGCTGGAGCGCGAGGCGTGGAAGGCCCTGGCCACCGTCGACCCCCTGACCGGGCTGGGCAACCGCCAGTCGATGCGCAGCCATCTGATCGGCGAACGCGACCGCGCCATCCGCCAGAAGCTGCCCTTGTCGCTGGCCCTGGCCGACATCGACCATTTCAAGAAGGTCAACGACACCTTCGGCCACGCCCAGGGCGACAAGGTCCTGCGCGAGGTCGCCCAGGTGCTGCGCAGCACCGTGCGGCCCTATGACGTGGTCTATCGCTATGGCGGCGAGGAGTTCCTGATCTGCCTGCCCGGCACCGCCGCCGAGGTCGGGGCCCAGGTCCTGGACCGGATCCGCACCACCATCGCCGCGCTGCGGCTGACGGATGAGCGTGGGGCCGCGATTCCGGTCACCGCCACCTTCGGCATCTGCGAGGTCACCGCCGAAATCTCCATCGAGGATGCGATGGAACAGGCCGACCTGGCCCTGTATGACGGCAAGCGCCAGGGGCGCAACCGCGTCATGGTCTATACCGGGGGCTGAGAACCGGCCCTCCGGCGCGCCCTCAGGGGGTGGCCGGCCGGCTCGACCAGCGGGCCACCAGAGCCCGCACCGCCACATAGAAGATCGGGGTGAAGATCAGCCCGAACAGCGTCACCCCCAGCATGCCGGAAAACACCGCGGTGCCCAGGGACTGGCGCATTTCCGCCCCGGCTCCGACGCCCCAGACCAGGGGGGCGACGCCCAGGATGAAGGCCAGCGAGGTCATCAGGATCGGGCGCAGGCGGGTGCGGGCGGCGTGGATGGCGGCGTCGACCCGCTCCATGCCTTCGATCTCGGCCTGACGGGCGAACTCGACGATCAGGATGGCGTTCTTGGCCGCCAGACCGATCAGCACGATGAAGCCGATCTGCGCCAGGATGTTGATGGGCAGGCCGCGGACCAGCAGGCCGGAAATGCCGGCCAGCAGGCACATCGGCACGATCAGCACCACCGCCAGCGGCAGCGACCAGCTTTCGTACTGGGCGGCCAGCAGCAGGAACACGAACAGCACCGACGCGGCGAAGACCATCAGGCCGTTGTTGCCGGCCAGCAGTTCCTGCAGGGCCAGTTCGGTCCATTCGAAGCCGAATCCCTCGGGCAGGCGCTCGTCGGCCAGAAGGCGCATGGCTTCCAGGGCATAGCCCGAGGAATAGCCGGGCATCGCCGCGCCCTGCAGCTCGGCCGCCGGATACAGGTTGTAGCGCGGCACGCGATAGGGGCCGGTCTCGGTGCGGAACGACGCCACCGACCCGATGGGCACCATCTGCCCCTTGTCGTTCCTGACCTTCAGCATGGCGATATCGCGGATATCGTTGCGGAACGGGGCGTCGGCCTGGGCGGTCACCCGGTAGGTGCGGCCCAGGAAGTTGAATTCGTTGACGAAGGCCGATCCCAGATAGACCTGCAGCGCCTCGTTGACCCGGTCGGCCGGAACGCCCAGCATCTGTGCCCGCACCCGGTCGATGTCGGCGAACACGTTGGGGGTGCGGGTGTTGTAAAGGGTGAACACGTTCATCAGGCCGGGGACCTTGTTGGCCGCCATCATCATGTCGATGGCGACGTCCTCGAGCGCCTTCGGCCCCCGTCCGGCCTTGTCCTGCAGGATCATCTTGAAGCCGCCGGCATTGCCGATGCCGCGCACCGGCGGCGGCTGCACGGTGATGAACATGGCGTCCTGGATGGCCCCCAGGCGCTTTTTCAGTTCGGCGGCGATGACCGAGGAATGCAGCCCCAGGGCGGCGCGTTCCTCGAAGCTTTTCAGCGGCACGAAAATGGCGGCGGCGTTGGAGGCGTTGGTGAAGGTCGAGGCGTCCAGGCCGGCGAACGGCACCGCATGGGCGACGCCGGGGGTGTCCAGCATGATGTCGACGGCGCGGCGCACCACCTTGTCGGTGCGGGCCAGCGAGGCGCCGGCCGGCAATTGCACGATGTTGACCAGATAGCCCTGGTCCTGGTCGGGGATGAAGCCCTTGGGCGTTTTCAGGAATTCATATCCGGTCAGCGCGATCAGACCGCCGTACAGCACCAGCATCAGCACGCTCATGCGGAGCACGCGCCGGGTCAGGGTGCCGTAACCGCCGGCCAGCCGGTCGAAGCCGCGGTTGAAGGCGGCGAAGAAATTGTGCACCGGGTGGGTCCAGGCCGGCCCCGACAGGGGCTTGTCCGCGTGATGCGGCTTGAACAGCAGCGCGCACAAGGCCGGCGACAGGGTCAGCGACACGATCAGGGAAATCACCGTCGAGGCCGAGATGGTCACGGCGAACTGCTTGAAGAACGCCCCCGAGATGCCGGGGATGAAGGCCGCCGGGATGAACACCGCGCACAGCACCAGGGCGATGGAGATCAGGGCGGTGCCGACCTCGTCCATCGTGACGTGGGCGGCGTTTCTGGGGCTCATGCCTTCGCGCAGGTTGCGCTCGACGTTTTCCACCACCACGATGGCGTCGTCGACGACGATGCCCACCGCCAGGACCAGACCGAACAGCGACAGGTTGTTCAGCGAATAGCCCAGGGCCGACAGGATGGCGAAGGTGCCGACCAGCGACACCGGGATGGCCACCACCGGCACGATCGAGGCCCGCCAGGTCTGCAGGAACAGCACCACCACCACCACCACCAGCAGCATGGCCTCGAAGATGGTGTGGTTGACCGCCGCCACCGACTGGGCGATGAACTGGGTGGGGTTGTAGGGAACGTTGTAGCGGACCCCGGGCGGGAAGGTCTTCGACAGATCTTCCATCTTGTTGAGGATGCGGTCGGCGGTGGCCAGGGCGTTCGAGCCCGGACGCTGGAAGACCGCGATGGGAACCGCGCTGCGCCGGTCCAGATAGCCGTTCAGGCTGTAATCCTGGGCTCCCAGCTCGATGCGGGCGATATCCTTCAGGCGGGTGACGCGGCCGTCGGCGTCGGTCTTGACGATGACGTCGCCGAATTGCGCCGGGTCGGTCAGGCGCCCCTGGGTCTGGACGCTGAACTGGAAGTCGCCCTGATCGGGCATGGGCGGGGCGTTCAGCATGCCGGCCGCCACCTGCACGTTCTGGGCCTGCAAGGCCCGCACCGCTTCGCCGGCGGTCATGTTGCGGGCGGCGGTGCGGTCGGGGTCCAGCCAGACGCGCATGGCATAGTCGCGGGCACCGAACACGCGGACGTCGCCGACGCCGTCCAGGCGCGACAGCACGTCCATGATCTGCAAGGTGGCGTAGTTGGACAGGTAAAGCTGGTCGCGCGACCCGTCGGGCGACGACATGTGAATGACCATCAGCATGTCGGGCGAGTTCTTGGCCACGGTGACGCCGATGCGCTTGACCTCGTCGGGCAGGCGGGCCTGGGCGATGGCGACGCGGTTCTGCACCAGCACCTGGGCGGTGTCCAGGTTGGTGCCCAGGGCGAAGGTGATGGTCAGGCGCAGATTGCCGTCGCCGGTGGCCTGGCTGCTCATGTAGAGCATGTTTTCCACGCCGTTGATCTGCTGCTCCAGGGGCGTCGCCACCGTTTCCGACACCACCTTGGCCGAGGCGCCGGGATAAGAGGCGCTGACCACGATGGTCGGCGGCGCGATCTCGGGGTACTGCGACACCGGCAGGGTGAAATAGGCGATGGCGCCGATGATGGTGATCAGCAGCGACACCACCGTGGCGAAGATCGGACGGTCGATGAAGAAGTGGGACAGGCGCATGGCCGTCACTTGCCCGGCTGCGGCGCGGCGGCCGGTTCGACGGTGCCGGGCTGGGGCGTGACCTTGGTGCCCGGGCGGGCGCGCATCAGGCCGTTGACGATCACCTGATCGTCGGGGCCAAGGCCGCTGCGCACCACCCGCAAACCGTCGACCAGCGAGCCGGTCTCGACGGGGCGCGGGGCCACCGTGCCGTCGGCGGCGACGGTCATGACGATCTTGCGGTTCTGGTCGGTGACGATCGCGGCGTCGGGGACCAGCAGCGCCTCGGCGATGGTTCCGGCCGGCATGCGGATACGGGCGAAGGCGCCGGGGGCGATGAACAGGTCGGCATTGCCGACGGTGGCGCGGGCGCGGATGGTGCCGCTGGCCTTGTCCAGCTGATTGTCGATGAAGGTCAGGCGGCCCTGGCGTCCCCAGGATTTTTCGTCCATCAGGCGCAGTTCGACCGGCACGTCGACCTGCCCCCGGGCGGCGGCGGCGCCGTGCACCCGCTGGAAGGCCAGCAGGTCGGCCTCGCTCATGTCGAAGGTGAAATACAGCGGGTCCTGCGACACCAGGGTGGTCAGCAGGGTCGACCCGCCCGAAGCGGTGGTCGTCACCAGATTGCCGACGCTGATCTGGCGGGCCCCCACCCGGCCGGCGATGGGGGCGGTGACGCGGGTGAATTGCAGGTTCAGCTCGGCGTCGCGCACGGCGGCGCGGGCGGCCTCGGCAGCGGCACCGGCGCCGCGGGATTCGCTCTGGCGCTGGTCCAGCAGCGTCTGCGGCGCATAGTCGCGGCGCTGCAGTTCGTCGACGCGTCCCAGCTGGCGGCTGGCGAATTCCCGGCTCGACGCGGCCTGGTCCAGCCGGGCGCGGGCCGAAGCCAGGGCGATTTCATAGGGGCGGGGATCGATGACGAACAGCAGGTCGCCTTTCTCCACCACCTGGCCGTCGGCGAAATGCACTTCGGTCAGGTAGCCGCCGACGCGGGCGCGCACCTCGACATAATCGACGGCGGCGAACTGGCCGGTGAATTCCAGCCATTCCGTCACCGGACGCTTCAGCGGCACCGCGACGGTGACGGCCGGCGCGCCGGCCGGCGGGGCGGCGGGCTTGGACGCGGGTTGAGGCGATCCCGACGTCCCGGCGAAATACAGCCCGCCGGCCAGCACCACGGCCGCGGCCAGGGCGACGCCGATCAGGGGACGGGACGCAAGGGCGTGGAATCGCGACATCAGGAAACCCGATCATGGAGAAAAATGCAGGGTGGCTGATAATCTGATCAGTTGCCGACGATCCGTCAACCGCCGGACGGCCCCATCGGGGGCGCGTCCGGCCGTCGACGGCGCGTCGGACCGATTGTCAGGCGCTGATGGCCGCCTTGGCCCGCTCGGCGGCGGCGGCGCGGCCCTGGGCGAAGGCCTGGCGGTTGACCTCGACCATCGCCGGCTTGCGGGCACGGAAGCGGCCGACGATCTGTTCCTCCAGGTCGGCGGCCGGGAAGGGCAGGTAGTCGGCGATGGCCCCCAGCATCACGGTGTTGACCAGCTTCAGGTCGCCCAGGTCGCGGGCGATGGCCCCGGCGTCGAAGTCGTAGACGGTGACGCCGGCGGCACGCATCTGCGCCACCGGGTCGTCGGGATACTTGAACAGACCGATGGACACCACCGGCGGCGTCAGGCGGATGGTGTTGACCATCGCCACGCCGCCCGGACGCAGCATGTCGGCCCAGCGCGAGCCTTCCGCCACTTCGAAGCCCACCAGGATGTCGGCGGTGCCGGGGGTGATGACCGGGGACCAGACTTTCTTGCCGAAGCGCACGTGGCTGGTGACCACGCCGCCGCGCTGGGCCATGCCGGCAACTTCGGACTTCTTCACGTCGTAGCCCTTGGAGATGGCCGTCTGGGCCAGGATCTCGGCAGCGGTCATGACGCCCTGGCCGCCGATGCCGCAGACCAGGATGTTGGTGATGACGTCTTTGTTCATGTCGCTGTTCCTCGTCACTGCGCCAGAACCGAAGCCGCCGGCACGATGGCCTTGGGACCGCAGGATTCGACGCACATGTGGCAGCCGGTGCACATGGCGGTATCGATGGTGGTGAATTTCAGCTCGACGTCCGGCAACTGGCCGCGCTTCTTGATGTCGGTGCGCGACACGGTGATGGCCGGGCAGCCGACATTGATGCAGTTGCCGCAGCCGGTGCAATCCTTGTCGACGACGGTGTAGGGCTTGAACTTCTCGTAGAACTCGGACAGCACGCAGGGCTGGTCGGTGATGATGACGCTGGGTTCGGGCTGTTCGATCTCGTCGCGGATGGCCTTGAACAGCACCGGCAACTGGTACGGATTGACCTTGCGGATGCGCTCGGGCCTGACGCCCAGGGCTTCCACCAGACGGACGAAGTCGACGCGCGGGGCATCCTCGCCATGCAGTCCCTTGCCGGTGCCGGCATGGTTCTGGCCGCCGGTCATGCCGGTCGAGCGGTTGTCCAGGATCAGCGCGGTGACGTTGCCGCGGTTGTAGACGATGTCCAGCAGCCCCTGCATGCCCATGTGCAGGAAGGTGGAATCGCCGATGACGGCGACCACGGCCTTGTCCTTGGTCTCTTCCGAGCGGGCCTTGTCCATGCCCAGGGCGATGCCCATGCTGGCGCCCATCGAGATGGTGGAATCCAGCGCGTTCCAGGGATGGCCGGCCCCCAGGGTGTAGCAGCCGATGTCGCCCGAGATCTGCACCCGCTTGCGCAGCCGCGACAGGGTGTAATAGACGCCCATGTGCGGACAGGCCGGACACATGGTCGGCGGGCGGGGGAACGGATCGATCTTGGGATAGGTCGAGGCCGGCGGCGCGGCCTCGCCGCGGAAGGCGTAGATGGCGGGGATCAGCACGTTGGGGGTCAGCTCGCCCAGGCGGGGCAGCACGTCCTTGCCGTGGACGTCCAGCATGCCGTTGGCCTTCAGCTCGGCCTCGATCAGCGGCTCGGTCTCTTCCACCACGATCAGCTGATCGACGCTGCCGCGGAAGGCGCGGATCTTCTTGACCGGCAGCGGGTAGGAAAAGCCCAGCTTGAGGACCGGGGCGTCGGGGAAGCTTTCCCGCAGATGCATGAAGGCCGGTCCCGAGGTGACGAAGCCGATGCGGCGGTCGGAGCCGGCATCGACGACGTTCAGCTCCGAGACCTCGGCGGCGGCGCGCAGGGCGGATTCGCGCTCGATCTGCTTGGGCAGCATGCTCTTGGCGTTGGCCGGGGTCATCACCCAGCGCTTGGCATCCAGCTTGAAGCCCAGAACGGCGCGCGGGTCGCGCTCGCCCACCGTCACCATCGCCTTGACGTGGCAGACGCGGGTGGTCAGGCGCAAGATGACCGGGGTGTTGAACTTTTCCGACAGGTCGAAGGCTTCCTTGACCATGTCGTAGGCTTCCTGGCTGTCCGCCGGCTCCAGCACCGGGACATGGGCGAAGCGGCCCCAGAAGCGGGAATCCTGTTCGTTCTGCGACGAGGACAGGCCGACATCGTCGGCGATGGCCACCACCAGCCCGCCGACCACGCCGGCCAGGGTCTGGGTCATGAAGGCGTCCGAGGCCACGTTCATGCCGACATGCTTCATGGCGCAGAAGGCCCGTGCCCCCGACATCGAAGCCCCGATGGTGACTTCCAGGGACACCTTCTCGTTGACCGACCATTCGGCGTACAGGTCGGGATACAGCGAGATGTTTTCCAGCATCTCGGTGGAAGGCGTGCCGGGATAGGCGGCGGCGACCTTGCACCCGGCCTCCCACACCCCTCGGGCGATGGCTTCATTGCCGGAAAGCAACAGACGGCTGGCGGCCTTGGCCTGAACGGCAGCGGACATGGATTTTCCTCACCCTGTTCTTGAAGACGATGCCCAGACGAGCCCGATATTCGCGTGCCGGTTCCGGGAGTGCGAGTAAAAAGGCATCAAAAACAACGCGCTAACAATGGTCTTGATCCGCTCTGTCGTGATACGGATTTTTCGGCGACGACACTAGCATTGTTGCACGCGCCTGCCAAAGAGGAATGCGCGGCGCCGGGGGCGGCGGCCTTGACGCCCGTCAAACGAAAAGGCCCGGCGTTGCCGCCGGGCCTGTCCATGCATTCCGGGAAAACCGATCAGCGCGAATAGAATTCGATGACCAGATTCGGTTCCATGTGGCAGGGATAGGGAACGTCGGCCAGCTTGGGGGCACGGACGAACTTGCCCTTCATGTCCTTGTGGTCGACTTCCAGATATTCCGGAACGTCGCGCTCGGGGCTGCCGGCGGCTTCGATGATGATGGCCAGATCCTTGGACTTGGTCTTGACGCTGATGACGTCGCCGTCGCGGACCTGATA
>CAJANN010000121.1 GCA_903941095.1 uncultured Rhodospirillaceae bacterium | reverse complement strand
GGCGCAGCATTCCGGCCTCGCCGGAATCCAGCTGCACGGGCTGATGCGTTCCGCAGCCGGGCGAACTGCACAATTCCATCGCCACCAGCAGCGGGTCGTCGGCCTCGATGCCGGCCCAGCGGTTGGCGTCGGTGAAGCGGCGGATCTGGCTGTGCCAGTCCCCGTTTCCCGCAAGATCCGGCGCCACCTCGTCGGCCCGTCCGGCCGAGGCGGCAAGCCCCAGAGCCAGGGCCAGCAGCCAGACGGCGGCGCGGCCCGGCGGAATCAAGCGATCCTGCTTTGGCGGTGACGGTCGGCGATGAAGCGGGACAGCGCCTCTTTGTCGATGGCCGATTCGTCGAAACGGATGCGGGCGCGGCCATTGCCCACCTCGATGACCTCGAAGGGGATCATCGGCGGCAGACCGGCGATCTGCAACTGCCCCTGCGGGTCCAGTCCGTCGCCGACCTCGATTTCGAATTGGCCGCCGCACAGCGAGATGTCCAGCATCCGGGTGATCATGGAACCGTCGCTCAGGGAGATCTGCGCCTCGGCATTCAGGGTGACGCGGGGATTGCGGCGGCGGTTGACCTCGGGCGTGGCGGTGCGCACCGCGGCGTTCAGCACCCGGCGCAGATCGACGATCTCGCGGGTCATGTCTTCCAGCAAGACGCGCACTTCGGTGGCGTTCTGTCCGGTCCTGGCCGCCTCGGTGGCGACGGCGCCGATATGGTCGGCGACCTCGCGGGCGGCATCGCTGGTTTCCACGACGTTACGGACGATCTCGTGGGTGGCGGCATCTTGTTCCTGCACCGCCGCCGCGATCGAGCCGGACACGCGGGACACGTCGGAAATGGATCGCAGCATGCTTTCGATCTCGGTCGCGACCAGTCCCCCGACCGCGCGCAGTTCGCCGATCTGGCGGGTGATCTCCTCGGTCGACTGGCTGGTCTGTTCCGCCAGATGCTTGACCTCGTCGGCGACGACGGCAAAGCCTTTGCCGGCATCGCCGGCCCGCTGGGCCTCGATGGTGGCGTTCAGGGCCAGCATGTGGGTCCGGCGGGCGATGTCGGCGATCAGGCCGGCGACATCGCCGATCCGTTCCATCGCCTGGGTCAGCGACGCGACGGTCTCGCCGGCCCGGTTGCCCATGCCGACGACGTCTTCGACCATCCTGGCCGAACTTTCCACCCGGGTGGCGATTTCGCGGATCGAAGCCGACAGTTCCTCGGCGGCTCCGGCCACGGTCTGGGCATTGGTCAGGGCCAGACCGGCGGCCGACGCCACCGTCTGGGAATGCGACCCGACGCTGACGGCGGAATCGGCCATCAGCGCCGCCGAGCCGGCAACCCGCTGCCCTTCGCCGGCAACCCGTTCGACGGCGGCGGCGGTCTCGACCTCGACGGTGTCGGCCATGCCCCGCAACGAATCGCGCCGCTGAATCTCGGCCTGGGCTTCCATTCTCTGGCGCTCGGTCTGCATGGCGGCCATCTCGGCGCCCCGCGTGCGGAACAGGGCCAGGGCCCGGGCGATGGAACCGAACTCGTCCTTGCGATCGGACGACAGCGCGGGGTCGGCGTCGAACCGATCGGCCAGCGCATTGTCGACATCGGTCTGCAAAGCCCGGAACGCCTTGGCGACATAGGCGCCGATGGCCAGGGCGATGGCCAGGGCCAACAGGGCGACCAGGGCGGACAGGATCATCTGCAGACGGATCAGACCGTCATTGCCGCCCTTGACGGCATGTGCCCCTTCCAGCAGCCCGCCCATCTCCTCCCAGGTCCGGTTGCTGACCGAATCGGTGACGTCGTCCAGCCGCTGCAGCAAGGTGCCGGCAAGATCGTCGAAGGCCTCCATCCGGGCATTCCCCGCCTCGCGCCCCATGTCCCTGTAGGTCGCAGCCATCGTCTTGCCGTTGCGCAGGAACGACGGGAACACCCCTTCGATCAGCTTCAGCGTGGCGATTTCATCGTCCAGCGCCATGCTGGCGGCCAGACCCTTGGCGGTGTCGACGTGGTCGGCGAAGCGGCGTCCCCATTCCTCGGCCTCGGTGACGGCGCCGTCCTTGCCGCTGGCGGCGGCATCGGTCATGAACTGCTGCACCTGCACCACGTCCAGCCGCACATCCTTGATGGCCAGCAACAGCGGAATCGTGTGGTTGGCCACCCGGTCGGCCCGGCTTTCGATGTCGGCAAGGGGGGTGGATTGCCGCCCGACGGCGGTCAAGGTGACGGCGGCCAGCGCCAGGATCAGGACGACACAGGCGGCGAAACCGCCCAGGATGAGGCCGCGAAGGGACATGAACGCCTCGTTTCCAACGGGAAATACCGCCGGCATGCTACTGGCTCCCCCCCGGCGCGGCAAGCCTGTCGTGTCGAAAAAACCTTTATGGAACAGGAAGATACGCACAGGTATCGGGGCGGCCGGCGGCAAACCGCCAAAGCCACGGACGGTCGGACCCGACGGCAGGCAGGGCCACCAGCGACGACGACACCGTGCCGAATCCGTTGGGGCGGGCGAAGCACATGGCGGCATCCTCTTCGGTCCCGCCTTGGGCGCCGCCGTCCCCCATCAAGGCGGCCCAGGCGTCCCAACCGCCGGTTTCCGGACACGGGCGCGGCGCGGCGCGAAAGCGCGGCAGATAGGCGGCGACCCGCGGACTGGTCATGTCGTCGAGATCGTAGGCCGTCAGCATATGCACACCCTGAGGGATGGCCGCCACCCGCACGCCGGCCGCCCCATCGGCGCGAATCCAGAAAGCGTCGCGATTGTCGGCCACCACCATGTTGAACGGTCGCCAGGCCGATGCGTTCAGCTCGGCCAGCATGGCGGCGGCATCGGCGGCGTCGGCATGGTCCAGCGCGTCCAGCACCAGTTCCCCGCGCGACCGCTTGCCCGGGGCCGGCCCCAGAGTTCCCATGCGGTTCAGGATGGCGGCGAACAGACCGTGGCTGTTGACCCCCATCCACGACCCGCCGGCCAGTTCGTCGAGACCGGCCACGATGTCGGGGCGATCCGCCCAGTGCCGGCCCGGCGGCCGCCAGGGCCGGCCGGCCATCTCGTCGCGATTGGCGGCGACGACCACCGGCCAGCCGCTTTCGGCCTGAAGATGCAAAATCAAGGTGCACATGCGAAAAATCCGGTTTCGGGGGGCGCTCCGTCTCGCTATAACACGTTCGCTGAAAAGGCGCAGGTGTCGGCGACCAGGGTGATCGCCTTTGGGCGAGCGTAGCGAGGACTATGCCCGCTGAGGGCGCCGCAGCGGCCGGAGAAGCGGAGCCCCGGAGGGAAAGCGAGGAAGCCTAAGGGGGCGGATGCCCCCGCCGGCGATTGAGGCAGACATGAAATAAGCCAGGGTGATCGCCAAAGGCGATCGCCCTGGGTCGGCGACAACCGCATTTTAAAATGCGGGGCGCAAGAAGGAAGCCTGTGGGAATGACTATCTTCGACGATCGTGAAAAGGCGTTCGAGGCGAAGTTCCGCCTGGACCAGGAAACCCAGTTCAAGGTCAGCATCCGCCGCGACAAACTGTTGGGGCTGTGGGCCGCCGACAGGATGGGGCTGTCGGGGGATGCCGCCAAGGCCTACGCTCTCAGCGTCGTCGACGCCGAGTTCACCGAGCCGGACCACGATGCCAGCCACAAGGTGGTGCGCGACCTGACCTCGCTGGGCATCGGCATCGACGCCGCTTCCGTCCAGCAGGAACTGGTGCGCTGCCAGGAACTGGCCCGCGTGCAGATCATCGACGAGATGAAGCCGCGCTGATCAGCCGGCCGATTGCTGCCACGGCCGGGGCAACAGCAGACCTTTGAAGCGGATCTGCGGGACTGCGGCGATTCCGGCAAGGATGGCGTGGGCCAGATCCGCCACATCCTGATCCGAAAACGCCACCGCGCGCCCCTCTTCAGGGACCCCGGCGGATTGCGCGATGGCGGGCGGGACGTCCGCGGGACCGGCAACGGCCCCCTGGTCGTCCGGTGCCGCCGTTTCCCAAAAAATGTCCGGCGGACTTTCGGGCGCCGGTTCGGGCGCGGTCTCGGGAAGGATCCGGCTCCGCAGGTTGTCGGCCAGCAGGCGGTCGACATCATGGGCGCGGCCGCGGCGCTGCGGAGCGGTTGTCCACAATTCGAAAACCGATCGCCGCACCACATCGGCCGCCCGATCCTTATCCGCCCCGGCGGCGACGGCCTGATCCAGCAGGTGCGGCAGCTTGCGGGAAAACAGTACGGCAAAGGCCCGCTGGCTGCCGGCGGCGACCAGATCGAGCAATTCATTGTCGGCAAGATGGATGATCATGACGGCCCCCGGCGGTTCGGGGGCGCAGATGCAAACTATGGGCCAGCGGCAAGGCCGGAAAATCCCGGCTTGCCCCGGTCCGGCCCAGGGTGATCGCCTTTGAACGAGCGTAGCGAGGACTATGCCCGTTGGGCGCCGCAGCGGCCGGAGGGGCGGAGCCCCGGAGGGAAAGCGAGGAAGCCTAAGGGGGCGGATGCCCCCGCCGGCGATTGAGGCCGGCATGAAATAAGCCGGGGTGATCGCCAAATGCGATCACCCTGCGGTCCGGCCCGGCAGACTTTGCCGCCTTGCCGCGGCGAAGGCGGCAATGTCTGCCGATGCCGCGCCTATTCCCGCCCGAACACCCGGCGGAAGATGGTGTCGACATGCTTGGTGTGATAGCCCAGGTCGAACAGATCCTCGATCTGGGCGGCGGTCAGGGCCTTGGTCACTTCGGCGTCGCCCTTCAGGTTGGACAGGAACTGGCCGGCGGTATCCTTGCCTTCGCCGGCGGCGTCCCACACCTTCATGGCATTGCGCTGAACCAGCCGATAGGCATCTTCCCGGCTGGTCCCGGCCTGGGTCAGGGCCAGCAGCACCCGCTGCGAGAACACCAGTCCGCCCAGCTGGTTCAGATTGCGCTCGACCGCGTCGGGATAGACCACCAGCTTGTCGACCACCCCGGTCAGGCGGGCCAGGGCGAAATCCAGGGTGATGGTGGCATCGGGGCCGATATAGCGTTCCACCGAGGAATGCGAGATGTCGCGCTCGTGCCACAGGGCGACATTCTCCATCGCCGGCAGGACATAGGCGCGCACCATGCGGGCCAAGCCGGTCAGATTTTCCGTCAGCACCGGATTGCGCTTGTGCGGCATGGCCGAGCTGCCCTTCTGCCCGGGCGAGAAATATTCCTCGGCCTCGCGCACTTCGGTGCGCTGCATGTGGCGGATCTCCACGGCGACGCGCTCGATCGAGCTGGCGATCACCCCCAGCACGGCGAAGAACTGGGCATGGCGGTCGCGCGGGATGACCTGGGTGGACAGCGGTTCGGGCACCAGCCCCAGCTTGGCCGCCACATGTTCCTCGACGCGGGGATCGATGTTGGCGAAGGTGCCGACCGCCCCGGAAATGGCGCAGGTGGCGATGTCGGCGCGGGCCGCCAGCAGGCGGTCGCGGTTGCGCTGGAATTCGGCATGGAACCCGGCGAACTTCAGGCCGATGGTCACCGGCTCGGCGTGGATGCCGTGGCTGCGTCCCATGCAAACCAGATTCTTGAACTCGAAAGCCCGCTTTTCCAGGGCCTTCAGCAAGCCGTCCAGATCGGCCAGAAGGATGTCGGCGGCCTGGGTCAGCTGAACGCTCAGGCAGGTGTCCAGCACGTCGGACGAGGTCATGCCCTGATGGACGAAGCGGGATTCGGCGCCGATATGCTCGGCCAGTTCGGTCAGGAAGGCGATGACGTCGTGCTTGGTCTCGGCCTCGATGGCATCGATGCGGGCGATGCGCTCGGGGGTATAGGGCAGATCGCCCTTTTCCCACACCATCCGGGCCGATTCCTTGGGAATGGTGCCGATTTCGGCCAGGGCGTCGCAGGCGTGGGCCTCGATCTGGTACCAGATGCGGAACTTGTTGGCGGCATCCCAGATGGCATTCATCTGGGGGCGGGAATAGCGGGTGATGGACATGGCAAAACCCCTGGCTGCGACGCGTGATCAGCGAAGATGGGGTTATGGCAAAAAAGCGCCGCTCTGCAAAGCGCCTGCGGTGACGCCGATGGAGATTTCGGGCCGCCTAGCGGCGCGGGCGGCCGTACTGGACGAAATCGGACCAGGTCCGCTCCAGCCGCAGCATGGTCGAGACCGTTCCCTCCAGCGCCTGCCGGGTGGCTTCGTCATCGCCCAGCGCCGCCGACAGGTCGTTCTGCAAGGCCCTGACCGCATCGCACAGTTCCATGCCCTTGTCGGTCAGCCGCAGCCGGACCGAACGGCGATCGTGCGGCGAGCGTTCCTGGGTCAGGTAGCCGCACTCGGTCAGCCCCTTGATGTTGTACGAGACGTTGGACCCCTGGTAATAGCCGCGATCCTTGAGGTCGCGGATCACCACTTCATTTTCGCCGATATTGTAAAGCAGCAGCGCCTGTACGGCGTTGACGTCCTCGGTCCCCCTGCGGCGCAACTCGGTGCGCAGGACGTCAAGGAAATGACGGTGCAAACGCTCGATCAGACGGATGATTTCGAAATACGGCTGGCCCATAGCGACAGATTATAGGATCAAGCCCGGAACCGGCCAACAGGGAAATGATCGTCAATCCCTTGATTGTCGGAGGGGATGGGGAAGGATATTGTACCTTTTGTCGTCTTCGCCGCAGGACCATATGGCATGAACGTCGAGGGAAATCTGTCCGATTCCGGAACGCCCGCCGGGAAAGTCTCGGTCGTCACCGTCTTCAACCAGAAAGGCGGCGTCGGCAAGACCACCACCAGCGTCAATCTGGCGGTGTGCCTGGCCGCCCTGGGGCAGCGGGCGGTCCTGATCGACCTGGACAGCCAAAGCAACGCCACCACGTCGGTGGGGGTGACGCCGCCGGTTCCGACCGGGGCCTATCACCTGATCACCGGCCGGGCCGGATTCGGCGACTGCCTGAAGCCCACCCCCTACGACAACCTGCGCCTTGTCGCCGGCTCGGACGAACTGGCCTGGGCCGATATCGAACTGGCCCTGCAGGACAACTGCCACGCCGCCATCCAGCGCGCCTTCGAACGGCTGCCCAAGGATATCGACGTGGTGGTGATCGACTGCCCGCCGGCCCCGGGCATCGTCTCGGTCAACGCCCTGGTGGCGGCCGACATGGTGGTGATGCCGGTGACGCCGGCTCCCCACGCCCTGGACGGCCTGCACAAGGCGTGGTGGAACGTCAACCGGGTCCGCGGCCGCTTCAACCAGGACCTGCACAGCATCCACATCCTGCTGACCATGACCGAGGACGGCGAACTGACCGAACGCCTGACCGAAGACATCATCGCCGAATTCGGCGCCCGGGTGATGCCGGTGCTGATCCCCCGCGACGCGGTGGTGACCGAGGCGGCGGCCCGCGACGTGCCGGTCACCTCGCTGGCCCCGCATTCGCCGCCGGCCCGCGCCTACCTGCGCCTGTCAGAGCTGCTGCTGAACCGCCTGAAGCGGAACGCGGCCCTGGCCGAGGGCGAGGCCCCCGCGGTCAACCGCGACGAAGCCGCCGACCGGCTGGCGCTGTGGTCCGCCGCCATCGGCGCGCAGGCCCGGACACGCCCGCCGGCGCCCGAACCGGGCGACCCGCCGCCCGCGGGATGGACCCAGGACGTCCCCGCCGGGCTCCCCCTGACCTTGCCGCAAGGGCTGGGCTGGAAGATGGCCGCGGCCCTGATGCTGATCCTGCTGGGCGCCGTGCTGGGCCTGGCCGCCGGCCTGACCCTGCACAACTGGTCCCTGGTGCCGATCCCGGTTTAGGCGGACCTGCCCCCGCCGGTCATACGGAACCCGAATGATTCATTCGGGGTCCCAAGCCCTCGCCGGG
>CAJANN010000120.1 GCA_903941095.1 uncultured Rhodospirillaceae bacterium | reverse complement strand
CCGCCGCCGCCATCGCCGCCACCACCGTCAGCGGTGTCGAGATCACCAGCGCGCAGGGACAGGAGATCACCAGCAGGACCAGCGCCCGATAGATCCATTCCCCCCAGTCGCCGCCGGCCAGAAGCGGTGGCGCCACAGCCACCAGGACGGCGCCGCCCAGCATCAGCGGGGTGTAGACGGCGGCGAAGCGGTCGACCCAGCGTTCCACCTGCGACCGCTGGCCGCGGGCCTCTTCGACCAGCCGGGCCACCCGGGCCAGGGTGGTGTCCGAGGCCGGCCGGCTGTTGCGCACTTCAAGCACGCCGTCGGCGTTGACGGTGCCGGCAAAGACCTCGGCCCCGGGGGCCTTGAAGACCGGAACGCTTTCCCCGGTGATGGGGGCTTCGTCGACGGCACTTTCCCCGGCGACGATCCGGCCGTCCAGGGGAATGCTTTCCCCGGGCAGGACCACGAAGATGTCCCCCACCGCGACATCGGCGGGAGCGACCGTCTTTTCGCGTCCGTCCGCCCCCCGGACCCGCGCCAGCGGCGGCGCCAGATCCAGCAGGGCGGCGACCGCGCGCCGCGCCCGCTCGGCGCTCCAGCTTTCCAGCGCCAGGGACAGGGCGAACAGGGCCGACACCGTGGCGGCCTCCAGCCAGTCGCCCAGGGCGGCAGCGCCGAACACGGCGACGGTCATCAGCAAATTCATGTCGGGGCGCAGCGACCGGGCGGCCAGGACGGCCTTGGGCAACACCATCCACAGGCCGATCACCACCGCCAGGGCATCCACCGGATGGGCCAGCCGCGGCAGGTCCAGAAGCTGCTCCAGCACGAAACCCGCCAGGGCCGAGGCACCGCTGACGGCGGCCAGGGCCGTCTGGCGGCCCCGGCGGGCGGCATCCTCGCGGCGGCGCCCGCCGGCATCCGACGCCTGCCAGGGCTCGGCCCGCATGCCGGTCCCGGCGACGGCGGCCATGACAGCCTGATCCGACAGACCCGCCGCCGTGACCGTCATCTTGCCGTTCAGCAGATCGAAGGACAGCCCCTCCTCGCCGCCGGCCAGCGGACCGACGGCGGCCTTGAGAACCCGAACCTCCTCGACGCAGCACATGCCGGTCACCCGGAAGGCACGGCGGTCCGAAGACGGCGCGGCAGCCGAAACCGGAACCGCAGCCGGAACCGCAGCCGGAACCGCAGCCGGAACGGCCGCGGCCGAAGTTCCGCAGCACGACGATCCGCTGCAGCAGGATGAACCCGAGGACATGACCATGCTCCCAAGATGCCATGATCGCCCTGGACATGCGAGCGATTCGCAGACACCATGAACCCTGGAGCCGCTACAGGGTCAAGAGGGATGATGAAAAATTCGCCGATCAGCATCGGCCAGCTGGGCAAGCGCAGCGGCGTCAACATCGAGACCATCCGCTATTACGAAAAAATCGCCCTGCTGCCGCCGCCCGACCGGACTCCGGCGGGCTATCGCCAGTACGACGACGGCCATGTCCGCCGCCTGCGCTTCATCCGCCGCGGCCGCGACCTGGGGTTTTCCGTCGAAGCGATCCGCACCCTGCTGAGCCTGGCCGAACATCCGGACCAGCCGTGCGGGGGGGCCGACCGGCTGGTTGCCGGCCATCTGGCCGATGTCGAGCGCAAGATCGCCGACCTGTCCCGCCTGCGCGGCGAATTGCAGGGACTGGCCAATTGCTGCGGCCATGTGGTGGCCGAATGCCGGATCATCGATTCGCTGATCGCCGACTGATACGGACCCCGAATGATTCATTCGGGGTCCTAAGCCCTCGCCGGGCGCTGGATACGAAGCCCGAAGAATCATCCGGGCTTCGTATGAATCCTCAGGACCGCCCCGCGGCCGCCGCAACCAGGACGTCGGCCTGCGAGGCCGCGCCCTCGGCGATGTCGTCCGGCAACTCGAAGGGCACCGGGGCGCCGGAATCGCCCATCGCGAATTCCGGCAGGCGGTACTGGCGCCATTCCAACGCCCGCACCTCGTTGGCGACCCGATAGGCTTCGATCACCTGCGCGCGCTGGGCCACGCTGAGAACCGAGGCCCCGCCGATCAGGGAGATCAGGGTGGAGATGGCCTCGATGCGCATTTTCAGAACCGACCCGCAGCCGAAGGGCAGCCCCGTCTCGCCGGACAGAATCTTGCCGCCGTACTGGATCGTGTGATGGGCGTTGCCCTCGATCAGACTGCAGGCCGAGCTGACCACCGCCGAACGGATGCCGGCCAACCGGCTGCGCTGAGCCAGCGGACAGCCCCACGACTTGACCCGCACGTCGGCCAGCGTCACCAGATTCAGCAGCCGTTCGGACGCGTCGGTGACCTTCTTGCGCAAGGCCGCCCGCTGCACCGGCCCCTGCACCGTCCGCAGGGCGTCGGTCATTTCCGCCAGCGATGCCGCCACCTGATAGGCGCAATCGATGACGGCGGCGGTCTGATCGACCTGATTGCCTTCCTCGCGCCCGGTCCGGCCCATCAGCTTGGCGACCATGACCTGATCGACGTTGGAAATATGGGCGATCAGCCAATCGTACAGAAAACGCAGCAGAGCCAGGCTGGCCTCGGTGACCGAAGCCTCGTCGAAACGGGCGTCGGTGACCTTGCGGATGAACGCCGCATGCGCGCGCAGATGCAGCTCGCGGTCGTCATACTCGAAGGTTTCCATGAGGCATTCTTCGTTGGCGAAATGATACTTCGTGTATTCGCGCAACTCGTCCAGGGCGGCGTTGGCCCGCGCCAGCCGCTCCTCGCTTTCGTCAGACAGCACGCCACGCAACTGCTCCAGCAGTCCGACAAGCTTCATATGCTCGGAATCAACGGCTTCATGGCCGGTCTCGATGGCCTTCGACCACTCGAACTGTACCAACGGCCCGGCGCTCTTGATCATGGGGGTCGCCTTAAGGTCGGGTTTTCATCGGGATGAAACTATCCCCCGGTCAGGTCGTCTTTGTCGCTTCCACTTCGATGCAGATGACTGGCCGCACTGGCCAGGACCCTGGCAGCCTTGCGGCGACTGTCGTCGCCAGAGGCGGCAATGAAGGTGACGTCGGCATGGCGGGACTGGACGACGGACGGATCGCAGGCCTCGCCCACCACCACCGACAGAGGGGCGGTGGGAAACAAAGCGCGGGCCAGCCCGATGGCGTTCTCGACCCCCTGGCCGCTGGCGCCGTGATCCTGTGGGATGGCGGCGACCAGCCGGACGTCGAAGACCACACCCACCCCGGTTTCTCCGGACTCGTCCCCGTCGGAAGCGGCCTTGCAATCGACGACGGCGGTGACCTGGACCGGAAAGATCGCGGTTCCCTGGGTTCCGGCCTCTTCTCCGGCACGGCCGGGCGTCATGGCGCGGACACCGCCGCCGGCCAGCATGCGCCGCAAGGCCTCGACCTCGGAACGCAGCTCGACGGCCACCAGTTCGGCGTCGGCGGCACGGCGCTCGGACCGGGCGGCCTGTTCTTCCAGCCGGGCGACCCGTTCGCGTTCATCGTTCCATTGGTCTTTCGCCCAGTCGGCTTCCTTGCGGACCACCGAGGCGGAGATGGCCAGGGAATCGTTTTCCTGCCGCAGCGTGTCGACCAGGGCGGCATGACTGCGGACCTGTTCCAGCGTCAGCGAGAATTGCTGCAACACGTCGTCGGCATCGCTGCGGGCGATCCGGACCTGTTCCTCGGCCTGGATCAGGGCATAGCGGGCCTCGGCGACGGCATCTTCCATTTCGGCGATCCGCCGCTCGGCATCCTCGCGCACGCCGCGAACCATCTCTTCGGTCCGCTGGCGCTCGGCCTCCTGGAAGGCGGCGATCGAGGCCAGGACAGCCTGACTTTGGGTTTCCAGGGCGGCGACGACATCGGGAGCCGGCCCCCGCTCGACATTCATGCCGGCGACGGGCAAAGGCAGAACCACCGCGCTCATCGGGCGCATCGCCGGAGCCGGGTCCTCGTCATACATCCCATCCATCTCGTCCGGGTCGGCCGGATCGACCGTCGCCATCACTCGTGTCTCCACCCCCGGGGCAAAACCAAAACACCCCATCCGAACTGCCTATCAGGATACGCTTCAGGAAACCGCCGTCAAGTCATTGACGCAACGACGCAGGGCTCCGAACTCAGGTTACGGAAGGGTAAATTTTTGACGTCATGCCCGCGCAGGCGGGCATCCAACCGACGGGAGCCGTCAGGCAATGTCTTCGCAGAGATCGCGCCACTGGGGGTTCATTT
>CAJANN010000119.1 GCA_903941095.1 uncultured Rhodospirillaceae bacterium | reverse complement strand
TACTCCCGTTTGAATGTTCTGTCATGCCATATAAACCTTCAAATGATGGTAGCCGAAAGCTGCGGCGCCTGACCGGCCAGGGAATCGGCGATCTTGGCCCAGGCGGGGATATGGTCGGCGACACCGCGGCGGGTCAGGTAATCGAGATCCAGTCCGGCGGTCCGGGCCTTGCCGCCCCCGGCCTCTTTCCGCGGCGGCTTCAGCAAGGCCTGGGCCGCATGCACCGCCGTCAGCGCCGCTCCGCCGGAGGCGGCAAGGCCCGGACCGCCGCCGTCGCAAAGTCCCGGTTCGTGATGAAACAGCACCGCTTCGACGATGGGGCCGGGAAAGCCCCACAGGTCCAGCAGGGCCGCCCCGCAATCGGCATGGGTGACCCCCAGATGGGTCCGTTCGACATCGGTGACCGTGCCGCCGGCGCGGTCCAGCTCCCGCGAGATGCTGCGGAACTGTTCGGGCAGCGACATCAGCAGGATCAGCGATCCGACATGGGCCAGCATGCCGGCGCATTGCGCCTGTTCGATGGCGGCCTGTTCCATCGCTTCGCTGACGGCGATGCGCCGCGCCACCTGCCCGATCAGCAGGCTGCGCCCCTGCAGGCGGGCGGCCAGATCGAGATTGCCGCCGGAACTGCGGAAGGTTCCGAACAGGTTGCCCAGAACCACCAGACTGCGGATGGTTTCGAACCCCAGCAGGCGCACCGCGTGGGTGACGTCGGTAATCGGCGAGGCGACGCGGAAAAAGCCGGAATTGGCCAGCTTCAGCAACTGGACGGTCAGCCCGACATCCGATCCGATGATGCGGGCGACCCCGGCCGCCGATCCTTGCGGCGACTGGATTTCGTCCAGCAGGTCCACCAGCGCCTGCGGCAATGCCGGCATCGCCTTGGTCCCCGAGATCACCGCCAGCAGCTCGGGCGCCTGCAGCCGGCGGCGCACCGCCAGGGCCCGGTTGATGGCCGCCGCCAGCTTGGCGCTGCTGCACGGCTTGGTATAGTACTGATGCGCCGGCCCGACGGTCTGATAGGGCACTTCCCGCTCGGAACAGGCCGACAGCACGATGCGGGTGGTCTCGGGCGAGATGTGGCGCACCTTCTCCAACAGGTCGACGCCGCCCATCTTGGGCATCTTCAGGTCGGTCACGATGACGTCGACGCGGCGGGCGCCGACGATTTCCAGCGCCGCGGCGCCGCTGCCGGTGAACAGCATGTCGAAGCCGTCCTCGGATGCCGACAGGCTGCGGTACAGCCCGTCCAGAACGCTTTGGTCGTCGTCGACGAACAGCACCAGCGGCCGTTGGGATTCAATCCGCGGCGGGGTCATGATTGCGGTCCGGCAATGGGCAGGCAGATGCTGAACCGCGCCCCCTCGCCCGGGCGGGAATCGACGATGATCCGCCCCTCGTGGCGGGAAACGATGGCGTGGCTGATGGCCAGTCCCTGGCCGGTTCCCTGGCCGGGAGGCTTGGTGGTGTAGAACATCTCGAAGATCCGGCCCAGGGCGGCCGCGGGGATGCCCACCCCGCTGTCGGCCACGGCCAGTTCGACGAAGGCGTCGACCTGGCGCGTCGACACGACGATCCGGCCCAGCGCATCGGGCTGGGCTTCGGCGATGGCGTGGGCGGCGTTGATGATCAGGTTGACCAGCACCTGGGCGATCTCGCCCTCGACGGCGTTGATCATCGGCAGGGCCGCATCCAGCTCCAGGTCCAGGACGGCGACGAACTTCCACTGGTTGCGGGTCACGGCGACGGCGATTTCCACCAGATGGTTCAGGTTGAACAGCGTCAGCGCCTTGGCCCCGGGATAGCAGAAATCCCGGATCGCCTGGACGATGTCGCCGATGCGGGCAATCCCGTCGATGGCCTGATCGGCGGCGGTCGGCAGTTCCTTGCGCAGGAAATCCAGGCGCAGCCGGGCGACCCGGTCGGCGACGTCGGACCACGAGGACAGCCCCGCCGCCGCCCGCTCGGCCTCGCACGCCAAACCCAGCAGGCTGGTCGAGGCCCGGGACAGAAACACCAGATTGTCGCCGACATACTGGGCCGGATTGTTGATTTCATGGGCGATGCCGCCGGCCAGGGTGCCCAGCGCCTCCAGCCGGTTGGCCTCGGCGATGCGGCCGGCCATCATCGCCACCCGCTCGGCTTCCCCGGCCCGCAAGGCGGTAACGTCCTGCACGGTGACGATCAGGTCGCCGCCAACGCCGTCGGGACGGCCGGCAAAAGCCACCACCAGCCGTTCGCGACCGGCCACGAAAAGAGGAATCTCGACGGTCATGGCCTCTTGCCCGGTCTCGGGGATCAGGCTCAGCGCCTCGGGCACGTCGTCGGCCGGCAGCGGGACAAGATCGCAGGCACGCCCGGCAGCATCGTCGGCGGGCAATCCCAGGATCGCCCGGGCGGTGCCGTCGGCTTGCCACAGCCCATCGGCGCCCCCCCACTTCAGCCGCCCCAGCCCGGCCACACGCAGATGCTCGCGCAGCCAGCGATCCGACGCCGGGCCAAGCCCTTGCCCCTGATGTTCCGCCCCCGTCAAGAACGCTCCCTCTTCCGCAAACGCGCCAACTCGACGAACAGGGGGCCGAAAACGGCATCGGGAGACTGCCCGAAACGCCGCAGGAACTCCGACTCGGCGGCTTCGTCGAATTTACTCGGGTGGACCCGCGAAAACAACGCCTGGATCAGGGCGGAAAACTGCGTGTCGCTGACGGGGCGCTGGCGGAAACGCTCCTCCGGATCGCGGACGACGAAGGCGCTGGAGGTAACGGCCCGGGCCGCCGGATTGGTATTCAGCAGCAGCATGACCCAATCCTTGCGGGCGTCGAACCGGCGGAAGCGGCCAGCGATGGAGACCAGCGCCTCCTGTGCGATCACCCGCCCCTCGTCGCTGTCGAAAACGGCCTGCCAGTCGGTGGCCTGGTGCGGCCGGCGGTGCGAGGCGGCCAGCGCCGCCGCCCGGGACTGCAATTGCTCGGACAGCTCGGCCCCCAGCATCAGATGCAGGGCGTTGACCAGTTGCGGCAGCAACGCCCGCGGAATATCCACGGCGGGGTCCTCGAACAGTCCTTCCACAGGCTGCAGCAGAATGCGGACCAGCGCATTGGTCCGGCGGCGGTCCAATTCCACCGCCTTGGCCGCGCCCAGGCAGTTCTTTTCCCGATGGCTGTAGAACGTCTCGAACGGTCCGGCGGGCCGGGCCACGCATTCAATGATGGTCCGCAGCTCGGCCAGCCGGATCGAGTACCCGTCGACGGATTTTTCCTCGACCAGCCGGAACAGGGCGTCGAACACCTCGCGCACGGTGCCGGAGCATTTCGACTGGACGGCTGAACTGCAGGACATCGCCGATTCCTTCCATCATCCGAACACAGTGACCCGCTAGGCTTGTCCGACATCCTCCATATCCGTTGCGTCTCATGTTATCCTCATTTAAGGAGGGACCCGTGAAGAATCAGATCCACCCGGCCAAACCGGCGCCCAGACCATCGGTCATTCTCGTCGACGACGAGCAGCCGATCCTCGACGGCATGCGCCGGGCGCTGATGCTGGACGGGGGCGAATGGGACATCACGCTGTTCGATGACCCGCACGAGGTCCTCAACACTCCGCTGGCCCTGTCGTGCAGCGTCATCGTCACCGATCTGCGCATGCCGGGACTGAACGGCCTGGAACTGCTGGAACGGCTGCGGGCCAGGGGCGTCACCGCCGAAATGATCATCCTGACCGGCACCGGCGATCTGGTTTCGGCGATGGACGCCATCAACAAGATCCGGGTGTTCCGCTATTACGCCAAGCCCTGTCCGCCGGCCCGCCTGATCGAGGGCATCACCGAAGCGATCCGCCACCGTGAAGGAAGCGCCGCCCCGGCCGATGTCGCCGACCTGCTGCCCTTCGGGATCCTGGGCCTGGATTCCGACCGGCGCATCACCTTCATGAACAAGGAAGGCGCGCGGATGATCGCAGCCGGCGACGTCATCGTCGCCGATGCCGCCGGCCGTTGCCGGGCGGCGACCCCGCAGCAGACCGCCACGCTGTACCGGATCGTCGACGAGGTCGCCGGCGGCGGCGACGCCGCCGTCTGCGGGCTGGACGGCACCGCCGACGGCTCGAAATACGCCGTGGTGGCCGAACGCCAGACATCCGGCAGGCCGGGTCTGGCGTTCCTGTTCCTCATCAATCTCAGCCAGCACCGATCGCCGCCGGCCGCCGTCCTGAAGCAATTGTTCAACCTGTCGAAATCCGAGGCCCGGCTGGCCGAGATGCTGGCTTCGGGGCTGGATCTCAAGGACGCGGCGGAAGCCATCGGCATTACCGTCCTGACCGCCCGGACTTATCTGAAGACCATCTTCGAAAAGACCGGGGCCAACCGTCAGGCCGATCTGGTCCGCATCCTGATTTCGGCGGTGCCGCCGGTCCGCACCGACGCCCACTGATACGAAGCCCGGATGATTCATTCGGGCTTCGTATCACAAGGTATTTTCCCGCAGCCAGGCCACCGCTTCGCCGACCGAGGCGACCGCCGGCACCGCCGGGCGGGGCGGACGCCGCCGCATCACCACCGTCACCCCCAGTTCCCGGGCAGCGGCCAGCTTGGCGGCGGCGGCCGCACCGCCGCTGTTCTTGCAGACGATGGTGTCGATGCGGTGCGAGCACAGCAGCGCCCGCTCGTCCTCCAGGGCAAACGGACCGCGCGCCGACACGATCCCGGCCCGGCGGAAGGCCGGCAAGGGGTCCGGCGGCTCGACCGCCCGGATCAGGAACCACACGCGGTCCAGGCCGGCGAACGGCGCCAGTTCCTGCCGTCCGATGGCCAGCAGGACCCGCCGGGACCGGCTGGCGACGATGGCGGCGGCCTGCGGCCAGTCGTCCACCTCGATCCATCGGTCGCCGTCGCCGCGGGTCCAGGCCGGACGGTCCAGGCGCAACAGCGGCACCCCGGTGACGGCGCAGGCCCTTGCCGCGTTCCAGCCCATGCCGGCGGCGAAGGGGTGGGTGGCGTCGACCAGGGCCGAGATCCGCCGATCGCGCACATAGGCGGCCAGCCCGTCGACGCCGCCGAACCCGCCGATCCGCACATCGCCCACCGGCAAATGCGGCTGGCCGACCCGCCCGGCCAGCGACGAGATCACCGGCCAGCCGTCCCGCCCGGCCGCGGCGGCGGCCAGGGACCGGGCTTCGGCACTGCCGCCCAGGATCAGGACCGGGCGGCGCGGCGCATCGGCTAGCGCGTCGTCCAACGTTCGGCGGCCGCGTCGTCGCTGGCCTTGGCCTCGACCCACAGGTCGCCGGCTTCGGTATGTTCCCGCTTCCAGAACGGGGCACGGGTCTTCAGCCAGTCGATCAGGAAATGGCAGGCCT
>CAJANN010000118.1 GCA_903941095.1 uncultured Rhodospirillaceae bacterium | reverse complement strand
ATCTCATTCAACAAATGAACCCCCAGTGGCGCGATCTCTGCGAAGACATTGCCTGACGGCTCCCGTCGGTTGGATGCCCGCCTGCGCGGGCATGACGTCAAAAATTTACCCTTCCGTAACCTGAGTTCGGAGCCCTGCGTCGCCAGGGCGATCGGGTGAAGCCCGCGCCGGCGGGCGACCGGGCCGAAGCCCGGCGCCGCCGGTTTCCCGGGTCAGTTGCCGCCCAGGCGGCCGCCCTTGCGGGTGATGTCGAACAGCTGCCGGAACACCTGGCCCTCGACGGCCCCGGCGATGATGCGGGCGGCCTTGCCGTCCTTGTCGGCGACGACGAAGCTGGGGGTCGAGGAAATGTCCAGGGCATGGGCCAGATCGACGTTCTTGCGGATCTGCTTTTCGATCTCGGGAGCCATCATCTCCTTCTTGATCTGCTCGACATTGGCCCCGGCCTCGCCGGCCAGCCGGAAGATGGCCTTGTCGTCCAGCTTGCCGCGGAACTTCATGAAGGCGCGGTGCACCTCTTCGTACTTGCCCTGCTTCCTGGCGGCCAGGGCGACGCGGGCGGCGGTCAGGGATTCCTCGGACAGGATGGGCATTTCCTTGAAGATGACCTTGACCTTGCCGTCGGCCTTGGCGGCTTCCATCATCGGGTCCAGCACCACCTTGCAGTAGGGGCAGTTGTAGTCGAAGAACTCGACCACGGCGACGTCACCCTTGGCGTTGCCGGCGACCGGATCGTCGGCGGCGGCGAAGATCTCGTCCTTGCGGGCCTCGATCGACTTCTTGGCGTCGGATTCGGCCTGGGCCTTCATCTTCTCGCGCAGGGCCTCGATGGCCTCGCCGATGACCTCGGGATGTTCCATCAGATAGTCGCGCACGATCTTGCGGACGGCGTCGGTCTGCTTGGCATTGAAGGTCTGGTCCTCCTGCGCCTGGGCGGCGAGGGGGGCCAGCATTGCGGCCGAGGCGAACAGGGCGGCGGCAAGGGTCTTGCGGATCATCGACGGATCTACTCCTGCAACTTGTGTGTCGGCATATTGGCCGAAGGCGGGGCGGGAAACAACAATCTATCGGCGGCGCTGCTTGACCTCGTCCTTGGCCTGGGCGGCGCGTTCCTTGATGTCCTGGATGCGCAGCCAGACCTCGCCGGTCTTGGGCAGCAGCCGTTCGGCCTTGCCGGCGTGATAGCTGGCGTCGGCCAGCTTGCCCTCGATCAGGGTCTGTTCGGCCATCGCATAGGCGGCCATGCCTTCGTTGCCGTCGCGGCCGAAGGCGATGGCCAGCAGCCGCCAGGCGGTGCGGTTGTCGGACTCCTGATGGACGGCCAGGCTCAGATGCTTCTGCGCCTCGGCCAGCAGGGCGGGGTCTTCCTGTTCGATCTGCACCTGCGCCAGCTGGATGCGCATCAGCGGGTTGTCCGGCAGCAGGTCGACGGCCTTGCGATAGGGGGCCAGGGCCTCGCCGCCGCGGCCGTTCTCGAACAGCATCTGCCCCTTCAGTTCCCAGAAATAGGGATCGTCGGGCCGTTCCGCCAGCAGCGCGTCGATCATCGGCAGGGCGGCGGCCATGTCGGGCTTGCGGTAGGCGGCGATGGCGCGGGCATAGCGGGCTTCCAGGCTGGTGTCGGTTTCCTTGTAGCGCAGGAAGGTGCGGTAGGGCGGCTCGATGAAGGCGAACAGCTTGCCGCGCATGCGCCGCTGCATCTCGATCCATTCCGGCCGGGGGGCGGCGGCGCTGTACTGGGACTTGGCGACGTGGTCGCGCATGAAGGAAATGCGGTCGCGGGTCAGCGGGTGGGTGCGCATGTAGGCATCCTGGCGGGTCGTCACCAGCAATTCCTGATCGCCCAGGATTTCGAAGAATTCGGCCAGTCCCTTGGCGGATTGCCCGGTGGCGTCGAGATACTTGACGGCGGCCTGGTCGGCCGAGGATTCCTCGCCGCGGGTATAGGTCAGGAAGTTGCGCATCGCCACCTCCTGCGAGCCCAGGGCGATGGCCGCTCCGGCATCGGCGCGGCCGGTGGCGGCGCCGACGGCGGCGCCCAGCAGCATGCCGACCAGCGCCTCGGTCCCGGCGTTGCCGGCGGCGTCCTGCATGCGGGCCAGATGGCCGCCGGCGATATGGCCGGTTTCGTGGGCCAGCACGCCGATCAGCTGACTGGGGGATTCGGCACGGATCAGCAGGCCGGTATGGATGAACATGTTCAGGCCGCCGGCCACGAAGGCGTTCAGCGAATTGTCCACCAGCAGGTGCAGGCGGATGGAATCGGGAGCCAGCCCGGCCGCCTGGAAAAGTGGCGTCGTGAAGGTGCGGATGGTACTTTCCACCTCGGCGTCGCGGATGAAGCTGCGTTTGGGCTGGGCCTGCTGGGCCCGGGCCGCCTGCGGCAGGGCCAGCGTCAGCACCAGGAATGAAAGAAGGATGATGCGCGTGAGCAAGCCTCAATCTCCGTCGGTCGGTTTTCTTCGCTTCAGCCGGGCCGCGATGGCGGTGGCCGTGGTGGCTGGTCTGACGGCCTGCGGCGATTCCAGGCCGGTCGGCTCCATCGGGTACGTCAAGGGTTTCGGCGGCGTCGCCGTCGCCGACGAGCCCCGCGCCGTCCTGGTGGCGCGCGACATCCTGTCCGCCGGCGGCACCGCCGCCGATGCCGCGGTGGCGATGTATTTCACGATGGCAGTCACCCTGCCGTCAACAGCCAGCCTAGGCGGCGGCGGGGTTTGTGTCATCTATGACCGCGACGGCGAAAAGACCGAGGTTCTGGATTTCCTCGCCCGGCCATCCTCGGCCGCCGCGTCGGCCCGGGTCGCCACCGCCGTTCCCGGCAACGTCCGCGGCTTTTATGCCCTACACGCCAAATATGGCAAAATGAGGTGGGAAGGCCTGCTGAACGAAGCGGAAAAGCTGGCCCGCCTGGGAATGCCGGTATCGCGGGCCTTCGCCGCCGATTTCAACCGCGCCGCCCAGGTTCTGGCCAACGATCCCGGCGCCCGGCGCCTGTTCTTCCCGCAGGGGCGGCCGGTGGCGGAAGGCCAGGATCTCGAGCAGTTCGACCTGGCTTCGGTGATTTCCCGGGTCCGCCGGTCGCCGGGGGAATTCTATGGCGGGGCCCTGGCGCGGGATCTGGTGCAGGCGGTGGCCCAGGCCGGCGGTTCGCTGACGCCCGAGGATCTGCGGGCGGTCAAGCCGGAATGGCTGGAGCCCCTGCAGGTCAAGGTCGGCCACGACATCGCCCATTTCGCCCCTGCCCCGGCCGTCGCCGGGCCGGTGGCCGCGCAATTGACCGGCGCCCTGCTGGACCGCTGGAAGGACACCTCCGCCGACGAACGGCCGCACCTGATGGCCGAGGCGTCGGCCCGGGCCTTCGCCGAGCGCGGGCGCTGGATGCGGCCCGACGGCTGGCCGCTCGAACCCGTGGGCAATCTGGTCCGGCCGGAGCGGATCGCCGCCCTGACCGCCAATTACGATCCCGCCCGCCACCAGCCGGTCGAGGCCCCCAAGCCCACCGATTCCACCCAGGCCGCCGGCCTGGTGACGATGGATGCCAAGGGCAACGCCGTGGCCTGCAACGTCACCACCTATGGCCTGTTCGGGGCCGCCCGGGTGGCCCCGGGAACCGGCATCGTCCTGGCCGCCTCGCCCGGTCACAACACCGGCCCGGCAGGGGTGGGGCCGGTCCTGGTGGTCAATCCGCATGTCCGCGAGGTGCATTTCGCCGCCGCTCCCGCTGGCGGCGTCACCGCGCCGACGGCCCTGGCCCAGGTCCTGCTGGCCGCCCAGGTCGACGGCCGCAAGATCGCCGATGCGGTGGCGGCGCCGCGGGTGCATCATTCCGGCAATCCCGACACCGCCGCCGTCGAGCCGGCCGAGTTGGGCGGCAATCCCGAGCCCCTGGCCAAACGCGGCCATGACGTCAGGGCCGTGCCCATTCCCGCCCGGGTCAACGCCCTGCAGTGCGATTCCGGCCGGGCCGGCTTCGCCACCTGCCGCGCCGCCGCCGACCCGCGCGGCTTCGGCCTGTCGGCGGTGGTGGGGAAGGACTAGCGCCGATGACGTTCACCGTTGCCCAGCGCGGGGCCATTTCCCCGTTCATGGTGATGGACGTCATGCGCGCCGCCAACGAGCGGGCGGCGGCCGGCGGCGACGTCATCCATCTCGAAGTCGGACAGCCGTCCGGGCAGGCGCCGGCCGCGGTGCGGGCCGCCGCCCACGCCGCGCTGGAATCCCATCCCCTGGGCTAGACCGACGCCCTGGGGCTGCCGGGGCTGCGCGAACGCATCGCCCATCATTACCGCCATGCCTACGACGTCGTCGTCCGGCCCGAGCAGGTGGCCGTCACCACCGGGTCGTCGGGCGGCTTCGTGCTGGCCTTCCTGGCCGCCTTCGGGGCCGGCGCCCGGGTGGCGGTGGCGGCGCCCGGCTATCCCGCCTACCGCAACATCCTGAAGGCCTTCGACATCGAATGCGTGCCGGTGCCGGTCGGTCCGGCATCGCGCTGGCAACTGACCGCCGCCGTGCTGGACACCGTGCCGGGGCCGCTGGACGGGGTGGTGGTGGCCAGCCCGTCCAATCCCACCGGGTCGATGCTGTCCCCGCGCGAGGTGGCCGACCTGGCCGTCTGGTGCGAGACCCGGCGGGTCCGCCTGATTTCCGACGAGATCTACCACGGCATCACCTATGGGGCGGCGGCGGCCAGTGCCGCCGGTCTGGCCCCCCATGCGGTGGTCGTCAACAGCTTCTCGAAATATTACGCCATGACCGGGTGGCGGCTGGGCTGGCTGGTGCTGCCGCCCGATCTGGTGCGGGCGGTGGAATGCCTGCAGCAGAATCTGTTCATCTCGCCGCCGACCCTGTCGCAGATCGCGGCGGCGGCGGTGTTCGACTGCATCCCCGAACTGGATGCCCGGGTCGCCGCCTACCGGACCAACCGCGACATCTTGCTGGAAGAATTGCCCAAGGCCGGCTTTGCCCGGCTGGCGCCCTCGGACGGTGCGTTCTATCTGTATGCCGACGTCGCCGACCTGACCGACGACAGCCCGGCCTTCTGCCGGCGCATGCTGGCCGAAACCGGGGTGGCGGTGACGCCGGGAACCGATTTCGACCCGTTCGGCGGCGGCCGGACCTTGCGGTTTTCCTTTGCCGGAGCCGAGGCGGACATGGTCGAGGCGGCAGCCCGGCTGAGAAACTGGCGGAGCTAGCCCGATGTCCTTTGCCGTCAAATCCTGTCTGGACGTGGTGATCTGGTTTTCCGACCGGGCCTTGAACGACCGGGAATATATCCAGCCGCAAAAGCTGCACCGGCTGATGTTTCTGGCCCAATCCTATTATTCGGTGGCCTATCCCGGGCGCAAGCTGATGCCGGCGACCTTCGTCACCGACAGTTTCGGTCCGGTCGAGCCCACCGTTTTCCATGCCTTCGCCTATGGCCGTCCGCCGCACCTCGAGGGCAACCCCGTCCCGGATCAGGCGGCGCATTTTCTGGACAGCATCTGGCGGCGCTTCGGCCAGTATTCGGCCGATCAGCTGAACAAGAAGCTGAACGACCATCCCGCCGTCGCCGCGGCGATGAACAAGGGGCCGAACGAGGAAATCCCCTTCGCCGAAATGGTCAAGTTCTACCAGGGCGAGGCGGCGGCCAAGGCCGGTGCCCTGACCGCCGATCAGGTGGTGCGGCCGCGCATCATGCGGTCGCAAAGCGGCAAGCCGGTGGCGGTCAAGGGCTGGGCGCCCAAGGCATTGACCGCCAAGAAGCCGGAATAGGCCTTATTTCCCGGAACAGGCGGCCTCGCCCAGGCGCGGCCAGTTGTTGGGATTCTGGCTGAAATTGGCCTTGGTGACGTCGACGACCCGGATCTTGAAGATGCGGGCCTGATGCGGGCGGGTCACCTGGCACAGATAGCCCGCGAACTGGTCCCACGGAACCTTGTCGGCCTTGACGAACGCGTAAAGGGTACCGGAATTGTCGGCCTGGGCGTCGATGACCCGGGTCTGCGCCCGCACCGCCTGCACCGCCGACGCCTGATCGGCCCAGGCGGGCTGGGCCAGAAACACCAGTGCGGCGGCTCCCGCGGTCCATCGCCATGCCATGACCTGTCCACCCTTTCCGAACCGCGTGACGTTGCAGCGAAGCCTAATCGGCGGCCCTCGGCAAAGTCGATAGGGCTTTCACCCGAGACGGGGATGAAATATCCCGCCGGGGCAGGGGGCGGCCACCCCGGTGGTCTCGGGGAAGGTCAGCGGCAGGCCGCGCCGCGACCGCACGGCCAGGATGGCGAAGGCCTGGGCTTCCAGGGCATCGCCGTCCCAGCCGACCTGTTCCACCGGCGCCACCGTTGCCGCCAGTTCCCGGGACAATGCCGCCATCAGGACCGGATTGTGCCGCCCGCCGCCGCAGACCAGCCAGCGGCGTGCCGGCCGGGGGAAATGGCGTTCCGCCAGCGCCACGGCGCGGGCGGTGAAGGCGGTCAGGGTGGCGGCGCCGTCGGCCGGCGCCAGTCCGGCCACCAGGGATCGGGCGAAGGACTGGAAATCGTCGCGGTCCAGCGACTTCGGAGGAATCCGGGCGAAATAGGGATGACCGGCGAAGGCGGCGACGGCATCGGCGTCGGGACGGCCCTGCCGGGCCAGGGCGCCGCCGGTGTCGACCGGGATGCCGGTGTGGGCCAGCGCCCAATCGTCGATCAGGGCGTTGCCCGGCCCGGTGTCGAAGGCCAGCAGCGAAGCGTCGGCCCCGATCCAGGTGACGTTGCCGACCCCGCCCAGGTTGAGCACGGCCAGCGGGCATTCCTGTCCGGCGGCCAGGACCCGGTGGACCACCGGGACCAGGGGCGCCCCCTGTCCGCCGGCGGCGACGTCGGCGCTGCGGAAATCGTTGATCACGGAAATGCCGGTCAGGCGGGCCAGCAGGGCGCCGTCGCCGATCTGCCAGGTGCGGCCCTGTTCGGGCCGGTGCAGGATGGTGTGGCCGTGAAAGCCGACGACGTCGACGGCGGACGGCGGCAGCCCGGCCTGGGCCAGCAGGCGGCGCACCGCTTCGGCGTGGAAGCGGGTCAGGGTCTCCTCGACCTGCCGGACCGGGCCGCCGCCGCCCAGGACCGAACGCAGCGCCGCCCGCAGGGACCCGTCATAGGGAAAGGTGGCGGCCGGTCCGAACCGATCCACCGTTTCGCCGTCGGTAGCCACCAGGGCGGCGTCGATGCCGTCCAGCGAGGTTCCGCTCATCAGCCCCAGGGCCAGCATCGCCGGTTCCATGACATTGTGAGAAAGCGGCGATTGTGCTAAACGGGCGGCCTTTCCGCAAGCAACAGAACGGCTGAAGCCATGACCTCCGTCCGCTCCGAATTCCTGCGTGTCGTCACCGAACGCGGTTTCCTGCACCAGTGCACCGATCTGGAAGCCCTGGACAAGCGCCTGACCGAGGGCGCGGCGGTGGCCTATATCGGCTTCGACGCCACGGCGCAGTCGCTGCACGTCGGCTCGCTGATGCAGATCATGCTGCTGCGCTGGTGGCAGAAGACCGGCAACAAGCCCATCGTCCTGATGGGCGGCGGCACCACCCGCATCGGCGATCCGACCGGCAAGGACGAGGCCCGCAAGATGCTGTCGGACGATGACATCGCCCGCAACATGGCCGGCATCCGCACGGTGTTCACCAAGTATCTGGGTTTCGGCGACGGCCCGACCGACGCGATGATGGTCAACAACGCCGACTGGCTGGACCGGCTGAACTATATCTCGTTCCTCAGGGATTACGGCCGCCACTTCACCATCAATCGCATGATGACCTTCGATTCGGTGAAGCTGCGCCTGGAACGCGAGCAGCCGCTGACCTTCCTGGAATTCAACTACATGATCCTGCAGGCCTACGATTTCGCCGAATTGTGGGATCGCAACCGCTGCATCCTGCAGATGGGCGGCTCGGACCAGTGGGGCAACATCGTCAACGGCGTCGAGCTGGGACGGCGCGTCCACCAGGCCGAGCTGTTCGGCCTGACCAGCCCGCTGCTGACCACCAGCTCGGGCGCCAAGATGGGCAAGACCGCCAACGGCGCGGTATGGCTGAACGCCGACATGCTGAGCCCGTGGGAGTTCTGGCAGTACTGGCGCAACACCGAGGATGCCGACGTCGGCCGTTTCCTGCGCCTTTACACCGAGCTGCCGCTGGACGAGATCGCCCGGCTCGAAGCCTTGCAGGGGGCCGAGATCAACGAGGCCAAGAAGATCCTGGCCGGCGAGATCACCCGCCTGGCCCACGGCGAGGATGCCGCCGCCGAGGCCGCCGAAACCGCCCGCAAGACCTTTGAAGAGGGCGCCCTGTCGGCCAACCTGCCGACCGTGACCGTCGCCGCCGCCGATCTGGAGGCCGGCGTCGCCGCCTTCGCCCTGTTCGTCCAGGCCGGTCTGGCCGCCTCGAACGGCGAGGCCCGGCGCCTGATCCAGCAGGGCGGCGGCCGCCTGAACGACGCCGCCATCAAGGATGCCGCCGAGGTGATTTCGGCCCGGGACCTGAAGGACGGCGTCCTGAAGCTGACCGCCGGCAAGAAGCGCCACGTCCTGGTCCGGCCGCAGTAATCGCCCGATCAGAAGGACAGGGCGGCCCCGAAACGGTCGCCCAGTTCCTTGGCCATCACGGCGTCCAGCGCCAGTTTCGGCGCGCGGGTCGACAGCCAGGACCCGTTTTCGGCATATTCGAAATGCCAGGCGCCGCTGACCGGCGAGGCCAGCCAGATCTGGCGCATCGGGCCGTTCTTGTTGATCACGTACTGTCCGCCGCCATCCAGGGACATGGTCAGGATGCCGCCCTGCAGGTCGGCGTCGACCCGGTCGCCCAGGACGTCGTCGACGGTGTCGGCGATGCGCTCGATGATTGCGTCGGCCAGATTGTTGAAGCGGCTGAGATCCAGACTCATGAACGGTGCCTTCCGCAAAGAATTCGCTGCGCCGATGGTAGACGCTGGACGTGGCCCCGTCATCACGGTGATTGCGATTCCTCAATGATCGTCCGATACTGAAGGCAACAGAGCGGCCATAAGGCCGCCGATACGGCTTCAAGGGAGGCGACCATGATCCGCATTCTGGTGCTGGAGTCCGAGACCCGTTTGCGCCATGCCTTCAAGACCATGCTGGAATCCGCCGGGTACGAGGTCGACATCGCCCTGGACGGGGCCGATGCCCGATCGCGCCATTCCCGCCGTCCGGCCGATCTGGTGATCGCCGACGGCAGCCAGGGGGGCGAGGAATTCTCCGGCGCCCGCATTCTGGCCGTTCCCGGCGGCGGCGATCCGGTCTCTGGTGCCGGCGTCACCCATTTCCTGCCCAAGCCGTTCGGACGCGACGATCTGCTGGCGGCGGTGCGGGTCAGCCTGGGCGGACAGCCGCCGATTCCGTCCGTGCTTTGATTTTTTTGCCGATCCACCGCTTGCAGACGGTCGGTCTTTTCTGTATAGAGGCGCCTTCGATTTGCGGAGCAGGACGCCATGAAGAACGATATTCATCCCGACTACCACGAAATCACCGTGGTCATGACGGACGGCAGCGAGTTCAAGACCCGCTCGACCTTGGGTAAGGAAGGCGACACCCTGCGCCTGGATATCGACCCCAAGTCGCATCCGGCATGGACCGGCGTGCATCGCATGGTGGACAGCGGCGGCCAGATCGCCAAGTTCAACAAGCGGTTCGCCAGCTTCGGCATCAAGTCCTGAGGTGACGGCCGCGGCGGCGACGGCGCGGCTCATCCATCGGAACAAGGGGCTGCCAGTCTTTTGGACTGGCAGCCCTTTTGCTGTTTTGCGGTAGACTTGTCCCGGGGATGGGGATAGAGCCCATCGGGGGGGGCCGTCTGCAACGGGCCGGGACACGCGGGTAGACAGACACCATGATCATCGTCCATTACGAGGTTTACGTCCTCGAAGGCCGTGGTTGGATGCTGCACGCGCGGTTTCCACGTACCGAGCGCGAAACCGCCATTGCCGAAGCCAAGGAGCTGGAGCAGACCTTGAAGGTCAAGGTCAAGGTGCTCCGCGAAACCTAT
>CAJANN010000117.1 GCA_903941095.1 uncultured Rhodospirillaceae bacterium | reverse complement strand
TGTTGGTGTTGGTGGAAGCATCACGTCACACAACGCCGCGTTCAGTATTTCAGTCAGATGTGGTGCTGCACACCGTGACCACAAAGTGGGACGGCATTGAGCATGGTGCCGGTTACGTGCAGGGTCGACTTATTGATGTGATGGTGAGTGGTAGGCGCGTTCCACGAACAACTCACCGACACCGCCCGAGTCGGTCTTGAATTCAACGCGCACGTACTGAATGGGGTTTCCCTCATAGATGACCTTATGGGTCACCTTGACCAACAACTCGGGGGACTGCCGAAGCGGAGAAGGCTGATTGGTCGGTTTCTTCGTATTCATGATTCCGTACTCCTGTTCCAGAAAAGGGGGCTTGGTGGGGGCATGATCAGGGCTGTTCAACGCTGATCAGATCGCCTTGTATTCCAGGATGTGATCGAGGCTGAGAGCGCCCATCCAGAGGGCTTGCGCCACGTTGGTGATGCCGTTCTTGCGCATGATGTTGAGGGCGAAGCTGCGGGCGCGGGCCATGATGCCGGGATTATCGCGGATGCGGCTTTTGTCCTCGTCGCAGGAGACATCACGGACATAGTGATTGCGGTTCTCGATGCCCCAATGTCCTCGGATGGCGGCGGCCCATTCGGTCGCCGGGAAGCCGTCGGCGGACGAGACGTAGAAGGCGACCTCTCCGCGCTGGTCCCACAGGCCGGTAGCGGCGGAGTGGAGCAAGGTGCGCCGGGTGACGCGGATGATGGTCTTGATGAAGGGCTGCCACTCGGTCTCGGCCAAGGCGTCGCCGACCAGGAAAACCTCGACCGTGCGATCTTCCTGGCGGGATCGGCCTTTGTTGCGCGAAGAGGCGGCATCGTCGGGAACACGGCTGTCGGCGACGGCTCGGACAGCCTCAAACAGGTTTGCCTGGTTGGCCTTCACCTGGACCAGCAGATGGTTGCCGGTGTCACGGGCAATCTCGAATGTTTTTTTGACAGTGCATGGCGTCCAGGGTGAACATACGCCCGGTCAGGCCCAGCGCCACGATCATGGCTTGGGCGGCGGGAATCTCGTTGCTCTTCTCCGCAATCGCCAGATGGCCGAGGATGATCTGGCCGTCGGCGGCAAAGGCGCTCAGCACATGCGCCGCCTTGCGGTCGTGGAAGGCGTCGAAGCTGCCGCGCAGGGTCTTGCCGTCGATGGCCACCGCCGGGGGAATGGCCGCGCCTTCAATCGGGGCTTCGGCAAGACCGGCGGCATGGGCACGGAACACCCGCTCCATCTCGTCGGCATCGAGACCATGCAGGATGAACCGCACCGACGAATAGGCCGGAGCCCGGCGCAGCGAAACGCCAAACCCGTTATTCAGGCGGTCAAGATGGGTCCGGATGAAGCCGTGAACCTGACGATACGACCGCGCTCCGGCCAGCATCGCCAACACCGTGAACAGCAGGATCGGAGCCAACGGGTACATCTTCCCCTGACCGCGACGGGGATCGGAAACCTGCGAAAACAGCGACAGCAGCGAACTCGGCATCGGGGCAACCCTCAGGGGATGAGAGCCCCGTATAGATTCAGACAAAACCCGCGGAGGGAATCGTCTTTTTTGCTCACCCTCAGGCCGCTCCAGCGATCACTCCGTTAGCGTTGAACAGCCCTGTACGGAGGGGCAATACGACTTTAGCAAGCAATGGCTTGGGCGTGACCGAAGCTATTATTCGAGCTTGAAAGCGCGACAGCAAGAGGCAGGAATGCGGACAATGCTGAAGCTGGCGAAAAATTTGACGAAGGCGATGGTGAAGGCGAAGGCGGAACGACGCGGCAAGGATGCGGCGACGCTGGAGCGGCTGAGCGGAAGGATTTGGGACAGCGTTATGGCTGGGCGCGGCTGAGCGGCGAACATGCATGCTGTATGTTGCACTCCCCCACTTTCGCATTCTGAGCGCAGCTACAGCGCAGTGACGGCATGGGCAGCTACAGCGGCAGCATTGAAACTAAAGCGTGCTGTATGGGGCT
>CAJANN010000116.1 GCA_903941095.1 uncultured Rhodospirillaceae bacterium | reverse complement strand
CGCGCCGCGCAGCGTAATGTGGAAGCTGCTGCCGGCGCCCGCCCGACTCTCGACCCAGATGCGGCCGCCGTGTCGCTCGACGATGCGCCGGCACAGGGCGAGGCCGATGCCGGTGCCCTGGTAGCTGTCCATGGTGTGCAGCCGGCGGAACACCTCGAAGATGCGGTCGTGATACTCGGGGTCGATGCCGATGCCGTTGTCGGTGACGGCGATCTCCCACCATTCGCCTTGCGGAACCGCCGACAGCCTGATTTTGGCAGCCTGCCCAGGCGGCTGGTACTTGATGGCGTTGCCGATCAAGTTCTGCAGCAGGCTGGTCAGCATCGCCCGGTGGCCCATCACCTGCGGCAGCGCATCGGCCGTGACCGCCGCGCCGGTGGTGGCCAGCCGTCCTGCCAGTCCCGCCATCGCATCGTCAAGGGCGTCGGCGAGGGCCAGCGGCTCCATCTGGCCCCCGCCGGCATGGACACGGGAGTAGTCGAGCATGTCGGTGATCAGCGCCTTCATGCGATGGACGCCGCCAACCGCGTAGCCGATGTACTCGGCCGCCTCCGGACCCAACTGTGAGGCGTAGCGCCGCTCCAGAAGCTGCACGAAGCTGGAAACGGTGCGCAACGGTTCCTGCAAGTCGTGCGAGATGGCGTATGAGAACTGTTCAAGCTCGCGATTCGAGGCGGCCAGCGCCTCAGCGTAGTGGACCAGATCACTGTCGGCCCTCATCCTCTCGTCATGGACCCGCTGGTTGACCATCAGCGAGAACGAGAACGCCCAGCCGACAACAAAGACCAGTTGCTGCAGTACCACCATGGCGTTGGTCGTGTTTTTCGACAGAATGTCGTGCATCCCACCGCTCTGCAGCGACACCGCCGCGCAGGCCAGCGACGCCAATGCCGATAATCCGAGGAAGAGCGAGGCCACCAGCCACGTCCTGACCCGCAACTGCTCGTATTTGCGCTGCAGCAGCGCCAGCACGTAGAACATCATGGCGGCGTAGACCAGCAGGTAGACCTCGACCCGCACCAGGAAGCTCGGATCGACATAGGTGAACCATGCGTACTCCGCCATGTAGAGCGCCAGGGCAAGCAGCAGGATGGAATAACGCACCGGCATTTGGAAGAACCGCCGCACCGAAACCACGAACAGGGCGTAGCCGATGAAGACCATACCGTTGGCCACCACCAGCGAAACCACGTCGCTGATGGTACCGCGTAGAGCGATCAGCAGGTAGCCAAGTGCCAAGCAGCCCTCCGCCTGGGCGGCTATGAGGGTGGCGGGAATTTCCCGGTTGTAATGATACTGCAGCCACAGGAACGCCCCCGCCATGGAGGAGACGAGCACCAAAGTGACGAACAGCGTCGGGATATCCAAGTGCAACGCGGAACCTGCTTGTGGGGCGGCGCCCAAGCGACTCGGCGCGGTTCATACTGCCCTATGATATCCATCATATAACCAAAGTCCGCCGAATGCGCGGTCCAAGTGGGATGATCGTTCATCCTTCATGGCGAAATCGTTTCGGGGTTAACGTGGGATTGCGGTCAATGACCGGCTCGCAGGTCGGTTGCAGAGTGGTTCATCGCTACGCGCAGCCAATGTCGGTGACCGACAGGATTTCGGTGATCAACTCATCAAGCTTCACCGTTACGTGCCCCATCCCATCGACTTGGGACATTTCTGCGAGAATGCCGCTGCCCGGCACTTTCATCAGCGACCGCCACCAACACGACGGGTGCGCTGACGTTCTGCTTCCTCTTCGGCTGCACAATCTGCGCATTGCTGAGCGTGAGGTACGGCAGCCAGCCGCTCCGTCTCGATGGGCTGACTGCATACGCGGCAGATGCCATTCGAGGGCGACAATCCCCTGCTGTCGAGAGCGGCTCGTAACGCCGCCTTGGTCATGATCTCGATCTGCTCT
>CAJANN010000115.1 GCA_903941095.1 uncultured Rhodospirillaceae bacterium | reverse complement strand
GGATGCCCGCCTGCGCGGGCATGACGAGTATGTACCAGGGGAAATTAGCCACTTCTTAACCTGGATTCGGAGCCCTGCTAGGGCAAGGCCCCTGACTGCCCGGCCGGGCAGGAACTTCTTCTAAGAAGGGGGGATGGGGCGAGTGATCGGATTCGAACCGACGACATCCAAGACCACAACCTGGCGCTCTAACCAACTGAGCTACACCCGCCACCGGGAGGCCGCATGTGTACCCAACACAGGCGGGGCTCGTCAAGGGGGAGTTTGACGGGCGCGGCCGATTTCGCCGGCATTGCCGTATTGCCGCCACATTGCTGCAGAACAGTCGCCGGACGGCGAGGCGGAGATTGAACGATGACAAGCCCGAATTCCTATCTGCTCCGGATGGCGGTCTTTCTGGCCCTGGTGGCTGCGGCGGTAACGTTGCTGTGGTCGGGGCTATGGGGAACATTCTCCTACAATCCGGTACTGAACGGCCTGATCCTGGGGGTTTTGCTGATCGGGATCGGCCTGAATTTGCGTCAGGTACTGCTGCTCAAGCCCGAGGTGGCCTGGGTGGAATCCTGGCGCCGTGGCCAGCCTGCGCTGTCCGGCCGGCTTCGCCTGCTGGCCCCGATGTCCTCGATGCTGGGCGAACGGCAGGAACGGATCAGCCTGTCGGCGGTGGCCTTGCGTTCTCTGCTCGATTCCATTGCGGCACGCCTGGACGAAAGCCGTGAACTGGCCCGCTATATGGTCGGGCTGATGATTTTCCTCGGGCTGCTCGGCACGTTCTGGGGGCTGTCCCAAACCATCGGGTCGGTCGGCGACGTGATCCGTACCCTGGATGTGTCGGGCACCGATCCCGTGGCGATGTTCGAGGCTTTGAAAGTCGGATTGGACAAGCCGTTGGCCGGAATGGGGACTGCCTTTTCCACCTCGATGTTCGGCTTGGCCGGGTCGCTGGTCCTGGGGTTTCTCGACCTGCAGGCCGGCCGGGCGCAGAACGTGTTCTATAACGAATTGGAGGAATGGCTGTCGGCCCAGACCCGGCTGGGTGCGGGGACCATCGCCGGGGATCAGCATGTGCCGGCTTATATCCAGGCATTGCTGGAACAGACCGCCGACAGTCTGGATGGCCTGCAGCGGGTGATCGGCCGCAGCGAGGAAGGGCGGATGTCCGCCAATGCCGCCCTCGGCACTCTGGCCGACCGGCTGTCGGCTCTGTCCGATCACATGAAGGTCGAGCAGTCGCTGATGCTGAAACTGGGCGAGGGGCAGATGGATCTGCGTCCGGTTCTGGCCCGTCTTGCCGATGGCTCCGGGGGACTGGACGAGGCCAGTCGCACCCACCTGCGCAACATTGATGGCCGGTTGGAGATGCTGGTCGGCGAAACCGTCGCCATCCGCAACGAGCTGGTGACGGAATTGCGTTCGGAATTCCGGTTGCTGGCCCGCACCATCGCCGCCGCCGCCCGGGATTCGGCGGAGAGGTCGTAATGGCCTTCCGCCGCCTGCGCCGATCGCCGGACATCTGGCCCGGATTCGTCGATGCCTTGGCCTCTCTGGTCATGGTCGTCGTCTTCACCCTGCTTGTTTTCGTTCTGGCCCAGTTCGTTCTCGGGCAGGCGCTGAACAGCCGCAATCAGGTCATCGGCAGCCTGGGCCGCGAACTGGCCGGACTGGCCGAGCAGCTGTCACTGGAGAAAAACGCCGCAATAGCCCTGCGGAGCGATCTGGACCGTCTGGACGGCGAGCTGAAATCCACTCGCGGCGAGCGTGACGGGGCCGTCGAACGGGCCGCCGGGCTTGAGCGCGAGGTTTCCGCCCTGGAGGTGCTGAAGGCGGGGCTGGAGGCCAGGATCATTGCCCTGGACGCAGCCTTGTCGTCCAGCCAGGGGGCGGTGACGAGCGAACGGCGGCTGTCCGAGGAGGCTCGGACCCAGGCCGCTCTGCTGAACCGGCAGATCGAGGTGATGAAGCAGGAACTGGCCCGCATCGCCGCTGCACTGGATGCATCGGATGTCCGCGATCGCGAACAGAAGATCCAGATCGCCGATCTGGGCAAGCGGCTGAATGTGGCCTTGGCCGCCAAAGTCGAGGAACTGCAGAAATACCGTTCGGAATTCTTCGGACGCCTGCGCAAGGTTCTGGGGGAACGGCCCGGGATCCGCGTCGAAGGCGATCGCTTCGCCCTGCAATCGGAACTGCTGTTCGGCACCGCTTCGGCCGAACTGGGGCCGGCCGGGCGCGAGCAGGTGCGCAAGCTGGCGGCGACGCTGAAGGATATCTCGCGGCAGATGCCCAAGGATATCGACTGGGTCCTGCGCGTCGACGGTCACACCGACCGCCGGCCGATCGCCAGCGACCGCTTCCCGTCCAACTGGGAACTGTCCACCACCCGGGCCATCAGCGTGGTACGTGCCCTGATTGCCGAAGGGATCGCCCCGGACCGACTGGCGGCGGCCGGCATGGGCGAATTCCAGCCCCTGGACACAGCCGACACCGAGGCCGCCTACGCCAGAAACCGGCGAATCGAATTGCGGCTGGACCGGAAGTGACCGTTCAGTCTTCCAGGCAGCCCAGCACGTCCGCTTCGGGCGCAGCGCCCCGGATGTGGCGGCGATGCCACAGGGCATAGAACAGCAGGGTCCAGCGGGCGAAGGACGTTTTGGGATCGCCGGTCCGGAACAGGGCTGTCACCGCGCCCGGCCGGGCGATGGCGGCGATGGCCGGGTCCTTTGCCAGCAATGGCCCCAGATGCGGCGATCCTGCCATCCATTCCCCCACCGGCACGGTGAAGCCCCGCTTGGGCGAAAAGGGCAGGGCCGCCGGCAGGGCGCGGTCCAGCCAGCGGCGCAGCAGCCACTTGCCCAGGCCGTTGCGGACCTTCCAGCGGTCGGGCAGGGCGAAGGCGAAGGCGGCCACCCGGGAATCGAGAAAAGGGACCCGACCCTCGATTCCGTTGGCCATCAGGCAGCGGTCGGCCTTGATCAGCAGGTCGTTGGGCAGCCAGTCGGCGCAATCGGTGGCCTGGGCCGCCTGCAGTCTGGACCGGCCCGGCTGGCGGGCGGCGCGCTCGGCCGCCGCGAAGCGGTCGCGCCAGCCGGCGGGGAAGGGATGCAGCAGGCCGAGACCGTCGAAGGTCCCCTTGCGGCGCATCGCCCGGGTCAGCGGCCACGGCCGCATGGCGCCGCGATAGCGGCCATAGCCGCCGAACAGCTCGTCGCCGCCCTCGCCGGCCAGGATGACCTTGACCTCGTCGCGCGCCCGGGCGGCCAGCTTGAAGGTGGGCAGGCAGGCGTAATCTGCGGCCGGGTCGTCCATCGCCGCCGCGACCCGGGGCAGCAGCGTCCAGAAATCGGTTTCGGTGAAGTCCACTTCCACGTGGCGGGCGCCGACGGCGGCGGCCAGCCGGCGGGCGTGCTCGCGCTCGTCCCTGGCCGCCGTGCCGGGGAAGCCGGCGGTGAAGGCCAGGACCGGACGCGGGTTCAGCCGGGCCATCAGCGCCAGCAAAGCCGACGAATCGATTCCGCCCGACAGGAACATGCCATAGGGCACGTCGGCCCGCTGGTGCATCTCGACCGAACCGGCCAGAACCCGGTCCAACTGGTCCAGCAGACCGGCCTCGTCATCGGCGCGGCCGGGCGCGGTGCCGCCGGGGCCGGAAGGCAGCGGCGGGCTTTGCCGGCTGGCGGCGATGCGGCCGTTTTCGATGACGACCAGCTCGCCCGGGGCCAGGCGGCGGATGCCGGAGAAAATGGTGCCGGTGCCGCAGGTGAACTGCAGTTGCAGCAGTTCGGCCAGGGCCTGGGGCTCGACGATGGGGGGCACCAGACCGCAGGCGACCAGGGCCTGCGCCTCCGAGGCGAAGGCCACGCCCCAATCGCCTTCCGCCACGTAAAGCGGCTTGATGCCGAAGGGGTCGCGGGCCAGCACCACCCGGCCGGCGACGGAATCGTCGATGGCGATGGCGTACATGCCGCGCAAGGCGGCGGTGAAGGCGTCGCCGTCGCGGCCGTACAGATGCAGCGGCGGTTCGCAATCGGATCCGGTGGCGAAGCCGATTCCGGGCAGGGCGGCCTTCAGTTCGATGTAATTGTAGATCTCGCCGTTGGCGACGATGGCCCGCCCGGCTCCGTCCAGGATGGGCTGGCGGCCGCCTTCCAGGTCGATGATCGACAGGCGGGTCTGCACGAAGGCGACGGGGCCGCGGCAATGGCGGCCGCTGCCATCGGGGCCGCGATGGGCCAGGGCGGCTTCCAGCCGGTCCAGCAGGTGCGGGTCCGGGCGGCATCCGGCAGGGGCGACGATGCCGGCGATGCCGCACATCAGCCGGCGACCTGACGGAAGAAATCGAGATAGCGGGCCACCACCGCCGCTTCGGTGTAGTCCGCCTCGAAGGCGGCGCGGCCGGCGGCGCCCAGTCCGGCGGCAAAGGCCGGGTCGGTCAGCAGGTGGCGGATGGCGGCGGCCAGGGCCGGGGCGTCGTCGACCGGGGTCAGCAGGCCGGTCTTGCCGGTCCGGATCAGTTGCGACGGCCCTTGTGCGGCGCAGGCGATCACCGGCTTGCCCTGGGCCCAGGCCTCGATCACCACGTTGCCCAGCGGCTCGTGGCGCGACGGGCAGACGAACAGGTCGGCGGCGGCATGCAGGGCGGCGATGTCCTCGCGCCAGCCCAGGAAGCGCACCCGCGGCATCACCCCCAGGCGCGAGGCCAGCCGTTCCAGTTCGCCCAGCAGGGGGCCGTCGCCGGCTATCCACAGATAGGCGCCGGGAACGTCGGTCAGCGCCTTCAGCAGGACGTCGAAGGCCTTGTTGGCGTGCAGCCGCCCCAGGGCGAAGATCAGCGGCGCCTGCGGCGGGGTCGAGAACGCCTTGCGCGGGGCCGCCGCCGCCCGGATGTCGGACACGAAGTTGGGAACATAATGGGCGCTGGCCGGCGGCCAGCCCTGTTCGACCAGCCAGTTGCGGAGGTCGGGGGTGTTGCCGATCAGATGGCCGCAATCGCGATAATATTTCAGGTCGTAATAGCCGCCCAGCCGTCCGACATGGACGAAGCGGCCGCGCGGACAGAAGCGGGTGGCGCGGTTCATCCAGGTCAGGGCGATGGTCGGGCGGAAGCGGGCGACGGCGCGGCGGAAGCCCCAATGCGTCGCCACGTCCAGGACGCCGCCGAAGGGCAGCTCGGTGACGGCGACGCCGCCGTCGCGCAGCATTGCGGCGCGGCGGGCATTGCGGCGGATCAGCACGTGCTGGTCCAGCCCGGCGCGCTGCAGGGCCAGGGCCAGGCGCTCGAAGAACGCCTCGGCCCCGCCATGTTCGGCCCCGGCCATCGCCTGCAGCAGGCGGGTCATGCGATCATCGCCTCAAGCCGCAGGGCGGCGGCATCCCAGGTCCGCCCGGCGTACAGGGCGCGGGCCTCGGCCCCCAGCGACCGGCGCAGGTCGGCATTGCCCAGCAAGGTGGTGGTCAGGTTGGCGAAGGCGTCGGTGTCGGGGGCGACATAGGCCGAGCGCCCGTCGGCCACCCGTTCCGGCGCGGCCCCCAGCGGACGCAGGACCGCCGGGATGCCGCAGGCCTGGCTTTCCATCAGGGTGAAGGCGGTGGCGTCGTCGGGATGGCCGGGATACAGATGCACCGCCGCCTGCTGGAAGGCCTGGGCCATCAGATGGTCGCCCTGGGGCCGTTCGACCACGACGTTCTGCGCCTTGGCGGCGAAGACCTTCAGCGCCAGCGGTTCCAGTTCCGGCTCGATGCCGTTGCCCTGGGCGGCGTTGGCCAGCCCGGTGGAATGGATGTGCAGTTCCGCCTGGGGAACCGCCGGATGGATGCGGTCCACCCACAGGTCGACCAGCCAGTCCAGGCCGTGGGCCGGATGCGAGGTGACGATGGCCCGGGGCGGGCCGGCCTCCTCGACCTGAGCGGGGTTCAGGAAGTCGGATTTCAGGGCCGGCGGCAGCAACCCCACCGCCAGTCCGCGGGCCTGCCAGTCCGTCGCCTGGGCCTGGGAACACAGCAGCACCAGCGGCCGGTGGTCGTCCAGCAGGCGGCGGGTCGGCTTGCGGTCGAGGAAGCGGCCCGGGCTGGTATGCCACAGCACCCGCTTTCGGGCCTGGCGGACGAATTCCAGCAGCGGCGGCTTGCGCAGGGCGATCAGCACGTCGGTGGTCAGCGGCTTCCGGCCTTCGAAGGTTTCCCACTGGGCGCCCTCGATGAACATGCTCCAGCGGCAGCGGTTGAACACCGCCACGCTGTGGCCCCGCCGCGACAGGGCGCCGGGCAGGGCGGCGAACGCCTTTTCCGCCCCGCCCAGCGGCCGGGCCGAGGCGGTATAGCCATCGAAAGGAATGGAATCGTCGACCAGCGTGATATGCATCGTTCCCCTTTATAGGACGTGCGGTCGGGTCTTGCCAAGCCGGGCCGGTTGCCCCACCTTTTTTCCTGCCGTCAGCAGGAAGGACCGATCATGCCCGCCAGTTTCACCCGTCTGCCCCGCACCGTCCTGACCATCGACGGCGAGGATCGCCGGACCTTCCTGCAAGGACTGATTTCCAACGATATCGGCAAGGCCGGGCCGGAGCGGGCCATCTGGGCGGCGTTCCTGACCCCGCAGGGCAAGTTCCTGTGGGATCTGTTCATCGCCGAGGTGGACGGGGCCTTCCTGATCGACGTCGAGGCCGAGCGGGCCGAGGCCTTCCGCAAGAAGCTGACGATGTACAGGCTGCGGTCGAAGGTCGGCATCGCCATCACCGGGGAACTGGCGGTCCACGCCGTTTTCGGCGATGGCGCCGCCGCCGCCTGCGGCCTGCCCGACCGGGCCGGTGCCGCCCGCGGCGGCTGTTTCGTCGATCCCCGGCTGGCCGAAGCCGGGCTGCGCGTCTATGCCGCCGACGATCAGGCGCTGCGGGCCGCCGGTCTGGCCGAGGCCCCCTTCGCCCTTTGGGACGAGGCCCGCATCCGGCTGGGCCTGCCCGACGGCAGCCGCGACATGCCGGTGGAAAAGGCCCTGCTGCTGGAAAACGGCTTCGACGAACTGGGCGGCGTCGATTTCGCCAAGGGATGCTACATGGGGCAGGAACTGACGGCCCGGACCAAATATCGCGCGCTGGTGCGCAAACGCCTGCTGCCGGTGGACATAACGGGGCCGGTGCCGGCTCCGGGCACCCCGGTCATGGCCGGCGAGACCGAAGCCGGCGAGATGCGCAGCGCCGCGGGCGGCAGCGGTCTGGCGCTGCTGCGGCTGGAACAGGTGCGGTCCGGCCAGCCCCTGACCTGCGGTCAGGCGGTTCTGGTGCCGGCGGTTCCGGCCTGGGCGGTTCTGCCCGAGGGCGAGCCGGGCTAGCCCGGCTGGGAATCCGGCAGTTCGGAATAGAAGCGGAAATCGTTGCGGCCGGTATGCTTGACCCGGTACATGGCGATGTCGGCGGCCTTGCTGATCTCGTCCAGGGTGGTGCCGTCGTCGGGGAACAGGGCGCCGCCGATCGAGGCGCCGATCTGGCAGGGAATGCCCCGGTAGTCGATGGGGTGGGCCAGGGCCTCGATGATCTTGCGGGCGACGATGGCCGCCTCTTCCCGGCGGGTGACGCTTTCCAGCACCACCACGAACTCGTCGCCGCCGACGCGGGAAACGGTGTCGGACGACCGGACGCACCGCACCAGCCGGTCCGCCACCTTGCGCAGGACGACGTCGCCGGCCTCGTGCCCCAGGGCGTCGTTGATCGGCTTGAAACGGTCCAGGTCGACGTAAAGCAGGGCCATGCGCGCGCGGTTGCGGGCGGCGCGGGCCAGGGCCAGTTCCATGCGGTCGGTCAGCAGGTTGCGGTTGGGCAGTCCGGTCAGGCTGTCGTGGTGCGCCAGCCGGCGGATGCGTTCCTCGGTTTCCTTGCGTTCCGAGATGTCGCGCAGGATGGCGGTGAACAGGCGGTGGCGGCCGTGGCGCAACTCGCTGACCGAGATTTCCATCGGAAACACCGTGCCGTCGGCGCGCAGGCCGCGGCCTTCGACCTGCCGGCCCATCAGGGTCGGGAACAGCCCGGCCATGTAGGCGTCGAAAAAGCGCATGTGACGGTCGCGGTCGGGTTCGGGCAGTATGCTCAGCATGTCCAGCCCGGTCAGCTTGCCGCGCTCGAAGCCGAACATCTGCTCGGCGGCGGGGTTGGCCGATTCGATGCGGCCGGAATCGTTGATGGTGACGATCCCTTCCGCCACCGAGGCCAGGACGCCCTGCAGGCGTTCTTCCCGCTCGCGCAGGGCTTCCGCCGAACGGACGAATTTCGAGATGTCGCGCCCTTCCAGCAGGAAGGTCTCGTCCGGGGTCTGAACGCGGCGGACCCGCAATTCGGCCTCGAACGAGGACCCGTCGCGGCGGACCAGTTTCAGCGGCAGGAAATCCTCTTCCGCCAGCAATTTCCAGCCGGCCTCCATCAGGAAGCGGTAATCCTCGACGACGAAGGATTCGAAGGCGGCGCCGATGGCCTGATCCGATGAACTCAGGCCCAGCATGCGCCGGCCGGCTTCGTTGATGAAGGTGATGCGGCCGGTCTTCAGCAGGCAGACAAGCGAAGACACAAGCTCAAGCAGCTCGTGTTCAAGCACGACCGTAGTACTCATGGCCGGCAAGGAAGCCGTCACCGCACCGCACCCCCGTGTTCTTTGGCTGGATGGTCTGCCCAACCCGGGCGATTGTCAATATCCGGGGATGGCGCTCAGGTATGGTGCAGGCGGGCGTTGATCTCGGCCAGCCGCTGGAAGGGAGAGGTGCCCTCCGGCAGCGACAAAGGCCCGGCCCGGCGCATTCCTTCGCGGCCCCAGCGTTCGCGTACCGCTTCGGACAGCCACTGTTCCGCCTGGCCCTGCCGGGCCAGGGCCAGGCGCCCGCCTTCGGCCAGATGGGCGGCGTGGCCGTCGATGGCGGCGGCCAGCGGGCCGAGGCCGCTGCCGCGCTGCGACGACACCAGCAGGACCGGCACGGTCCAGCCGGCGGTCTCGTCGGCGCCGCCCAGGGACAGCGCCCCCATGACGTCGGCGCGGGCCCGGCTGGCGGCCTGTTCCATGTCGGCCTTGGTGACCACCACCACATGGGGGATCTCGGCGATGCCGGCCTTCATGAATTGCAGCGAATCCCCCGATCCCGGCTGCACGCAGAACAGCACGGTGTCGGCGACGCCGACCACGTCGGTTTCGCTTTGGCCGACGCCCACCGTCTCGATCAGCACCACGTCGTACAGGGCGCGCATGAGCACCATCGCCGACACGGTCAGCGCCGCCAGTCCGCCCAGGCGGTCGCGGGCGGCCATCGACCGCACGAAGATGCCCTGGTCCTCGGGGTCGGTGGACAGGCGGGTGCGGTCGCCCAGCAGAGCGCCGCCCGACCGGCGCGACGACGGGTCGATTGCGATGCAGGCCACGGTGCGGCCCTGGCCGCGCCAATGGCCGATCAGGGCATTCATCAGCGTCGATTTGCCCACCCCCGGCGGGCCGGTCATGCCCACCACGTGGGCGGCGGGGGCGGCATAGGCGGCGTTCAGCAGGGCCACCGTCTCGGGGGCGTCGGGGGCGCGCTCCAGCTGGGCCAGGGCGCGGGCCAGGGCGGCCTTGCCGCCGGCGCGAAGGGTTGACAGGTCCATGTGGCCTCCGGTCTGGGGCGGCGATTGTCCCCGTCCCGGCGGCAGTGGTCAAGCCGAAGCGCCGATGCTATGGTGCGGTGCATGTCCGTTCCGTTTCGCCTGCCCCTGTTCGTGCTGGCCGTCAGCGTGCTGGCCCTGGCCTTCGCTTTCGTCGCCGAATTCGGTTTCGGCCTGCGTCCCTGCATCCTGTGCCTGACCCAGCGGGTGCCGTTCGCCATTGCCGGCGGACTGGCGGCCCTGGCCTTGCTGCCGGCGGTGCGTCCCGTGGTCCGGCGCCGGCTGATGGCGGCGGCCGGGCTGGCTTTTCTGGTCAATTCGGGGATCGCCGTCTACCATGTCGGGGTCGAGCAGAAATGGTGGGCGTCGTCCTGTGCCGCCGCACCGGCCGGGCCGGTGCCCGCCGGCGACCTGGCGGCCATGATGAGCAAGCCGGTCGAAGCCCGTTGCGACGAACCGGCATGGCAATGGCACGGCATCACGATGGCGGCGATGAACGTGCCCTTTTCCGGCGGTCTGGCCCTGATCGTGCTGGTCCTGGCCGCCCGGCGGAAGGAATGGCGATGAAGACCGCAGAAGACCGCATCCCCGGCGATCCCACCCGCGACCAGCTGGTGGCCCGTTTCCTGCGGGTCGACCAGGCCGGCGAACTGGGGGCCGTGCGCATCTATCAGGGCCAGCGGGCGGTGCTGGGCAAGGGGCGCCACGGGCCGCTGCTGGCGCATATGGCGGCCCAGGAACAGCACCATCTGGACACTTTCGACCGGCTGATCGGCGAGCGCGGGGTGCGTCCCACCGTCCTGGCCCCCCTGTGGCATGTGGCCGGCTTCGCGCTGGGGGCGGGGACCGCCCTGCTGGGCGAACGGGCGGCGATGGCCTGCACGGTGGCGGTGGAAGAAGCCATCGACGAGCATTACGCCGACCAGGCCGCCCGCCTGGGCGACGACGAGGCCGAACTGAAGGCCACCATCGAACGGTTCCGCCGCGAGGAACTGGAACACCGCGATATCGGTCTGGCCAACGACGCCGAGAAGGCACCGGGCTATCCGGTTCTGTCGGCGGCGATCAAGACCGGCTGCCGGCTGGCCATCTGGCTGTCCGAGCGGATCTGAACAATCCTTTTCCGGAGGACACCATGACCAGCTTTGCCGCCCTGATGCTGCATGAGACCGATGGCAAGGTGGTGCCGTCGCTGCGCCACCTGGACGATGCGGACCTGCCGGCCGGCGACGTCACCGTGCGGGTGGAATGGAGCACGCTGAACTACAAGGACGGGCTGATCCTGGGCGGCCTGGGCCGCCTGGTGCGGACCTACCCGCATGTGCCGGGCATCGATTTCGCGGGCACGGTGGAATCGTCGGATTCCCCGGCCTGGAAGCCCGGCGACAAGGTGGTGCTGACCGGCTGGCGCGTCGGCGAGATCCATTGGGGCGGCTATGGACAGAAGGCCCGCGTCAAGGCCGACTGGCTGGTGCCGCTGCCGGACGGCCTGACCACCCGTCAGGCGATGTCCCTGGGCACCGCCGGCCTGACCGCCATGCTGGCGGTGATGGCCCTGGAAGAACACGGACTGGCGCCCGACGGCGACGGCGAGGTGCTGGTCACCGGCGCCGCCGGCGGTCTGGGCAGCGTCGCCACCGTTCTGCTGGCCCGGCGGGGCTATCGGGTGGCGGCCTCGACCGGGCGGGCCAGCCAGCACGATTATCTGCGCTCGCTGGGGGCGGCCACGGTGGTGGACCGGGCGGAACTGTCCGGCGGCGCAGGCAAGCCGCTGCTGGCCGAACGCTGGGCCGGCTGCGTCGACAGCGTCGGCGGGCCGACCCTGGCCGCCGTCCTGGCGTCCCTGAAGATGCGCGGCGCCGCCGCGGCGTGCGGCAATGCCGGCGGCGTCGAACTGGCGACCACGGTGCTGCCCTTCCTGCTGCGCGGCATCAACCTGCTGGGCATCGACAGCGCCCAGTGCCCGACGCCCCGCCGGCTGGCGGCATGGCGGCGGCTGGCCGGCGACATGGACCTGGATCTGCTGGACCGGATGACGTCTCAGGCCCGTCTGACCGACCTGCCCGAACTGGGGGCACGCATCCTGAAGGGCGAGGTGCGCGGCCGGGTGGTCATCGACGTGGCGGCCGGCTGACGCTTTGCAATCGGCGGCGGGCGGCCCCATCTGATACGAAGCCCGGATGATTCATTCGGGCTTCGTATCC
>CAJANN010000114.1 GCA_903941095.1 uncultured Rhodospirillaceae bacterium | reverse complement strand
TGCATGAACGAGGTCTGCATGTTGACGCCCAGCAGCACGCCGAACCAGATCAGGTCGATCCCCATCTTTTCCGCCACCGGCCCCAGCAACGGCACCAGGATGAAGGCCAGTTCGAAGAAATCGAGAAAGAAGGCCAGCACGAACATCAGCAGGTTGACGAAAATCAGGAAGCCAATCTGGCCGCCCGGCAGGCCGGTCAGCAGGTGTTCCACCCACAGGTCGCCGTTGACGCCGCGGAATACCAGACCGAATACCGTCGACCCCACCAGGATGAACACCACGAAACTGGACAGTTTGGCCGTGGTGTCCATTGCCTGACGCATCAGCGACCATGACAGCTTGCGCCGAGCCAGGGCCAGGATCAGAGCGCCGGTCGCTCCCATCGCTCCACCCTCGGTCGGGGTGGCGACGCCAACGAAGATCGTTCCCAGAACCAGGAAGATCAGGACCAGGGGCGGGACCAGGGAATAGAGGACCCGTTGCAGCAGCTTCAGCCCCCGCAGACTGCGCGCTTCCAGCGGCAGGGCCGGGGCCATGTTGGGCTTGAAGACGGTCAGCAGCAGGACGTATCCGGCATAAAGGCCGGTCAGGATGAAGCCGGGCACGAAGGCGCCGGCATACATGTCGCCGACCGAGCGGCCCAACTGGTCGGCCATGATGATCAGCACCAGGGATGGCGGAATGATCTGGGCCAGGGTACCGGAGGCGGCGATCACCCCCGATGCCACCCGGCGGTCATAGCCGTAGCGCAGCATGATCGGCAGCGAGATCAGGCCCATCGAGATGACGCTGGCGGCGACGACGCCGGTAGTGGCCGCCAGCAGAGCGCCGACGAAGATCACCGCATAGGCCAGGCCGCCACGGACGGGGCCGAACAGTTGCCCGACCGTGTCGAGCAGGTCCTCGGCCATGCCGCTGCGTTCCAGGATCAGTCCCATGAAGGTGAAGAAGGGAATCGCCAGCAGCGTGTCGTTGCGCATGATGCCGAAAATACGCTCGGGCAGGGCCTGAAACAGATTGGCGCTCAGCAGTCCCAGTTCGATACCCAACAGACCGAAGACGATCCCGTTGGCGGCCAGGGCGAAGGCCACGGGATAGCCGAACAGCAGGAAGGCGACCAGGGCGCCGAACATCAGCGGCGCCATGTTGGCGATGATGAAGGCGCTCATTGTTCGCCTCCGTGATGGCCGGTGGCAGGAGCGCCCGGGTCAGAGGCCGCGCCGGTCAGGAAACCGACCTTCTTGATCAGTTCGGAAAGACCTTGCAGCAACAGCAGACTGAAGCCGACGGGTATCATCAGCTTGACCGGCCAGCGAATCAGTCCGCCGGCATCGCTGGATTGCTCGCCCCCCATCAGGGATTGGGTGAAGACGGGAATGGACAGCCACAAAATCAGGGCAGCCATCGGCATCAGGAAGAACAGAGTGCCGACGATATCGATCCATACCTGGGTGGTTCGGCTGAAGCGGCCGGTCACCACATCGATGCGAATATGTTCGTTGCGCAGCAGCGTGTAGCCGGAAGACAGCAGGAATACCCCAGAGAACAGATACCATTGAATTTCCAGCCATGCATTGGAGCTGGTGTTCAGCAGGTAGCGGACGACGGCATTTCCGGAACTGACCAGAACCATGACCAGAACCAGCCAATAGACGGTACGGCCAACCGAAGCATTCAAGCGATCGATCATGGCGCTTAGCGATAGTAATGCGGCCAATGCCTATCCTCCCTGGAAAGATCGATAAATTATCGTTGTTTCGCCGTACTATGCCACGGCCGGTCTGGTCGTACCAGTTGTCGCCTGGGGAGATTTCGGAAAACCACAGTCAGCGCAGATCACCCTGGGGTAGACCATCCTCGGTCGGCATGGCCGCAGGGTCCAGCAGGACCCATCCGTTGGGACCGAATGCCTCCAGGGGGCGGAACCGTGTCTTGTAGACCATCTTGCGGCTTTCGCCGATCCAATAGCCCAGATAGACGAACGGCAGTCCGCAACGGGCGGCTTCCTGGACCAGCCAGTGGACCGCCAGGGTTCCCAGGGACTGGCGGGCGGCGTCGGGTTCGAAGAAGCTGTAGACGGCAGACAATCCGTCGGACATGCGGTCGGTCAGGCAGACGGCCATCAGCGTGCCGTCGGCGGTGCGGAATTCGACCAGAAAGGTGTCGATGGGGCTGTCCTCGACCATAGAGCGGTAATCGTAAAAGCCCATCAGAGCCATGTCGCCGCCGGCGTGGCGGGATTCCTGATAACGGTTGAACAGCCGGTATTGTTCCGCGGTGGCACGGGCCGGAACGATGCGGACGGCCAGATCGGCATTGGCCCTGCAGACCCGGCGGGTGGTGCGGCCGGGGCGATAATCCCCGACGACGATGCGGACCGGGATGCAGGCCGAACAGCCGGGGCAGGCTGGGGTATAGGCGATGGAGTGACTGCGGCGGAAGCCGGCACGCGACAGGGCTTCGTGCAGGGACTCGGCGTCGGGACCGTTCAGTTCGGTGACGATCTTGCGCTCAAGGCGGCCGGCGATGTACGGACAGGGCAGCGGGGCCGTGGTGAAGAAAAAGTGCGGCCGTTTCAGGGGAACATGGTCCATCGCGCTCGATCTCAAATGGGTCCGGCTCAAATAGGTCCGGCCACGACGGGGCCGCCGATGCCCCTCATGTGGTGGGATTGCCCGGGATGTTTACCACCACCGTTCCCGACAGCCAGTCGTGCAAGGTGCGCCGCCTGGCGTTGAACAGGGCCACCACCAGGATCAGCGAGCCGGTCATGACCACCGATCCATAAAAGGACACGATCTGGATGATGGCCTGGGTCATGCTCGGACGTCCATCGAATCCATTGCGGGCCGCGGCAACGCTGACCACCTGCAGACCGAACAGCCGCATTCCCCAGGTGGCGGAACCGGCCCCCCCGACCAGGGCGGCATGGTAGATCAGGGGGATCAGGGCCAGGACCAGCGGCAGCAGGGGAAACAGCAGGCCGAAGGTCAGAACCCCCAGCAACAGCATGATCACCCACAGCATGCCGGAGATGCACAAAACGATGCCTGCATCGACGATGTAGGCGAGAATCCGGCGTAGCGTGACGCCCCGGAAAAGTTCGGGCCGGGTCCAGGGATCGGCCCATTCTCCGGCAGGGGCAGGGGATGGGATCAGGGGGGTATCGGAGTCCGTCATCGCCTTCCCTCGGTTGGTCCGGGTCAGCCCTTGCCGGGCAGCGGGCCTGTGGGCTTGACCGGGGCCGGTTGCTTGGTGGCCGGCAATTCGGGGGGCGGATTGGCATCGTTTTCGCGCAGCAGGATGATGCTGATGCGGCGATTGCGCGGTGCCTTGGGGTCGGCAACGATGAAGGGATCGGTGTCGGCACGGCCGACGATGCGGTCGATGCGGTCTTCCGGAACCCCCGAGGCCAGCAAGGCCCGGCGGCTGGCCAGGGCGCGGTCTGCGGACAATTCCCAATTGGTGTATCCCGAGGGGTCGCGGAACGGGATGGAATCGGTATGGCCGGAGATGGAAACCTTGTTGGGAAGCTGGTTGACGATGCGGCTGACCAGATCAAGCAAGGCGCGGGTATGGCCGAACATGGCCGAACTGCCCGAGGGGAACATGGCCAGCCC
>CAJANN010000113.1 GCA_903941095.1 uncultured Rhodospirillaceae bacterium | reverse complement strand
GCCCGCGGAAGCCGGTCTGGCGGCTTCCGCGGGCAAGAGACACTAGAAGTGCAGGTGAGCCGATTGGTTCAGGTTCGAACGGCCACCGCGCCAGTTGTCCACATGGTACTTGGTGAACGGCAGGCCGGTCAGCTCGAAGAAGCGCGGCCAGCCGATCCGTTCGATCCACTCGCCCATGCGCTCCCACGCCCGGGCATCCTGCTTGTAGGCGCCCAGGATCGACTTGACCACCTCGGCGGCTTCCGGCCACCGCGGGGCGTTGTTCGGAATACCGGCGGCCACCAGCTTGTGGAACATCGGCTTGGAACGGGTCGAGGAATGCTTGCCGCCGACCCAGATGGCGATCTTGGAATTGACCGGGTCGTTGATCTGCATGGGCGGGCAGGGCGGGAAACAGGCGCCGCAGCACACGCACTTCTTCTCGTCGACTTCCAGGCTGGGCTTGCCGTTGACCAGCGCCGGCCGGATGGCGGCGACGGGGCAGCGGGCGATGACCGCCGGGCGTTCGCAGACGCCGGCCACCAGATCGTGGTTGATCACCGGCGGCTTGGTGTGCTGGATGTTGATGGCGATGTCACCCTGGCCGCCGCAATTGATCTGGCAGCAGCTGGTGGTGATCTTCACCCGGTTGGGCATCTCTTCGTTCTTGAACTCGTCCGACAGCTGGTCCATCAGCGACTTGACCACGCCCGAGGCGTCGGTGCCGGGGATGTCGCAATGCAGCCAGCCCTGGGTGTGGCTGATGAAGCCCACCGAGTTGCCGGTGCCGCCCACCGGGAAGCCGGCCTTTTCCAGCGCCTCGATCAGCGGCTTGACCTTGGCCTCGTCGGGGGTCATGAACTCGACCGCCGAGCGGATGGTGAAGCGGACATAGCCGTCGCAGAACTGGTCGGCGATGTCGCACAGCGTGCGGATGGTATAGACGTCCATCTGGCGCTGGGTGCCGGCCTTGACGGTGAACACCGCGTCGCCGTTGTTGGCGACGTGGCGCAGAACGCCGGGACGGGGACGGTCGTGGTAGGCCCATTGACCGTAGTTCTTCTTCAGAACCGGATGCATGTACTGGGTGGCCTCGGGCACACCATGTTCTTCGGGACGGCGCAGTTGGCTCATCGTCCTAGCTCCCTAATTCGCTTTTATGGTTGTCCCGATTACTCGGCCGCGGCGGTCTTGCGCTCGTTCCACTTGCGCACTTCGTCGTCCCACCCGTCGGTGCGGATATACGAGTTGGCGCGCGGCTGGGCGATCATGTTGACGTCCAGGTCCAGTCCCAGGCCTTCCAGGAAGTTGACCAGGCCGATGCGCTCGATCATTTCGCCGGTGCGCTCGTGCTCCAGGGCGTTCTCGGCGAAGAAGTCCAGGATGTTGTGGGCCAGTTCGACCAGGCGCTCGTAATCCTCGTCGGTATCGAGCTTCATGAAGGGGATGACGACGCTGCCGAACAGGTCGCCGATCTTCAGGGTGCGCTTGCCGCCGACCAGGATGCAGACGCCGCGGTCCTTGCCGGGCTTCAGGGCCTTGGTGCAGACGTTGATGCAGTGCATGCAGCGCACGCACGACTTGTTGTCGACGTCCAGGGTGTCGTCGTCGTTCAGGGCCAGCGCCTGGGTCGGGCACATGCGGATCACCTGATTGATGAATTCCTTGCGGCCCAGCTGCTTGACCTTGGCCTTCACCTCGTCCTGGTTGACCTGCATGTCGTCACGCCAGGTGCCCAGGATGGCCACGTCGGCGCGCTGGGTGGCGTTGGCGCAGTCGTTGGCGCAGCCCGAGAACTTGAACTTCATCTTGTAGGGCAGGCTGGGCCGGTGAATGTCGTCGGTGAAGTCGTTGATGATCTCGCGATGGGCGCGCAGGGTGTCGTAGCAGGACTGCTCGCAACGGGCCGGACCGATGCACGAGGCGGCGGTGCGCACGCCGGCGCCGGCGCCGCCCATGTCGAAGCCCATTTCGTTGATCTTGTCCCAGGCCGGCTGCACCTGATCGGTGCGTGCGCCCTGCAGCATGATGTCGCCCGACTGGCCGTGCAGGGCGATCAGGCCCGAGCCGTGCTCGGCCCAGATGTCGCACATCTGGCGCAGCGTCTTGGTGTCATAGAAGAAGCCGGGCGCCGGCATGATGCGGATGGTGTGGAATTCCGACGAGTCCGGGAACTGCTCGGCGATTTCCGAGAAGCGGGGAATGACGCCGGCGCCATAGCCGAACACGCCGACGGTGCCGCCCTTCCAATAGCCCTTGCGGGTCTCGTAGCTTTTTTCAAGCTGACCCAGCAGGCTTTTCATGTAGTCGGCATAGGGCTTGCCCTCGTCGGTGGCCAGCCGCTTCAGGCCGGTCACGAAGCTCGGCCACGGGCCGCTTTCCAGCTGATCCAGAAGCGGGGTCTCGGGCATCTTCTTCGACATTGTCCTCTTCTCCCTGACCGTCAGTGTCATGGCGGGTTCGGCGCGGGCGCGCGTCACCAGCCCTGCCCTCGCCGCCGGCCCACCCGGAGCGAGGTCTCGTCTAGCTACATCGAATTTCCAGGAGGCGTTTTCGCCAGCCTTGGAACCATCCCTTTATCCGGGCCATTCTTGTCGGTAGCCCTGTTACATTCATTGATTATAATATTGTGCGGCAGTCCGATCCAAGCGGATTCTTTCGTTCACTGCGGTTTGTTGAAAAGGGATTGATATGACAAGAGAATATGCCTCTGGAGAGGCCCCCGGCAATAGGGTTCCCCCTTATGCTGCGGCGCCACATTTCGATCCTGACGACGAATCGGCTTACGCGGCATGGCGAAAGGCCCGTCTGGCCGGTTATCCGGCCCGGATCGCCGACCTGCTGGTCGAGGTCGACGACATCGCGCAGCCCACGGCCGACGAGCGCCGGCGTCTGATGTTTCTGGTGGCCGCCTGCAACATGGCGGTCTATGTCGAACGCCGTCCGCATCCCGGGCGCGACGACAAGCAGGCCTTGCGGGCCTTGGGGCTGTCGCTGGGCCTGGCCCGGCTGGACGGCAACCATCTGGCCGACGATGACGGCATCACCCCCCTGGCCGTGCATCGCGACGGCACCCGGTCGCGCTACATTCCCTATACCGACCGCCCCATCGCCTGGCACACCGACGGCTATTACAACGAAGCGACGCAACGGGTGCGCGGCCTGTTGCTGCATTGCTCACGCCCGGCGGCGCAGGGCGGCGAGAACCGGCTGATGGATCCCGAGGCGCTGTATATCGGCCTGCGGGACGAAAATCCCGACTGGATCCGGGCCTTGATGCGGTCCGACGCCATGACCATTCCCGGCAACGACGAGGACGGCATGACCCGCCCGGCGGTGTCGGGGCCGGTTTTCTTCGTCGAGGAGGGGCGGCTGGCGATGCGCTACACCGCCAGGACCCGGTCGATCGAATGGCACGCCGACCCGATGGTGCAAGAGGCTGCGGCCGCCATCCGCCGCCACCTCGACGGTTCCGGCCCGACCCTGTTCCAGGCCCGTCTGGAAGCCGGGTGGGGACTGGTCAGCAACAATGTGCTGCACACCCGCGAACCTTTCGCAGACGATGCCGCCGCGCCCCGGCTCTTGTACCGGGCGCGCTATCACGACAGGATCAGCGCCGAATGACCATCGAGGACACCATGACCGACCAGCCCGAGTTCGCCGCCGAGACCGTCACCCCCGTGGCCGAACTGGAGGCTCCGTGGAGCCGCCATATCAGCCTGTCCGCCATCGATCACGAAAGCGGGCTGCGCATGCTCCGGATGCGCATCAAGGAAGGGCGGGCCCGCTTCACCATCATCGACCTGGACGAGCCGACCGCCCGCGCCCTGGCCGGCCATCTGGGCCAGTGGGCCGGTTCCTGACCCCGGGGCGGCGGCGTCAGCCGCCCAGCACCCGGCCGGCCACGGCGCCCAGCTTGCCGACCAGCGACGCGTCGCGCTTGTCGGGATGGGTGATGACGGCATGCTCCAGGGCGGTGTGGCAGCCCTTGGCGCAGGCGCCCGACCGCTTGCCGATGTGGGGGACGATGGCCTTGACCAGGGCGCGGGCCCGGCCGGCATTTTCCAGCAGCACCTTGACCACCTGCTCGACGGTGACGGCGTCGTGGTCGGGGTGCCAGCAATCGTAATCGGTGACCATCGCCACGGTGGCGTAGCACATCTCGGCCTCGCGGGCCAATTTGGCCTCGGGCATGTTGGTCATGCCGATGACGTCGCAGCCCCATTGCCGGTACAGGTTGCTTTCCGCCACCGTCGAGAATTGCGGCCCTTCCATCACCAGATAGGTGCCGCCGCGCACAGCGACGATTCCTGCGTCGGCGGCGGCGGTCTCGATGACGTCGCCCAGTCGGGAACAGACCGGGTGCGCCATCGACACGTGGGCCACCAGGCCGGTCTCGAAGAAGCTTTTGACGCGGGCGAAGGTGCGGTCGATGAACTGGTCGACGATGACGAAGGTGCCGGGGGGCAGTTCCTCTTTCAGCGAGCCCACCGCCGACACCGAGACGATCTCGGTGACGCCGGCCCGCTTCATGGCGTCGATGTTGGCGCGGAAAT
>CAJANN010000112.1 GCA_903941095.1 uncultured Rhodospirillaceae bacterium | reverse complement strand
GTGCGCTACGGCAACAAGATCGTGGAGATCAAGCCGAAGAAGACGGCCATTGAGATCGGTGACGTGGCGGAACTGGTGCCCACGCTGACGCTGGTGCGCGATGCGGTCGTCGCTGGCGAGTTGGACAAGCAATTGGCCGCGATGAAGGGACGCTTCGGCAAGAAGCTCGCTTAAACGCCAAACAGCTCCGTACAAGCGGGGCTGTTTCCATGAGTGCCGTACTGCTGGGCGCTCAAATTGGCGGCGTGTACGACGCGCAAAGGGCCAAAGCGACGGCGGCCTATACATAAGGTGCGCCTGTCGTGTAACACGACACTCACTCGGGGTCTTTTGGCTTATCAATCATGTCAGTCAGCCTGAACTTCTTGCGCTTGCGCGGCGCATTGGGATCGGGCTCGACCTCGGGGGCATCGGGATCAAAGGTTGGTCCCTCGGGCACATTGGCTTTGCGCAGAACCTCCGCCGCAAGCGCGGGATTATCCCTCAAAATCGCCATCCAGGCATTCGTGTCCAATTGCACCTTGTCGTGGATGAGTTCGAGCGACCGCTGCTTCGGCTCGTCCTGCCCATAGTGCTTGCGGATCATCTCCACGCTGGTGCCCATGTTCTTCGCCAGCAGCCAAACGTCCACACTGCCCTTAATCAGGCGGTCGGTGGCATAGGTATGGCGCAGGCTATATGGCGAGAATTTCTCGCCATTACGGTCGTATTCCAGCCCGACCGTCTTCAGCAGCGCCGATACGCCCTTCGCAAAGCTCAATATGGGCTTGCCTGTCTTGCGGTCGGCGAAAATGGGATCGCTGGGCTTGGTCCACGGCGAAAACGCTTTTATCTGGTTCAGAACTTCCCATGTCGCTTCGCTGCTGACCGTCGTGCGAGTGCCCGTTTTTGTGTTCTCGTGGACAAGAACGCGGGTTTCCTTGACCAAACCAATCTCAGTCTGACTGGTTTTCAGCTCACAATCCGCCCATGTCAGTTGCTGGTGCTCTTTCCCTGGCCGCAGCCCTGTTTCAAACATGAACTCCATGTAGGCGCAGACCATCTTGCGGTCGGCCTCCACCACCAAGCCCTTCGCGCCGTTTATATAGGTGGGCATGGCAGCAAGGATGCGCTTCCACTCCGCTTCCGTGAACGCAGGCCGACGCGCAGTTTTGCGCTGATCGTCATCAATGTCGGGGATTTGGTCGCGCTTCACCCATCCGCGTTTACGCGCCGAATTGAAGATGGCTTTGAGGATGAAGATTTCGCCCGAACGCTGCGTCTGTGTCTTTTGCGGGCGCTTGGCTTTGATGAGCTTGCCACCGCGCATGTATTCGCGGGAGGTGTCCTGCGCTCCAGGCCCCTCCGTCCAATACGTCAGCCGCCACAGCTTGTACGCCTCAATCTGCTCCTGCCTGATTGCGTCAATGGCCTTGCTCTCAAAGTAGGGCAGCAGATAGCGGTTTATGACCGCCTTGTTGTCCTTCATCGTCCGTTCCGTGGCCCTGTTCGTCAGAACTGCCGTTTGCAGGTCTTCCAAGTAGGCGTTGACGGCCAGTTTGAAGGTGCGGCTGCGAATGGGAATGCCACGGCGGAAATCAGCAGTCAGTTCGGCGTGCTTCTCAAGTGCGACCTCCTTGGCCTCCTCCAAGTCGCGCTTGCCTGTCGCTTTGGTCACATAGCCTTTCATGTTGCGAATTTTGTAGCGCGCCGTCCATGTCTGCGTGCCCATATATTCGCGCCGATAGAGCGCCACAGCGCCGTCGAGGATATGAACCACGTTGCCCATCAAAGCCTCGCAAACGCTCAATTTTGGCGGCGCAGCGTGGGAAAATCCGCGCTGGACAGCGTTTGAGCACTGCTAATGTACTGCTAACGGTTTTTTGACACAATGAGAGCGTCGCTGCTCATTGTTAAGTTGTTGATTTTGTTCGGTAAAAGATGGCTGGGGGACTAGGATTCGAACCTAGACTGGCGGAGTCAGAGTCCGCTGTCCTACCGTTAGACGATCCCCCAGCAGGGTCGCCGATGGAGCGGCCGATGGCCGTCCGCGGGAGGCGCACCTTCTAGCATATGATTTTGTTTTTTGGAAAGGGGAAAATCATAAAATCGGCGGAACCGGCAGGATGGGACGGGATATTTTCCTTGGGTCCGCGGGACTGGGCGGGTAACATGCCGCCCGAACGCCCCACCGTCTCCTTGCCCTGGCGAGTATCCTGCTTGAGTTCTCTGGCTCCGTTGCCATCCCCCGATCCGGTTTTTGCTGCGCTTGATCTCGGCACCAACAATTGCCGCATGCTGGTGGCGCGTCCGGCCCTGGTGGGATTCCGGGTCATCGACGCCTTCTCGCGGGTCACGCGACTGGGAGAAGGACTGGCTGCCAGCAGCCGGCTGGCTCCGCCGGCGATAGAGCGCACTCTTGCCGCCCTCAAGGCCTGTGCCGAGAAAATGGCCCGCAACCGGGTCACCCGCGCCCGCCTGGTGGCGACCGAGGCCTGCCGCCGCGCCGAAAATTGCGCCGAATTCGCCGAGCGCGTCTATGCCGAGACCGGGCTGGACCTGGACATCATTTCCCCGGCCGAAGAGGCCGGGCTGGCTCTGGCCGGCTGCGCTTCGCTGATGCGGCCGGATTATCCCTGGGCACTGGTCTTCGACATCGGCGGCGGCTCGACCGAGGTCGCCTGGGTCAGCACCGCCAATGGCCGCCACGCCGTCGAGGGCATCCATTCCCTGCCGCTGGGCGTCGTCACCCTGACGGAACATATGGGCGAGCGGCTGTTCTCGGCAGACGGCTACAACCATGCCGTCACCGCCATCACCGCGCAGCTGACCGCCTTCGACCGCCGCCACGGCATCCTGCCGCGCCTGTCCGACAACGCCGTCCAGATGATGGGAACGTCGGGAACCGTCACCACCCTGGGCGCCCTGCACCTGCGGCTGGACCGCTATGACCGCTCGCTGGTCGACGGCCTGGACCTGGCCTTTGCCGACATCGCCGCCGTCACCCGCTGGCTGCACGACCTGAGCCCGGAGCAACGCGCCGCCCACCCCTGCATCGGGGCCGAGCGGGCCGATCTGGTCATCGCCGGCTGCGCCATCCTGGAGGCGGTCTGCCGGACCTGGCCGCTGACATCGTTGCGAGTGGCCGACAGGGGCGTCCGCGAGGGCGTGTTGCTGGGACTGATCCGTGAGGAAATGAACGCATGAGCGCCACAAAAGGCAAGGGATCGGGCAGCCGCATGCTGGTCGAACGGGTCAAGACCGCCCGCGGCCGCAAACCATCTTCGACCCGCTGGCTGCAACGCCAGCTGAACGATCCTTACGTCCACGAAGCCAGAAAGCTGGGCTACCGCTCGCGCGCCGCCTTCAAGCTGATCGAGCTGGACGACCGTTTCCACTTCCTGAAGCCCGGCCTGCGCGTCGTCGACCTGGGCGCCGCCCCCGGCGGCTGGACCCAGGTGGCCGTCGCCCGAGTCGGAGCCAGGGGCCGCGTCGTCGGCATGGACATCCTGGAATACGACCCCGTCCCCGGCGCCGTTTCCATGCAGGGCGACTTCCTGGCCGACGATTCCCCCGACCGCCTGAAAGAGGCTCTGGGCGGCCCCGCCGACGTCGTCGTCTCCGACATGGCCGCACCGACCACCGGACACCCGCCCACCGACCACCTGCGCATCATCGCCCTGGTCGAAGTGGCCCTGGCCTTCGCCATCGAGATCCTGACCCCTGGCGGCACCTTCGTCGCCAAGGTCTTCCAGGGCGGCACCGAAAAGACCCTGCTGGACATGCTGAAGCGCAACTTCGCCACAGTCCGCCACGCCAAGCCGCCGGCCAGCCGCAAGGAATCGGCCGAGACCTATGTCGTCGCCACCGGCTTCAAGGGCGTCCCGCCCGCTGCATGAGGGACGCCCCCGCCGCCCTTACGGACGACCGATGCTGACATAGGTGAAACCGGCGGCACGCATCTCGGCCGGGTCCCACACATTTCTGAGATCGACCACCACCGGCGCCTTCAGCAGCCCCTTCAGGCGATCCGTTCCCAGCGCCCGGAACTCGTTCCATTCGGTGACCAGAACCAGACAATCGGCCCCCTTCAGCGTCGAAACGGCGTCATCGCAATAGGCGATGTCCGGCAGCATCTTCCTGGCCTCGTGCATCCCTTCGGGATCGAAGGCCTTGACCGCAGCCCCGGCGGCGACCAGGGCCGGCACGATATCCAGGGACGGGCTGTCGCGCATGTCGTCGGTGTTGGGCTTGAAGGTCAGGCCCAGCACGGCAATGGTCTTGCCGGCCACCGAACCGCCGCAGGCGGCGACCACCTTGTCGGCCATCGCCCGCTTGCGCTTGTCGTTGACGTCGACCACGGTCTCGACGATGCGCAACGGCGCACCGTAATCCTTGGCGGTACGAACCAGGGCCAGGGTGTCCTTGGGGAAGCACGACCCGCCGTAGCCCGGCCCCGGATGCAGGAATTTCTTGCCGATGCGCCCGTCCAGACCGATTCCCTTGGCCACGTCGTGGACGTCGGCGCCCACCTTCTCGCACAGGTCGGCGATTTCGTTGATGAAGGTGATCTTGGTCGCCAGAAAGGTGTTGCCGGCATACTTGATCAGTTCCGACGTCCGCCGGCTGGTGAAGACGATCGGGGTCTCGATCAGGTACAGCACGCGGTACAACTGGCGCATCACCGTGCGGGCGCGGTCCGATTCGGTGCCGATGACCACCCGGTCGGGGCGCATGAAATCGTTGATCGCCGACCCTTCGCGCAGGAACTCGGGGTTCGAGACCACGTCGAACTGGGCATCGGGGCGGCGCTTGCGGATGATCGCCTCGACCTCGTCGCCGGTGCCGACCGGAACGGTGGACTTGGTGACGATGACCGTGTAGCCGGTCATGGCGTCGGCGATCTCCTCGGCGGCGGCATAGACATAGGACAGGTCGGCGTGGCCGTCGCCGCGCCGCGACGGGGTGCCGACGGCGATGAACACCGCGTCGGCATCCTTGACCGCCGCCTTCAGGTCGGTGGTGAAGGACAGCCGGCCGGCCTTGACGTTGTCGGCGACCAGATCGTCCAGGCCCGGCTCGTAGATGGGCATGACGTTCTGGTGCAGCAATTCGATCTTGCGCTCATCCTTGTCGACGCAGACGACATCGATGCCGAATTCGGAAAAACAGGTCCCCGACACCAGGCCCACATAGCCGGTGCCGATCATGGCGATGCGCATGGCGCTTTATCCTCGCGTTTCAGTCAGATCTGGAATTGAGACAACACCGCGCGCGCCGCATCGGCCATGTCCTCGCGCGCCAGGGCGAACGCGACATTGGCTTCCAGCCAGCCGACCTTGTCGCCGCAATCGAAGCGGCGGCCGTCGAAGCGCAGGCCGTGGAACGGTACGGTGCCGATGGTCTGGCTGATGGCGTCGGTCAGCTGAATTTCGCCGCCGGCCCCCTTTTCCTTGCGGTCCAGCACCTCGAACACCGCCGGATGCAGGATATAGCGGCCGATGATCGACAGGGTCGACGGCGCCACCTCGGGCTCGGGCTTTTCCACCAGACCCTTGGCCTTGGCCAGGCGGCCGTTGTCGAACTCGACGTCCAGAATGCCGTAACGCTTGGTGTGCTCACGCGGGACGTCGGAGACGGCGACCACGTGCCCGCCCACCTCGGTATGGACCGCGACCATCTGCTTCAGGCAGGCGGTCTTGGACAGGATCAGATCGTCGGGCAGCAGCACGGCGAAAGGCTCGTCGGCGACCAGATCGCGGGCGCACCATACGGCATGGCCCAGGCCCAGCGGCTCGCTCTGGCGGGTATAGCTGATCTGGCCGGATTTCGGCATCCAGCTGGTCACCGATTCCACCAGATCGATCTTGCCGCGCTCCCTCAGGGTGCGCACCAGTTCGGGGTTGTTGTCGAAATGGTCTTCCAGCGCGTTCTTGCCGCGGCCGGTGACGAAGATGAAATGTTCGCAGCCGGCGGCGGCGGCCTCTTCGACGGCGTACTGGATCAGCGGCTTGTCGACGACGGGCAGCATCTCCTTGGGCATCGCCTTGGTCGCCGGCAGGAAACGGGTGCCCATGCCACCGACGGGGAACACGGCCTTGCGAACGCGTCGAGCCATCCGGGAAACTCCTGATGAAGTAACGATTGCCGCTGTTTTGCCATGCCCCGCCGCCCGACGCAACGGGAGAGCTTGCTGATCCGGCAACAGACGCCGCGCCCGGCCGGACCGGAGGGCCACCGCGAGACCAGGGTGGGCAACTTTTTCCCTGCCGGAACGGCAAGGAGCCGGTGGGTCGTTTCTGCCCACCGGCTCCGTCCTTCGGTCACGGTCAGAAGGGCAGGATCACATCCAGGACCTGCTGGCCGTAGCGCGGCTGGGTCAGGTCGGAATTGACGCCGCGGCCGCCGTAGGAGATGCGCGCCTCGGCGATCTTGTCGTAGGTCACCGAATTCGAGGAACTGATGTCCTCGGGCCGGATGATGCCCTGCACGCCCAGTTCGCGCAGTTCGTAATTGACGCGGATCTCCTGCTTGCCCGAGATCACCAGATTGCCGTTGGGCAGGATCTGGGTGATGACCGCCGCCAGATTGACGGTCAGGGTCTCGGTGCGGCCGGTGGTGCCGGTATTGGTGTTGGTGCTGGTCCCGGTGGCTCCGGCCAGGGTGGCGGGATTGACCGAGTCCGGCAGGACCTTGTTCAGGCTGTTTTCGAAGCCCAGCAGCCCGGTGATGCCGGCGTTTTCCGACGCGTCGCGCGACCGGGTCAGGGTCGAGTTGAACGAGGCGCTTTCCGAGATCGACACCGCCACCGTCAGGATGTCGCCCACTTCCTTGGCGCGCTGGTCCTTGAAGAACGCCCGCGACCCCGGACGCCACAGCGAATTGGCGTTCTGCGGCGGCGGCGACGGCTGCGGCATCGGCATGCTGACCGGCTGATAGCCGTGCTTCTGCGTGGGATTCTCGATGCCCGACACCTGCGGGCCGGAACCGACCTCGGACAGGCGCGACAGCGCGTTGCAGGCCGACAGCGACCCCACGGCCACGGCCAGGGCGGCGATGCGAAGGGTCGACGAGACGGGGCGGAACGAGGTCATGGCAGGCTCCTAAAGGCTTCGCAGTCGATCAGTTGGACAGCTGGCGGGGACCGCCGGGGGTGACGGCGACCATGCCGGGGCCGTCGACCACGGCTTCGATGGTGCGCTTGGTCTGCAGGTTGGTGACGCGGACGATGTCGCCCTTGCCGCCGTCTTCCACCGCCTTGCCCTGCGAGGTCAGCGACATGAAGGGGGTGCGCAGCGAGATGGTCACCAGAGAATTCTTGCTGACCAGCACCGGGCGCTGCAGATCCGACATCCGGACCGGAACGCCGGGGCGCACCTGGAAACGGGGTTCCTGGCCGATCATGGCGCGCGGGTCGGTGACGATGTCGCGCCGGGTCACCTCGTCGCGGACCTCGGCCCATTCGACGTCCTTTTCGGTGATGACGTCGCCGCGGTTCATGTGCCGGGCCAGGACCGGAATGCGGCTGACCGCGAACACCCGGCCGTTCACCCGCTGGCGCACGGCGTTGGGCGACCCGGCAGGAATTTCCACGGTGGCGGCGAAGCGGCTGTTGCGCGGGTCCCAGGCCACGTCGCGGATGGCGATCTCGGTGGACTGGCCGGCCGGCACCATCATCGACAGCGATTGCCGGTTGCCGAAATCGAAATCGAAGCTGCCGCGCACGCCTTCCATCGCCAGGGCCTCGCGCAGTTCGGCCTCGATCAGGCGGGCGTCGACCATCTGGCCGGCGCGCTCGATGACGATGCGGTCGAAATTGGACGCCGGCTGCCAGTCGATATTGTAGGACTGGGCGACGGCCACCAGCCAGCGGGCATCGGCGACGATGCGCTTGCCGGGCTGCGGCGCCGGCGCCAGCAGGGTCTCGCCCTTGGCCCCCAGGTTTTCCCACAGGTCGCCCAGCTTCACCATGTCGGACTCGATCATCGCCGAGGCCTTCAGGGTGGCGGGCAGGCCGGCGGCGAAGGACTGGGCCGAGGCGACCAGGGCGATGGCGAGGATGGCGAGGATGCGGGTCATGACGGCCTCATCACTTCATCTGGTTGATGCTGGACATCATCTCGTCCGAGGTCTGGATGACCTTGGAATTCATTTCATAGGCGCGCTGGGCCGAGATCAGGTTGGTCACCTCGGCCACCACGTTGACGTTCGAGGTTTCCAGGAAGCCCTGCAGCAGCGTGCCGTAGCCGGTGGAGCCGGGCGTGCCTTCCTTGGCCGCGCCCGAGGCCGGGGTCTCCATGAACAGGTTGTCGCCGCGGGCTTCCAGGCCGGCTTCGTTGGGGAAGATGGCCATCTTGATGGTGCCGGCTTCCTGCTGTTCGATGGAGCCGTCCTTCTTGAACAGAACCTGGCCCGAGGCGTTGACCGACACGCCGACGGCGTCGGACGGCACTGTGATGCCCGGCAGAACCTGGAACCCTTCGTGGGTGACGATCTCGCCCTTGTCGGACAGCTGGAACGAGCCGTCGCGGGTATAGGCGGTCTCGCCCGAGGGCAGCTTGATCTCGAAATAGCCCTTGCCCTGGATGGCCAGGTCCAGCGGATTGTCGGTGTTCTGCACCGATCCCTGCTCGGTGATGCGGTAGACCGCCGTGGTCTTCACGCCCAGGCCCAGCTGCACGCCGGTCGGCACGATGGTGCCGGCATCGGACGAGGCGGCGCCGACGCGGCGCAGGTTCTGGTACAGAAGATCGCTGAATTCCGGCCGCCGGCGGGTGAAGGCGGTGGTATTCATATTGGCGATGTTGTTCGAGATGACTTCGACGTTGGTCTGCTGGGCCAGCATGCCCGTGGCGGCGATGTTCAGCGAACGCATGGCTAACTTCCTCCTCGGGACTTACGCGCGGGACACGAACGTTTCGATAGCCTTCAGCTGTCGTTCGTGTTCCTTCTCGATCATGTTCTGGACGGACTGGTACTGACGCAGCAGCTCGGTCATCCGGGTGATTTCCACCACCGGCTGGACGTTGGATTCCTCCATCATCCCCTGCACGATGTTGGGACGCTGGACGGTCTCCGGCGTCTGGGTGGTGTCGAACAGGTTGTCGCCGGCCTTGCGCATGTCCTGCTCGTTGGCGAAGCGGACCACCTTCATGGTCGCCACGGTGCCGTTCTCGGTCGAGACGGTGCCGTCGGAGGCGATGGAAATGCGGCTCTCGTTGGGGGCGAAGATGATGGGGTTGTTCCCGGCATCCATCAGGGCGAATCCCTGGGAATTGACCAGCATGCCGCCTTCATCCAGCCGGAAATGGCCGTTGCGGGTGTAACGCATGCCGGCTTCGGTCTCGATCTGGAAATAGCCGTCACCGTGGATGGCGATGTCCAGCGGATTGTCGGTCTTGGTCAGCGGCCCTTCGCGGGTGTCGCGCAGGACGCCGGTATCCTGGACATAGGACAGCTTGGACCCGATCGCCTTGTTGGATGACCGCGATTCCACCAGGAACTCGCGGAACATCATCTGCTCGCCCTTGTAGCCGGGCGTGTTGGCGTTGGCCATGTTGTTGGCGATGACGTCCAACTGCCGCCACAGGGCGTTCTGGCGGGAAAGGGCGATGTAGGATGTGTTTTCCATCGGTCGATGCCTGCGGGTGAGAAAACCTTCGCCATTCCTCTTGCACCTGCCGTGCCAGTTTTCAAAATCCCTGGAAAACGGCGGATTTCCTGAAAACGCTCCCGGCCGGCGGCGCAATCGGGCATCCTCTGCCGGGCAGGAATTGCCGCCCGTCGCCCGGCTCAACGTTCTGTTAACCGCAGGCGGCGTACCTTCGACGTTGAACAGGTGCGGCCACGCTCGGGCCGCCCGGCCGCATTACTGGCACGCGGGGAAGCATGGCTGAAGATCTGGAAGAAGATTTCGAAGACGGCGAAGGCTCCGAAGAGTCCTCGGACTCCCCCAAGCGGAAGCTGCCCATCAAGAAAATTCTGATGATCGTGCTGCCCATCCTGCTGCTGCTGGGGGTCGGGGCCGGTCTTTATTTCACCGGGATGATCGACAAATTGCTGGGCAAGGGCGCCCCGTCGGCGGAACATGCCGAAACCAAGGCGGCCGAACCGGCCAAGGTGGTCGGTCCGGCGGTGTTCCACGATCTGCCGGAAATGCTGGTCAACCTGCAGACGCAGGGGCGCAAGCAGGCCTTCCTGAAGATCAAGGTCGCCATCGAGCTGGAATCCCCCACCGACGTTCCCAAGGTGGACATCGTGCTGGTGCGCATCGTCGACTCGTTCCAGGTCTATCTGCGCGAACTGCGCCCCGAGGACCTGCAGGGCGCCGCAGGCATGCACCTTTTGCGCGAAGAACTGCTGACCCGAATCCAGGCTGCGGTGAAGCCGGTCAAGGTCAACGACGTGCTGTTCAAAGAGATGCTGGTCCAGTAGGCGCACGGCAATGGCGATGGACGAGGAAGGTGGGGCCCCCAGGTCCGGTGAAGACGAAGAGGCCCTGATGAAGGAATGGGCCGCGATGGCCGGTGGCGACACCGGCGATGGCGGTGCCGCCGGGGGCGAAGGGGGCGAAGAAGGCGGCGACGCGATGGCCGCCGAATGGGAAGCCATGCTGGGTGGCGGCGGCGACGATGCCGCCGCGGCCGATGCCGGCGCGCCCAAGGACACCACCCGCGTCCTGAACCAGGACGAGATCGACTCGCTGCTGGGCTTCGACGACGATCACGGGCGCGGCGACGACAAATCGGGCATCCAGGCCATCCTGAACTCGGCCCTGGTGTCCTATGAACGTCTGCCCATGCTGGAGGTGGTGTTCGACCGCCTCGTCCGCATGATGTCGACCTCGATGCGCAATTTCACCTCGGACAACGTCGAAGTCTCGCTGGACAACATCCTGTCGCTCCGGTTCGGCGACTACCTGAACTCGATCCCGCTGCCGGCCATGCTGGCGGTGTTCAAGGCCGAGGAATGGGACAATTACGGCCTGCTGACCGTCGATTCGTCGCTGATCTATTCCATCGTCGACGTGCTGCTGGGCGGCCGGCGCGGCACCGCCGCCATGCGCATCGAAGGCCGGCCCTACACCACCATCGAACGCAATCTGGTCGAACGCATGGTGCATGTCGTGCTGTCCGACCTGTCGGCCGCCTTCGACCCGCTGTCGCCGGTGACCTTCCGCTTCGACCGTCTGGAAACCAATCCGCGCTTCGCCACCATTTCCCGCCCCAGCAACGCCGCCATCGTCGCCAAGCTGCGCATCGACATGGAAGATCGCGGCGGACGTCTGGAACTGCTGCTGCCCTACGCCACCCTGGAACCCGTGCGCGAACTGCTGCTGCAGATGTTCATGGGTGAAAAGTTCGGCCGCGACTCGATCTGGGAAACCCACTTGGCCGAAGAGCTGTGGCTGACCGAGGTCGAGCTTGAAGCCGTCCTCGACGAGCAGGTGATGAACCTGCGCGAGGTGCTGAACTGGAAGGTCGGCTCGAAGATCATGCTGAACGCCACCCCCACCTCGCCCATCGAACTGCGCTGCGGCGATTTTTCCATGTTCCGCGGCCGGATGGGGCGCAAGGGACCGCACATCGCCATTCGCGTCGACGATAAAACCAGCAAGTTCAAAGGGTAAACAGCATGGACTGGAAGATCGTCCTTGACCTTGTCGTCTCGGTCCTGCTGATCGCCACCATCGGCTACGCGGTGATGCTGAACCAGCGTCTGACGCAGTTGCGCAAGAACCGCGACGACATGGCCAAGATCATCGTGTCCTTCAACGAAGCCACCGTCCGCGCCGAATCCTCGATCCCCAAGCTGAAGAAGGCGGCCGAGGATTCCGGCACCGCCCTGCAGGAGCGGGTGGAAAAGGCGCAATCCTTGCGCGACGACCTGGCCTTCATGATCGAGCGGGCCGATACGATGGCCAACCGCCTGGAAAATGCCGTCAAGGGGGCGCGCAGCGAAGTCAGGCCCCAGGTCACCGCCCAAACCCGGTCGGGCGGAGGAATGGCCCCGCCGCCGGTTTCCGCCGCATCGCAAAGCGCCCGGGCGGCAACCGTGGCGGCGGCGGCAGCCGGCGCCGGGGCGGATATCGACGACGACCGCTCGGAAGCAGAACGCGAGTTGCTGCGCGCGCTGCAGTCCATGAGGTAACCGACCGATGGCCAGCAAACCCCAAAAAGTCCAGCGCACCCCCTTCATCCGCCTGCTGCCGGTGCTGATCGCGGTGGCGGCGCTGATGCTGTCGGTGCGGGTCAACGACATCCGCAAGGGGTTTCTCGACCTGCCGTCGGTCCGTGTCGCCGGCGAATTGCAGGCGCAGCAGCCCGACCCCAAAGCCCCGCCCGCGGCGGATGCGCAGCAGCCGGCCCAGCCGGCCGCGCCACAGGGACAGTCCGCTCCCAAGCCGGCGGCGGCCCAGACCGCCTCGGTCCCGTCCGGCGAGCCGGCCGGGGGGTTCAGCCCGACCGAGATGGATGTGCTGCAGAAGCTGCAGGAGCGCCGCGGGGTGCTCGATGTCCGCGAACGCGACATCGAACGCCGGGAATCCTTGCTGAAGGCGGCGGAGAACCAGATCGAACGCAAGATTTCAGAAATGAAAACCCTGCAGAATACGATTGAAAGCCTGCTGCGCCAGTACAACGATCAGGAAGACCAGAAAATGCGGTCCCTGGTCAAAATCTACGAGAATATGAAGCCGAAGGAAGCCGCCAAGATTTTCGAGCAGCTGGACATGGCGGTCATGCTGGAGGTGGTCGAGCGGATGAAAGAAGCCAAGGTCGCTCCGATCCTGGCGGAAATGGACCCCGGCAAGGCCCGTACCCTGACCTTGGAACTGGCGCAGCGCCGCCAGATGCCCCTGCCGCGGCCGACGCAAGGGGGATGATTTACCGAATGCCGGTAAAATGCGCGAAAAATGCCTTGCGCAAGTGCTGCACCCTATCTTAACTAGGGAAACTCGCGGCAGGGTGGGTCTTTTTGGTTTGATCGCGAGTGCCTCGGAGGAGCTTACGGATGGCTGTCGACAAGAATATGAATGTGCTGATCGTCGACGATTACAAGACGATGCTGCGAATCATCCGCAACCTGTTGAAGCAATTGGGTTTCAACAATGTCGATGAAGCCACCGACGGGTCGATGGCGCTGCAGATGCTGCGTGTCGGCAATTATGGACTGATCATTTCCGACTGGAACATGGAGCCGATGACCGGCCTCCAACTGCTGCGCGAAGTGCGCGCCGATCCCAAGCTGAAGGCGATCCCCTTCATCATGGTGACCGCCGAGTCCAAGTCTGAGAACGTCATCGCCGCCAAGGAAGCCGGCGTTTCCAACTATATCGTCAAGCCCTTCAACGCCGAAACGCTGAAGACCAAGATGGTGAGTGTGATCGGCGATTTCGCCTAAGGCGCTTTTATTCCGGGGGGGCGGCACATGGTGGGGACTGGTGTTGATCGCGATCTGGCGTTGCGGCTCGACGCCATCCGCAAGGAGCATGGCGACACCGTGGCCGTCGGAGAAATCGGGACTGTGGTGCGGGCCTTGCTCGACACCATGACCGGCGACATCGACGGCAACGATTTCAAGCTGTTCCGGGAGATCGAGTCCCTGGCCGGCTATATCCGTGCCGCCAAGGCCGAGATCGCCGCCCTGCGCCCCGGCGAGATCAAGAACGAGTTCATCGCCTCGGCGACCGACGAGCTGGATGCCATCGTCGGCGCCACCGAGGCCGCCACCAACGAGATCATGGATGCGGCCGAGCACATGGAGACCCTGTCGTCCATGATGGACGAGCAGGTCGCCGCCCGCCTGACGGAGATCACCACCCGAATATTCGAGGCGTGCACCTTCCAGGACATCACCGGCCAGCGCATCACCAAGGTGGTGCGGATGCTGAAGGAAATCGAATGCCGCGTTGAAAGTCTGGTCCGGGCCTTCGGCGGCGATGTCGCCGATTCCCCCCAGAGTTCGGGCAAGAGTTCCGCCGTCGTTTCCGACGAGGATCTGCTGAACGGTCCGCAGCTTCCGCCCAATGCCGCCGATCAGGCGGAGATCGACAGGCTGCTGGCGAGTTTCGATTGACCCTCATGGCGGCGCACGGCCTCCTTTCGCGCCCCGGCTTGTCCCAGGGCCGTGCGTTCTCCGTGTTCCGCCTGATCGTTTCCGCAGCCGTCCTGCTGCTGGTTCTCGCCTCCCCCGCCGCGGCGCGGGCCCAAACCACCCCCCGCGGCGCCATCCATGACGGCTATGGCCGCGTGGTCTTCGACTGGGACGGGCCGGTGCGCTGGTCCGCCGATCTGGTCAACGGCCAGATGGTGGTCCGCTTCGAGAAGCCCATCGCCGGCGACCCCAAGGTCTTGCTGAAATCCCTCGACAAGTATCTGAAGGGCGTCAACCTTTCCGGCGACCGCCGCATGGCGACCTTCACCCTGGCCCGGCCCATACAGCTGAAGACCTTCACGTCGGGCAATTCCACGGTCATCGACCTGCAGGACAGCAAGGCCGAAACGCCGCCGCCATCGCCGCCGCCGCCCGCGGCCAAGCCGGCGGAACCGGCCAAGGGCGAGGCGGTCACCGACCTGATGGTCCGCGGCGGCGAGCATACCGGCTTCAACCGGCTGGTGTTCGACTGGCCGAAGCCGGTGGGCTATGCGGTCAACGCCACCGAAGGACAGGCGGTGATTTCCTTCGAGCGGCCGGCCAACGTCAACATCACCGCCCTGGAATCGGCGCTGCCGGCCGATGTCAAGTTTGCCGAGGCCCGCCCCCAGGCCAAGGGAACCGCCGTGGTCCTGACCCTGCCGCCAGGGATGCGGGTCCGCCACTTCACCAACGGGCCGAAGGTCGCCATCGATCTGGTCCGTGCCGTCGGCAGCCCGCCGCCGCCGCGCGCCGAGGGTGCTGCCCCGCCGCCCCTGGCTCCGCCCCCGGGCGGCAGCGACCAGCCGCCGCCGACCAAGCCCGCG
>CAJANN010000111.1 GCA_903941095.1 uncultured Rhodospirillaceae bacterium | reverse complement strand
GACCGCCTCAAGGATGCGGGAAAGCCCCCCAAGGTTGTCCTCGTCGCCGTCGCCAGAAAGCTTCTCGTCATCGCCTACGGCGTCATAAAGTCCCAGCGCCCGTTCCAACTCGCTTGACGAGCCAACACGGTATCTCAATGGTTATTCCCGAACCGCAACGGCAGTGGCCATGTGGCTCTCGAGGTTGTAGGCGGCACGTTCCGTAAGGCGGCGGCCGAGGCGGGATTGCCAGTGCGCGTAACGCCCCATGTTTTGCGCCACAGCTATGCGACGCGCCTGCTGGAAAACGGCGTCGATATCCGGGTGGTTCAGATTCTCCTGGGTCACGCCAATATCACCTCGACGGCGATCTATACCCATCTGACCGAACCGACGCGGGATTCGCTACGGAAGCTTCTTGATACCCTCATGACCGGCCTTTGACGGGGGCGGCCATGATCGATGTTCAGACCGTATTCCGTCGCTTTGCCGACGGATACTTGGCACAGCACGGCAGCGCCATGCTGCCCTCCCATCGCCGGGCCATCGACGACATTCTCGCCTGCCGGACTTCGGCTCTGGGCGGGCATCTATGGCACTGCCCATCCTGCAGCGCCGATGTTTATGCCTACCATTCCTGCCGCAATCGCTCTTGTCCGACTTGCCATACCGGACAGACCGAACGTTGGTTGGCGGACCGGCAAGCGGAGATGCTGCCGGTTCCCTATGTCCACATCACCGTGACTGTGCCCGAGGAACTGCGACCAATCCTGCAGGCCAACCAGAAGGACGGCTATGCCATGCTGATGAAGGCTGCCGCGGACGCGATCATTGAATTGGCAGCCGATCCGAAATATGTCGGCGGCACCGTCGGCGTATTAGCGGTTCTCCACACTTGGACCCAGCAGATGGTCTACCACCCGCACGTCCACTGCCTGGTCACCAGCGGCGGGGTTTCGACTGATGGGCGATACTGGCGACCTGCGCGCAGGAACTTCCTGGTGCCGGTCAAGGCGCTGGCTAAATTGGTTCGCGGCAAGCTCCGTGCGGCTCTGGTGAGAAAGCGCCCGGATTTGGTTATTTCCGAAGCAGTTTGGCGCACACCGTGGATCGTTCACGCCACCGCCTGGGGCCGGGGTGAGCAGGCGGTACTGGACTATCTGGCCCGCTATGTTTTTCGCATCGCCATCACCAAAAGCCGGATCGTCAGCCTGGACGACCAGGGCGTAACCATCCGCCACAAGGTCCGTAAATCCAACCGGTGGCGAACCACCCGCCTCGGCGGGCATGAGTTCATGCGACGTTTCCTGACCCACGTCCTGCCCAAAGGACTGCACAAGGTGCGATATTTCGGCCTGTGGAATCCCCGCAAACGCGAACTGGCCCGCAGGGTTCGAATGATCCTGACATTCGAACGTCCGGTCGAACAGCCAGTTCCGGACGCGGCAGCCCCCTCGCGGTCGCCGGAGCAAAGCTCCACAGTCCCCAACATGCGGACTTGTCCGTGTTGCAGCCAAGGACATCTCGTTCTGATCCGCCGACTTCAGGCGCAAACCGCCATGGGACCGTGACCGCAATAAAACTGTCGATCTTCGTCGTAAGTATTCCCTCGTGGACATGATTGATGTCCGCGAACAAAGTACTTTTGCCTGGCGAATGCGATCCCCGCAAAATACTCGTCAGTCATGGTCGTTGCTGGTTCGGAAATTCATGCCGGATCTTATCCTGCACAACCAGCCACCGGCTCCCGTTGCCGTATGAGCCGGTCCATTGCCCGTTGTCGGCATTCGACGGCATCTGTGGCTGACGTGAAATTTCCATACTGTAAGTGACGCCGTGCCTCCCGTCCGCGTTCAGTCCAACCGACCTTCTGCGTCGGCTGCGCGACGCAGAAACTCGTATTTCGTTCCACCGCCATGCTGGTTTCTTCCTCCGAGCCGGGCTCCCCGGCGCTCGGCCCGATGCCGCTGGTTTACGGCTCGGTGTGCAGTGGGATCGAAGCCGCGACGGCAGCTTGGGAACCGTTGGGTTGGCGAGCGGCGTTCTTCGCCGAGATCGAGCCGTTTCCCGCCACCGTGCTGGCGCACCGTTATCCCATGGTGCCGAACCTGGGCGACATGACCGCCATCGATGGTTCGGCGTGGCGCGGGAAGATCGATGTGCTGGTGGGCGGGACGCCCTGCCAGGCCTTCTCGGTGGCGGGGTTGCGCAAGTCGCTGGACGATTCCCGCGGCAACCTTGCCCTCAAATTCGTGGAACTCGCCGATGCCATCGACCCAGCTTGGATTGTTTGGGAGAACGTCCCCGGAGTCCTGTCCACCCGCGACAACGCCTTCGGATGTCTTCTGGGCGGTTTGGCCGGAGAAGATGGTCCGCTTCTCCCGCAAGGGGGCAAATGGTC
>CAJANN010000110.1 GCA_903941095.1 uncultured Rhodospirillaceae bacterium | reverse complement strand
ACTGGTCGCGGCCCGACTTGCCGAAACCGACATTTTCCGACAGCAGCGCCAGCTTCTTGATGCCGCGCTTCTTCATGTCGAGAAACACCTTCTCGGCGGCCATGCGGTCGGTCTGCGGGGTCTTGAAGGTCCATTTGCGCACCGGCTCGACGATGCCGACGCCGCCGCCCATGCTGAGATAGGGCATCTCGGCCTTTTCCATCAGGTTCAGCACCGCCATGCTGGTCGGCGTGCCCGACCCGCCCAGGACGACGTCGACCTGATCGTTGTCGATCAGGCGCTTGACGCTGGTCACCGCCTTTTCCGGCTCGGACGCGTCGTCGTAAAGGGTCAGCTTGATCTTGCGGCCCAGCAGGCCGCCGGCGGCGTTGATCTTGTCGACCTCCATCTCCAGCGTCTTCTTTTCCGGGTCGCCCATCAGCGACATCACGCCGGTGACGGACAGGAACGCCCCCACCTTGATGTCGTCCGCCGCCTTGGCCGCCAACGGGGCCAGCGCCAGGGTCAATGCCGCAAGGCCGGCTCCGGCCCAACCGAACACCTTCATATCCAACCTCCCACTTCGTGACATGGACGCGGCGCTCGTGAGCGGCACCGTTATACGCATTCTAGTACCGGATTGCCTAAAAAAGAAGATGTTTCCCCGCCGAATCAAGTCGCACAGCAACCGCCGCACCGACATGGCGATACGCTTTTATAGATCTGCTGATCTGGTTCGAAACACTTGAAAATCCATCAGACAAACTCCGCGGATCATTTATGTCCATTTTCCAATGGATAAGTGCTGATATCCGGCGGCCGGCACCGGCCTTGGAAACGATACGGAATTTGATGAAACAAGACGCCGTCCGCTTCGTAACCTGGGTGACGCGATGTGGCGGACATTCCGGCAGCCCCAGAATGTATATTTTCAGTTGCCTGCATGTGACGGCGCTATATCATTGAGCATCTGCGCGAGGAACCGAACGATGTGCCGGTGGTGTCGTCTTGTTGCCGCTTTTCTGCTGGCCGGTCTGGCCGGTTGCGCCACTCAATCCTATCGGACCATCGATGCCCTGCCCCGCGGTGCGGCGGCGCCGCGCATCCTGGTCATGCCCCCCGACATCGAGCTGTCCGAACTGACCGCCGGCGGATCGGTCGAGATGAACGCCGAATGGACCCGGGCCGCCGAACGTCACCTGAAAACGGCCATCCGCGAGCATCTGCAAAGGATTCAGGCCTCGTTCGTCGAATACCGCGCCCCCGCCGACGACGCGCCGGAAGCCGAGATCCTGGACCAGCTGCAGCCTTTGCACGCCACCGTCGGCCAATCGATCCTGGCCTTCCATTTCGAACCGCAGAAGCGCCTGCCCAGCAAGAAGGACAAGTTCGACTGGTCGCTGGGGCCGGCCGTCACCCATCTGGCCGGCCATGCCGATGCCGATTACGCCCTGTTCGTCTGGGTCCGCGACAGCTATTCCTCGCCCGCGCGCGTGGCGTTGCAGTTCGTCGCCGCGATGGCTGGCGGCATCCCGGTCGGCGGCGGCGTCCAGACCGGCCTGTGTTCGCTGGTCGACCTGAAAACCGGGCAGGTGGTGTGGTTCAACGCCCTGAAGCCCCGCGAGGAAGGCGACATGCGCGAGTTGGAGGCAACCCGCCGCACCACCGCCTTCCTGCTGGACCGGATGCCGAAATGATCAGCCGCCGCGCCTTTTCCGCCGGCCTGCTGGCGTGCCTGGGCGGCTGCGCCACCCACCACGAGAGCGGGCCGTCTTCCGATCTGCCCGACATCGGGGCCGGCTATCGCCCCGACCCCAAAAGCGACGAAGCCGGGCTGTGGCTGAAACTGGACAAGGTCGAGCAGAATCAGCGCCGCTCGCCCGGCCGCATCCGCGACAAGCCGATCAACGATCTGGTCCAGGACATGGTCTGCCGTCTGGCCGGGGCCTATTGCCCGGACCTGCGGCCCTACGTCATCCGGGTTCCGGCCTTCAACGCCACCTGCGCCCCCAACGGCATGATCAGCATCTGGTCCGGCCTGCTGCTGCGCTGCCACAGCGAATCGCAGCTGGCCGCCGTTCTGGGCCACGAGATCGGCCATTACCTGAAGCGGCACAGCCTGCAGAGACTGCGCAACAGCCGCGAACTCGACGATTTCGCCGCCTTCTTCCAGTTCCAGCTGCAAGGGCCGGCGGCGGGCCTGATCCGCGGATTGTCGCAGGACATCACCCAGGCGTCGAAATCGATGTTCTCGCGCGATCACGAACGCGAGGCCGACGCCCTGGGCCTGGCGCTGATGGCCGATGCCGGCTATGCCCCGGCCGCCTGCGCCGACATCTGGCGGCACATCAAGGCCGAGGATGCGGCCGGCGGCGAAAGCGAGCGGTTCGATTTCTTTCTCAGCACCCATCCGGCCACCACCGAACGCATCGACAACCTGGACGAACTGGCGCGCCGGAGACCGCCGGCCGCCCGCCCGGCCCCGGACCGCCTGAACGCCGCCCTGGGACCCTTGCGGCGCAGTTTCATGGCCGACGAGATCAACCAGGGGCATTTCAAGCGGACCGACAACCTGTTGACCCGGCTGATCGGCGACGGCATCGATCCCGGCGGGGCGCTGTTCTACCGCGGCGAGCTGTATCGCCGCCGCAATCGCGACGGCGACGAGGCCATCGCCCTGGGCAACTACCATGATGCCTGCGAAACCGCCGACCCGCCGGCGGAGGCCTTCCGCGGCGTCGGCACGATCCGCTGGCGGCGTGGCGAGACCGAACTGGCCCGCGAATATTTCCGCCGTTATCTCCGCGTCGCACCCAATGCCGACGATGGCGACATGATCCGCAAATACCTGTCGGGGGCCTGATGATCCGCCTTGTTTCCCTGCTCCTGCTTCTGCTGGCCGCCGGCTGCACCCCCTATCGGCTGATCCCGGCGGGCAAGGTGGAATTCACCGACCACGGCAGCGTCGAAACCCCTATCGACTGGAACTGGCGGCCGATCGACACCGTCCACACCTGGACCCTGGACGGGCCGAACCTGCAGGAAATGCTGTTCCACCTGGGCATCGAAGACGGCAAGACGCTGATGAACGCCCTGGACGTGGAAAGCGGCTTCAATCCCCTGCTGGTGTGGTTCGGCAAGGTCCCCGACGAAGTGTCGTTCCGCTTCCACAAGCGCATGACCGAACACGAGATCATGGACCTGTTCACCGCCAGCATGAGCAAGATCACCGAAAGCCCGGTCGTCGCCAGCGGCCTGATGCCGGCCGACCTGGGCGGACATCAGGGCTTCCGCTTCGATTACGCCTTCGTCGGCAAGGACGAGGTGCGCCGCCGGGGCTTCGCCGTCGGCGCCGTCGTCAAGGACAAGCTGTACCTGATCCACTATGTCGGCACCGCCCTTTACCATTACGACCGCAACCGCGCCGACGCCGAACGGGTCGCCGCCTCGTTCGTCTTCGCCGGGAAGGATTGACCATAACGCCCAGACGCCCGACGGTCCGGGGGACATGCCGGACATGAAACCCCGGGCGATGCGCCGTGGTTCGGTCAGGGCACCATGCCGCCTTCGCGCAATCCGTCGATGGCCAGGCTCAGCAGCGCCGCGCCTTCGGCCCGCAGGTCGAAGCTTCGCCCCGCGGCGGTCCAGCGCAGGGCCAGCCCCTGGATCAGCGCGATGACCAGCCAGGCGGCCCGGACCGGGTCGCCGCCGCCCAGCCCGTCGGTGTCCAGCGCCCGGGTCAGGACGCCGTGGAACCGCCCGGTCAGGCGCAGCACCGCCTGACGGATGGCCGGGTGGCGCCCCTGCAGGTCGGGGGACAGCAGGACCAGCGGCAGGGCCGGATGCAGGGCGATGAAATCCAGATGGGCACCGACCAGAGCAATCAGACGGGACGGCCCCGCCGCAGCGCCGTCCCATGCCTCGGCCAGGGATTCCTCCAGCCAGTCCAGCACCGCCGCCCAGATATCGTCCTTGCGGGGAAAATGGCGGAAGATCGCCGGCTGCGTCATCCCCAGTCCGGCGGCGATCGCCTCGGTGGTGATGCGGTCGGGACCGCTGACGGATGCCAGCCGCAGGGCCGTCTCGATGATTTCAAGGCGGCGCTGTTCCTTGCTTTTGCGCACCGTCATGACGGCACCAGCCGGCCGTCGCGCAGGGTATGGCGGACATCGAAGCGCGACATGATCTTGTCGTCGTGGGTGACGACGATCACCGCCGCCCCCTGTTCGACCGCCACCTGCCGCAGCAGGTCCATGACGATGCCGGCCCGCTGCGAATCCAGGGCCGCCGTCGGCTCGTCGGCCAGGATGATGCGGGGACGGTTGGCCAGGGCCCGGGCGATGGCCACCCGCTGGGCCTGCCCGCCCGACAATTGCGCCGGCATGGCGGCGGCCCGGTCGGCCACCTGCAGATAGTCCAGCAGTTCGTCGGCGCGCTGGCGCGCCCGCGCCTTGGGCCAGCCGGCCAGATGCAGCACCACCTCGATGTTTTCGGTGACGGTCAGGAACGGGATCAGGTTGTGGAACTGGAAGATGAAGCCGATCTTTTCCAGCCGCAGACGGCGCAGGTCGGTGCGCAGCCAGCCATTGTCGAACACGGCGTCGCCATCCAGGCGGATCCGCCCGGCACTGGGATCGACGATGGCGCCGATCAGGTTCAGCACCGTGCTCTTGCCCGACCCGCTGGGTCCCAGCAACCCGGCGACGGTGCCGGCGTGAATGTCGAGATCCAGGGACTGGACGGCATCGACGCGGGCGGCGCCCTCGCCGTAATGCTTGCTGACGCCGCGCAGTTCGACGATGGGATGCGTCATGATCAGCCCCCCAACGCCTGGGCCGGATCGATCTTCACCGCGTGGCGCACCCCCAGCAGGCTGGCGATGACGCACACCACCGTCACCACCCCGGCCAGGGCGGCGACGTCGGCGCCCTCGATGATGACGCGGCGGGGAAAATGCTCGGCGGCGGCGGTGATCAGCGCCGCGCCGATCAGGAAGCTGATGGCCCCCATCGCCAGCGCCTGCTGGACGATCAGCCCCAGGATGGTGCGGTCGGGCGCGCCGATCAGCTTCAGGGTGGCGATCTCGCGGACCTTGTCCAGGGTCATGGTGTGGACGATCAGGGCGATGATGACCGTGGACACCGTCAGCAGGGTGACGGTGAACATGCCGATCTGCTTCCTGGCCTTTTCCACCACCGCCGTCAGCAGCAGTCCCTCTTGCCGGTCCTGGGTCAGGGCCGACAGATGCTTCCAGCGTTCGACGGCACCGGCCACCGCCCCGGCGTCGGTCCCCGGCTGCAGCCGGGCCAGAACGGCATTGATCTGGTGGGGATTGATCTGCTGTCCGCGGGCGGCCTGATTGCGGGCGGCGCCGCCGTCTTGTTCGAACTGCAGGCGCTGGGCGTCCAGCAGGCTCATGTGGACGACCGGATTGCCGCCGGAATCCACCTGTCCCCGGGTACGGCCGACCACGGTGAAGACGTCGCTGCCGATCCTGACCCGCTGCCCCAAGGCCAGGCCGGTGCGGATGTCGGCCACCAGTTCGAAATGGCTGCGGACCAGACTGCGCCCGTCTTCCAGCCGGACCGGCCCACCCAGGCGGCCGGGTTCGAAACCGATGACGAACACCCGCTGCGGCCTGCCGTCGACTTCGACCTGCACCGACTGATAGGTGACGCTGCCGGCTTCGGCGACGCCGTCGATGCGGGCCACGCTGTTGCGGGTGTCGCGGGGAATCCGCGACGATTCGGCAAAGGGACCGCGGGTTCCGCCTTCCACCACCCACAAATCGGCCGCCGGAGCACGGACCAGGACCAGGGCGTCGGCCACCAGCCCGCGATAGATGCCGATCATCGAGATGACCACCCCCAGCAGCAGGGACAGCCCCAGGCAGGTCAGGACGAACCGCCCCAGATGATGGCGGATGTCGCGGATGGCCAGATTCATGGCCGGATCGCCGGGGCGGCGACCAGCACTTCCGCCTGTTCGCCCAAGGTGAAGGGGGATGGGATCGACTGGAAGGCCACCTGGACCCGGCGTTCTTCCGACACCCGGTCGTTTTCCAGATCGATGCGGGCGACCCGTCCGGGAAAGCTGCGCCCCGGCTGCGACCGCAAGGTGATGTCGGCGGCCTGCCCCACCGCCAGACGCCCGGCCAGGGATTCGTCGACATAGGCGGTGACCCAGATCGTGGCGGGATCGGCCAGGGACAGCACGATGGTTCCCGGGGCGACGGCGCTGCCCAGTTCGCGGCTGCGCTCGATGACCATGCCGTCATAGGGGGCGGTCAGGACGGACTTGTCCAGGATGGCCCGCTCCAGCGCCAGCCGGGCCTGCGCGGCGTCGATGCCGCCCCTGGCGGCGTCGACGTCCGCCGCCGCCACCGCCACGTCGGCACCGGCCACCGCCGAGCCGGCCTGGGCGTCCTCGGCCGCTTCCACCGACACCGTGCCGCGCGACACCAGGGTCTGGCGGCGCTGGTTGATGCTGATCCGCTGGCCACGCAGGGCCTTGGCCCGCTCCAGCCGGGCCAGGGCCTGCCCCAGCGCCGCCTGCGCCTGCTTCACCCCGGCTTCGGCCTGCGCCACCCGGGCCAACTGGTCGCCGGGATTGAGCCGGGCCAGAACCTGACCGCGCCGGACCGGATCGCCCTGGTCGACGTCAAGAGCCCAGATGGTCCCGGTCAGTTCGAAGCCCAGGCGCGACAGGACCCGGGCCTCGACCGTGCCCAGGCCATAGACCCGGCCGTCCCCGCCGCCGCCGCTGCCGCCGGCCCGCCCGTCGGCCTGGGCCGGGGGCAGGAACAGCAACAGTGCGGCGATTGCCGCAGCCGGCAATGCCGCCGCCAAAGCCAGATGAGCGCGCTTCATCGCCGCCTCCATAAAGTTAGTTATTAATCACTAACATTGATCGGAAAATTTTTCAACCCCGTCCCGGCCGTCCGGAACGGCCCGGCCCGGCATGCCGGGTGCGGAAGGGCCGCGACGGAGCCGCGTCCGCGGCCGGGGGCAGGAAACCGCCGGGCACCAGCTGGTGCTGGCCCGGCCCGATCAGGTCGGCCCGGCCCATCCGCTTCAGCGCCTCGCGCAGCAGCGGCCAGTTCTCGGGATCGTGCCAGCGCAGGAAGGCCTTGTGCAGGCGGCGCTGCCGCCCGCCCCTGATGCCCGCCACCTCTTCCGAGCCGATGCGGCGCACCGGCTTCAGGGGATTGCGCCCGGAATGGTACATCGCCGTGGCCAGCGACATCGGCGACGGCAGGCAGGTCTGCACCTGATCGGCCTTCAGCCCGTTCTTCTTCAGCCACAACGCCCAATTCCTCATGTCGGCGTCGCTGGTGCCGGGATGGGCGGCGCTGAAATAGGGGATCAGGT
>CAJANN010000109.1 GCA_903941095.1 uncultured Rhodospirillaceae bacterium | reverse complement strand
TTGCGCTCCCAGAAATCCGGAGCCCGCTCGATATGGCCCAGGTTGACGAAGGTGGTCACCGGGGCGCCCAGATTGACGTCGTGTTCGTAGCGGCCGAAGCCGGAATGCAGAGCCCGGCTGTCGTTCAGGTTGGGCTGGACATTATGCCGCGTCGCCTCGATCTGGCTGAAACGGTAGCCGCCGGCCAGACGGTTGACCGCCGACAGATCGTGCGTCACCTCGCCGAAGGCCGAATAGGTGTCGAAGCTGATATCCTTGATGCGGATCTTGCCGTCCAGGCCGATGCCGGTCTTGTACTCGTTCATGGTCTGGCTGCGGCTGGAATGTTCGTCATGGTTGAAGTCCAGGCCCAGGCTGACCTTGGTCGCCGCGTTGGGGGTCAGTTCCACCAGTCCCTTGGCGCCTTCCATCAGATGGTCCACCTGCGACGCCACCGAGGACGTGCCCATGCCGCCATTGTTGAAGCGCAACGAATACGTGTCCATGATGTGATCGACGTAATTGTGGTAGGCCTGCATCTTCACCTTGGCCAGCAGCGGCGAGATGTTGGCCTTGCTGAACTGCAGGTTCAGCCCTTCGCGGTCCAGTTGGGTGGCGTCCATCATCTTGCCGGGCATCGCCGCCTGTCCCTGGCTTTTGTCGACGGTGACCTGGAACAGCGTATCGTCGTCGGGGGTCCAGCCGGCCATCGCCGTGCCGCTGTGCCGCCAGTAATGGCTGTGCAAAAGCGAGCCGTTGCCGTCCTTGTAATTATCCGACGACGAATGGGTGGCGATGGCACGGACGAAGCCTTCCCTGGCCCCGGCCGAGGCGTCCACCATTTCGTCGTTGCGGTCGAAGCTGCCGTACAGGGCGCTGGCGTTGCCGCGCATCGACAGCTCCTTGAAACGCTGCGGTTCGCGCTCGACCATGATGGTGCCCAGGGCGCCGCCGCCATGCACCACGCTTTGCGGTCCCTTCAGCACCGTCAGCTTGTCGAACGAATTGGGGAAGATGTACGAGGTCGGGGGGTCCATGCGGTTGGGACAGCCGCCCAGCAGCGGAGTGTCGTCCAGCAGGATGTTGAGGCGCGAGCCCCCCTGGCCGCGCAGCACCGGATCGCCGTCGACATAGCCCTGCCGCACCACGTTGAAGCCGGGGATGTTCTTCAGATAGCCGGCGCCGTCGGCCGGCGGAATGGGCGAACGCGGATCACGCGGATCGGTCTGGATCACCATCGGCTCCTCCATGCGGGGGGCGGTGACGATGACTTCGTTCAACTGGACGGGGGCCGCGTCGTCGGCCAGGGCCGGAGCGGTGGCCCCGATCAGGGCGATGGCGGCAACGCCGGACCGCAGGGCGGTCCGGGCGGTAGGATTGGAATAGGACACGTCTGTTCTCCACACGACAAGGTGGCGCGGCCGCAGGACGGCCGCACGCATGAAACTGCGAATGTTTCTGGGGAGGATCAGACGGACGGGGGAGCCCGGGGGGCGGCGACGGAATACGGATGGACGGCCGGCACGAAGCGGGAGAACGGCGGCACCCGCTTCAGGCGGATGCCCACCGGGGCCTCGACCCTTATCTCGCCGTCGGGGGCAGCCACCCCGCCATGCAGCAGCGGCAGGCAGAAGGTGCAGAAACCGTCGCCGGTGCGGGCCGTGGTGGGGGCGGAACCGTCATCGTGGATGACGACGATGCCGCCGGCGGTGCAGATGACCTGATCGCCGGCGTCGGCAACCGGCGGCGGCGCCGCCTGCAGCCCGGTTCCGGCCAGCAGATTGAAACTCAGCAGGACGACGCCGATCCAGGCGCAAAGCCGCCGCCGCAATCGCTGCGGCAACAGGCTTGGGCCGGAAATGTCGGAAAGGCCGTCCTTGCTGGTCATGGGCCGGATCATGGCGAAACCGTCACGGCGAGTCAAATCACGGACGCCGCGCTTTTTGCCCCTGCAGGAAGAAGCGGTCGACCGAGCGGGCCAGGGCCTTGGTCAGGCGGGTCCGATATTCCGGCTGGCGCAGATTGCGTTCTTCCACTTCGTTGGACAGATATCCCAACTCCACCAGCACCGACGGCACGTCGGGGGCCTTGAGGACGGCGAAGCCCGCAAAACGGTGGGTATTGCCCAACAGGGGGGTGTCGCGCCCGACCTCGTCCACCACGCCGCCGGCGAACAGGGCCGATCGGTTCATGGTCTCGCGCTGGGCCAGATCGATCAGGATGTTGGCGACGTCGGCGGATTCGTGCGACAGGTCGATGCCGGCGATCAGATCGGCCTTGTTTTCCTTGTCGGCCAGGGTCTGCGCCTCGCTGTCCGAGGCGGTCTGCGACAGGGTATAGACCGACAGCCCCTTCAGGCTGGGATTGGCGACGGAATCGGCGTGCAGCGAGATGAACAGGTCGGCGCCGTACTGGCGGGCGATGGCGATGCGGTCGCGCAGACGGATGAAGACGTCGCGGTCGCGGGTCAGGTGCACCTTGTAGCGCCCGCCCTTTTCCAGCTGCCCCTTCAACTCGCGGGCAATGGCCAGGGTGATGTATTTTTCATAGATCCCCGACACGCCGGTGGCGCCGGGATCGACGCCGCCATGCCCGGGATCGATGACCACCACCGGCTTGCCGTCCATCGGCAAGGCACGGGGCGGGGGCTCGCTCATCGGCGCCGGGGCCGGGGCCGGAGCCGCGATCTTGACCAGACCGGGTTCGGCCGCCGGCCGTTCCAACGGCGGCGGCACCGGCGCCGACAGCATGGGCGCGGCGCCCTTGCCGGCCTTGGCCGGCTGGGGGCGCGGCTCGGGCACGGGGATGGGTTCGGCAGCGGGACGGGCGGGCGGCGGATCGACCCGAACCGCCGGAGCCTGGGCCGGAGCCTGGGCCGAAACCTGGGCCGGAGCCTGGGCCGGAGCCTGGGCCGAAACCGGAACCGCAGTGGCGGCGGGAACGGCCTTGACCTCGGGCGAATAGACGACGATGGCCCGGGCCTGTGCCGCACCATCGGGCGGCGGCGGCGGTTCGCTGACCGTGGCGCCGGGCGGGCTGGGCGCCGGACGGAACGGCACCGAAGCGGCGGCGAAAGCCGCCGGGCTGGTCTGCTGCAGATCCATGACGAAGCGCCAGCCCAACCCGTCGCGCGGCGGAATGACGAAGGCCGACTTCACCAGGGCCGGGTCTTTCAGTTCGACGACGATGCGGCCGCTGTCGGCGGCGCCTTCGTAGCGGACCGAGCGCACGGCCCCGGCCGGCCGGTGCGCCGGAGCGTTCCAGCCCAGGTCCGGCGTCGAGACCACCACCCGGTTCGGCCCGGAGAAAGTGGCGACCGAGAAATCCATTCCCTCGGCCAGATCCATGACGAAGCGGGTGATGCCGTCAGGGTGCGAGCCCAGACGCAGGCCGTTGACCCCATTGCGCGCCAAAGCCGGCTGGGCGACAAGCAACGTCGCCACCAGCAGCAAAAGCACCTTCGCGGTGCGATGGAATGCGTCCCTGACCACCATGCCGTCTATTCTCGCGAACATGTCTTGAGCGAGTGTTAACAGATTTAACGTACCCTAACTCTGAGCTTCAATAAAAAACCCGTTGATTCCCATGACTCTTGCCGCATGTGCGCTGAATTTGCCACAGCCGCCGGATAAGAGCGGTCCGCAACAAGGCCGTTGTGGAAAACGCAAGCTGTCGCTATTTTGCTTCTGTTAGCCCGCGGGCAGAGCGTCTCCTTCACCGGGACGAGCGGCGGGTGAGGCCCAGGCGCGTGATCGACGGAACTTCGTCGGCCGCCGGTTCGGGGCCCCGGGCGTCGCTGCCTCGGCCCGCGATTTTTTCGTCAATGACTCTAATTCGAGGCCGGGCGCGACGCCCGTGATTCAGGTTCCTGCACATGACCGCATCCCGCGTACAGTTCATGGAATGGCCCGCAGGCGCCGCCGGCTTCGTAACAGCACAACACCGTGTCGCGACCCGTTTGCCCGCAGGGCAGTTTTCTGCCCAGCCAGGCCGGTCGCGCGCGGCGTCACGGAGATATGGAATTTATGGTCAAGCGTATGCTCATCGACGCCACGCACCCGGAGGAAACCCGGGTCGTCGTGGTGAATGGTACCCGTCTGGAAGAACTGGACGTCGAGACCAGCACTAAGCGGCAAATCAAGGGCAACATCTATCTGGCCAAGGTGGTGCGGGTCGAACCCTCGCTGCAGGCCGCCTTCGTCGATTACGGCGGGAACCGCCACGGCTTCCTGGCCTTCAGCGAAATCCACCCGGATTACTTCCAGATCCCGGTTGCCGACCGTCAGGCCCTGCTGGCCGCCCAAAAGGCCGAAGTGATGCGCGACGGCAACGGCGAGTCCGAAGCGGCCCACGATGCCCCGCAGGACTCCGCCGACGAGGGCGAGCCTCACCGGACCGAAGACGGTCTGGACGAGGAAAATCCGGGCGGGGAAATTCCGGGCGGGGAAAATCCGGGC
>CAJANN010000108.1 GCA_903941095.1 uncultured Rhodospirillaceae bacterium | reverse complement strand
TTCTGGCCCAGTACAACCGCACCTTCTTCACCGCCGGGGTGCGGGTGCCGATGACCATTTCCGGCAACGCCATCCTGGCCGGATTCGACGACCCGACCGATGCCCTGCGGTGCGGCGGTCTGTATATCGACATGTTGCGCGGCATGCATGTGGAATCCTACGTCGCCATCAATTGGGGGGCGGCGACCATCCGCACGCCGCTTGACGATGATGGCCGCTACGAGCTTCTGGCCGATTCCATCTCGCAGGCGGCCCGGCTGATGCCGGTCGGCGTGGTGGGCGAGGTTCTGGTGCTGGAAGAACTCTATTCCAATCCGCTGACCCAGCGCGACCTGTTCAGCTTCGAACGGGTCGAACGCCGGTGGACCGCCGTTTCCGACCGGGCCGGGGACGGGGTGGACGTGCTGTGCTATTGCGTCGGCAACAAGCCGTGATCGCTTGATCCGGGCGGGAATATTATAATCCTTACAGCTTGAAACCACGGGGACGGGCCTGTACGATCCGGCCACCCGTTGCCGTGTGGCCGGGGCTGTCGTTGTGCAGGGGCAACAGGTTTGGCTCAGATAAAATTTCCGGCACATCCTGACGTCGCCGTATGGATCATGGCCCTGGGAATTGCCTTCGGGTTGGCCCTGTTCCTGACTGCCGCCTTCAATGCCAATCCCTGGGACGACCACGCCTATGGCCTGGCGCCGCCCATCGTCTCGGGCATGCCGGCGCCGCATCGCGACGGCCGCGAGAAGATGGTCTGTTCCAGCTGCCATGTCGTGATGCCGCCCAAGACGGTCGCCGGCGCGCCGCCCGGCGCGGTCTTGCCGATCGTGCAGGGGACGCCCGCTCCTCATACCGACGGCCGCGAAAAGATCGCCTGTTCCAGTTGCCACACCATCATCGCCAAGGGAAAGGTGGTCCCGCCGGCCCCGCCGCCGGCCCAGGCCGTGGCCGCGGCGATGACGGTCGCCGCGCCGGTGGCGCCTGCGCCGCTGCCGGGGCCGGTCGCTCAGCTTCCCCCGGAACCGATGGGCGGCGAGGCGGCCGAGATGTTCACCCCCTACCGTTTTCAGGGCAAGGTCCTGAAGGTCGCCGGAACCGGCGCGCAATCGGTGTGGGGCGATATCTATGTCCTGGTGGACGACGGCATCAACAGTCCGGCCTGGATCGATCTGGCGCCGCGCTGGTTCCTGCAGGCCGGCGGCTGCCACCTCCGCACCGGAATGTTCGTCAAGGGCACGGCTTTCCGCGACCCGGCGGGGGACAGCACGTCGCTGGTGATCGGCCAGACCGTCATGGTCAACGGCGAGGTCTGCGCCCTGCGCGACCATCATATGACCGGGCTGTGGTCCCATCACGGGGGAGGGACCGATGCCGAGGAACGCTAAATCCGCGGTGTTCGCCCCGGCGCAATGGAACGTCATCTATTTCCTGACGGCGGCGGCGGCGCTGGTGGCCGAAATGGTCATCGCCGTTCAGCCGCTGATCCTGGATCAGGTGTTCGGCATCGCCTTTGAAAAGGAAGGCGCCATCAACGCCGACATCGAAGTGGTGGCGGAACTGGTCTCGCTGCTGTGCGTCGGCGCGCTGGGTCTGCTGTCCGACCGGATCGGCCGGGTGCCGGTGATCGTCGGCGGTTTTCTGGTCGTTTCCGTCGGCGCGGCGCTGTCTTTGTTCAGCCTGACGGTGGGGCTGACGGTCGGGGTCGGGGGGCTGATCCTGTTCTACCTGACCCGCATCGCCATCTCCAGCGGCGCCGATACGGCGCAGTTGCACCTGTCGACGCTGGTCGGCGATGTTTCCGAACGCGGCAACCGGCCGCATCTTCTGGGCAACGTCGTCTTCATGATGGTGTTCGGCAGCACCGTGCTGTCGGCCATCGTCTTGCAGATGACCGAACATTCGGCCGGACTGTTCCTGATTTTCGCCATTCCCTTGCTGGTCGGCCTGGTCGGCGCCAAACTGGCGAAAGCCAACCTTCGCGACGTCGCCGAACCGAACCAGTCCGAGGAACATCCGCTGCGCCAGGCCTGGGAGCGCGTCAGCGGCGACCCCCGCATGCAACTGGCCTTCGCCGCCGCCTTCTATACGCGGGCGGACGTGATCGTCATCAGCCTGTTCTATTCGCTGTGGTGCATTTCGGTGTCGGATATGGTCGGGGTGACCCGGCCCTACGCCACGGCCCATGCGGCGGTGATGATCGGTCTGATGGGAGCGGCGGTGCTGTTCGCGGTGCCGCTGTGGAAACGCTTCATCGAGCACCACAGCCGCATTTCCGCCATCGGCGCCAGCCTGTCGGTCGCCGCGGTGGGCTATATCGCGCTGGGTCTGTTCGCCAATCCCTTCAACTGGCTGACCGCTTTGCCGCTGATCCTGATCGGCGTCGGCCATGCCGGCAGCATGGTGACGCTGAAGGTTCTGACTGTCGACGTCTCGCCCAAGCGGATTCTGGGAACCATGCTGGGGCTGGCTTTCCTGACCGGCGGTGCCGGCGTGGTCATGCTGGTGCAAAGCAGCGGTTATTATTTCGACGCCGTCGGACCGCGGGCGCCGTTCGTGCTGATGGGGACCGGCAAGATGCTGGTGACCCTGTATGCGGCATGGCTGCTGGCCAACGGCATCGACGAAACCGCCGACCACCACCTGACCAGCACCCGCAAGGTCGACTGGAAGCCGCTGGTTTTCCTGACCGCGGCCTTGCCCTTCATCTGGCTGGTCGGGCGCAGCATGATCGGCGGCTACCTGTCGGGCGGATCCCTGGCGGAAACGCCGGTGGGATTCATCAACCGCTATCTGGGCGACTGGGCTTTCACCTTCCTGATCATTTCGCTGTCGCTTCGCCCGCTTCAGGAACTGACGGGGATGAAGAATCTGGCGAAATATCGCCGGATGATCGGGCTTTACGCGTTCTTCTACGCGGTGCTGCACGTCATCGCCTATATCAGCCTGGAATGGGCCTTCAATCTCGACGACATGGTCGCCGACATCTACAAGCGGCCGTTCATCCTGCTGGGCTTCGTCGCCTTCTGCATGTTGGTTCCCTTGGCCTTCACCTCGACCAACAACCAGATAAAGCGGGTGGGCGGGAAGAAATGGAAGGCCCTGCATCGCATGGCCTATGCGATCAATGTTCTGGTCGCCTTCCACTTCATCTTTGCCGCGACCCATGAAAACGGCGAGCCGTATGTCTATGCGGCTGCGGTTGCCTTGCTTCTTGGGTACCGGGTCCGGCAATGGGCACAAAGGCGGGCGGCTGCGGCAAAGGAAAATGCGATTTAATCGCATTTATCTCTTGACTATTTCTTTAGTATCGGCGTTGTAAGCCTGGGCCGGCTGTGATATCCATCCTGACAATTGTCATTGCCAACCACGGTTACAAGTGGGGAGAATCGACGTGCCTGCTCAGATTGCCAATGGGGTTTGCCCGAACATGCCGGCTGCTGCCACACCGAACGCCGCCGTCGCCGGGGGCGAGGTCGAACGTGAGATGGTCGCCGCCAAGGCCGGCGGTGGCGCCAAGGCCGGTGGAGTGAAGGCCGGCGGCGCCAAGGCCGCTGCGGCCAAGGCTGCTCCGGCGGCGCAGATGAAGGTTGCCGCGGCTGTCGTTCCCGGCGCCGGCAAGGCCGCCGCAGGTGCCGCCGCGACCGGCGGGGCCGGGGCCAAGGCGGTCGGTGGGTCGCTGTTCGCCGGCAAGGGCCTGGGCCTGGGTTTGGGTCTGGGCGTGATGGGGCCGATTCTGCTGGGCATTGCCGGCTCTGCCGCTTTGTATGTCTATCTCAAGAGCCGCAAGGTCGAGGCGTCGCAGAGCGACGAAGAACTGGAACTGCGCGAGGCGCTGGCCTGATTCAAAGGGGGGATTGATTGATGACCGCTTCCGTCGTTCGCAGTGCGCTGGGTGGGCGCTCGATGATTTTGTCGGCGCTCTCGTACATGAGCGTGCTGTGTTTCGTTCCGCTGCTGGTGGCCAAGGATGACGAGTTCATCCAGTTTCATGCCCGCCAGGGACTGGTGATCTGGATGTGGGGCGTGCTGGCCCTGTTCGCCCTGCACATTCCGCTTCTGGGCAAGTGGATTT
>CAJANN010000107.1 GCA_903941095.1 uncultured Rhodospirillaceae bacterium | reverse complement strand
GGGCGTCGTCGCGGATCTTGAGGAACAGTCCCTGCCGGTTGGCGAAGCTGTCGCCGACGTCGGGCTCGGTGCGGGCCGGACCGTCGGCGAAGGCCAGGCCGACGCCGTCCACCGGAACCAGCGCCAGTTCCGGATCGATATAGCGCAGCGACAGGGCGGTCGGCTCGTCCAGCGGCTCCAGCGGCACCAGGAAATGATTGACGTGTTCCTTGCCGATGCGTTCGGCCTTCAGGCACAGGCTCCGGCCCCCTGCGGCTTCGACGGTGACGAAGGTTCCGGCGGCTATTTCAAAGGCGGGGCGAGGGTCCATCACTTCACCTTGACGTCCAGTTTTTCCAGGTTGCGCCGGGCCGTTTCGGCGGCATCGCTGTCGGGGGCCAACTCGACGGCGCGGCGCCAGTCGTCGCGGGCGGCGGCGTCATCGCCGCGCAGACGGCGGATCATGCCGCGTTCCAGCAGGGCATCGGGATAGTCCGGGTCCAGTTTCAGGGCCTGCTCGACATCGTCGGCAGCCCCCGGCAGGTTGTCCTGATAGCGGAAGGCGCTGGCCCGCAGCACCAGGGCCTCGACCCGGTTGGGCTGGCGGCGCAGCAGGCCGCTCAGCAGGTCGATCGCCTCGGCGTAATGATGGACCTGGGCCAGCAGGACGGCATGGTCCAGCAGGATGTCGGGATCGCTGGGGGCCAGGACCAGGGCGGCGCGCTGCGCCGAATCGGCGCGCGGCAGCTTGCCGGCCAGCATCCAGGCCTGACCGGCCTGGGCCAGCATCTGGGCGCGCACGCCGTCTTCGCGCACGCTCTCGTTGGCCAGGGTCTCCAGGCGGGCGGCGGCCTCGCCGTACTTGCCCAGACCGATCAGCGCCACCGCGGCGCAATGGCGCGCCGCCTCGCCGCCGCCCAGCGACTGCCAGGCCAGCGCCTCTTCCCAGCCCTGTTCCGGCTTGGTCTTGGCCAGAACCAGACAGGTCCGGTATTCCTGCGGCCCGTCGATGGTCTGGGCGGCGGCCGGCAGCGACAGGGCAACGGCGGCGACAAGGGCGGGCAGAAGGCGCTTCATGGAAATCCTGGCCGGAATGACGGGCTGGTATTAGTGTGGCCAGACACCGCGACAACGCAAGTGGGGAACGATGCAGCGGCGTTTCTTCCTGTTCGGCCTGGGCTTTTCCGGCCGCGTCATCGCCCGCCGGCTGCAGCAAGCCGGCTGGGAGGTTGCCGGAACCTCGCGGTCCGGCGACCTCTTTGATCTGCCGGGCGTGACCTGCCACCCCTTCGACCGCGACCACCCGCTGCCGGCGGCGGCGCTGGACGGCGTCACCCACGTGCTGTCGTCGGTCCCGCCCGACGCCGCCGGCGACCCGGTGCTGGACGTCATGGGCGACGCCCTGCGGGCCTTGCGGCCGCACTGGGCGGGCTATCTGTCGACCACCGGGGTCTATGGCGATTGCGGCGGCGGCTGGGTCGACGAGGACAGTCCGCTGGACCCCAGCCTGGAAAGGTCGCGCCGCCGCGTCGCCGCCGAAGCGGCATGGCGGGCCAGCGGCCTGCCGGTGCACATCTTCCGTCTGGCCGGCATCTACGGCCCCGGCCGCTCGGCCGTCGACAGCGTCCGGTCCGGCAAGGCGCGGCGCATCGTCAAGCCCGGCCAGGTGTTCAGCCGCATCCACGTCGAGGATATCGCGGCGGCCGTCATGGCCTCGATGGACCGTCCGCATCCCGGCACCGCCTACAATCTGTGCGACGACGACCCCGCCCCGCCGCAAGAGGTGATCGCCCATGCCTGCGCCCTGCTGGGCGTCGCGCCGCCGCCGGAAATCCCCTGGGAAGAGGCCCGCGCCACCTTGTCGCCGATGGCGCTCAGCTTCTATGCCGACAACAAGCGGGTCAGGAACGGCCGCATGAAGACGGAACTGGGCATCGCCCTGGCCTATCCGAGCTACCGCGAGGGCTTGGCAGCCATCGTCGGAAAGCATGGGACAACGGCCTGATTCCGCGGCACCCTGTTGTTTCCCTAATACTATGGGCCATATAATCTTGCCTGGATCTGCCGGGGGGAGTGAGACAGGATGAAGTTCGGGATCGCGGCGCGTTTCGGTTTGTGGCTGGTGGCTGTTTCCCTGGTGACCGCTCTGATCATCGGCGTCGCCGTCAGCCGGCACAGCGAATCCCTGGTCCGCAAGGCGGAAGAGCGTGAGCTGCTGAGCCGCTTCGAACAGCTGGTCGATGCCGTGGCCGCCTCGTCGCGGCAGGCGGAGGCCCTGGCCGCCCTGGTCGCCGCCGTTCCCGGAACCGGCGAAGCCGTCGCCGCCGGCGACCGCGACGCCCTGGCCCGGCAATGGGTGCCGGCCTATCAGCAGATCGCCAAGGCCTACGGCATGGAGCAGTTCCAGTTCCATCTGCCGCCGGCGATGTCGTTCCTGCGCGCCCACATGCCGAAGAAGTTCGGCGACGACCTGTCCGGCTTCCGCCAGACGGTGGTGCGGACCAACACCACCAAATCGGTGACCCGCGGCCTGGAATACGGCGTCGGCGGACTGGGCGTGCGCGGCGTGGTGCCGCTGCTGGCGGGCGGCGCCCATGTCGGCTCGGTGGAATTCGGCATGTCCTTCGGCCAGCCCTTCTTCGACCAGTTCAAGAAGGCGCACGACGTCGACCTGGCGCTGCACGTCAAGACCGGGGAAAGCTTCAAGAACCTGGCGGGAACCCTGGGCGACACCAGCCGCCTGACCCCCGCCGAGCTGGCCCAGGCCCTGGCCGGAACCCCGGTGATCAAGGACGTCGAGACCGGCGGCGTGCGGCTGGCCGTGCTGGCCCACGCCATCCCCGACTACAGCGGCCAGCCGCTGGGGGTGGTGGAACTGGTGATGGACGCCCAGCATTACGCCACCCAGCAATCCGCCGCCAGCCGGACCATCCTGATGCTGGTCCTGGGCACCCTGGTGCTGGCCGCGGTGCTGGCGGTCTTCATTTCCCGCGGCATCACCGGCCCGATCCTGGAAATGACCGACGCGATGGCCCGCATCAGCCGCCACGACTTTTCCTTCGAACTGAAAAGCGGCACCTATGGCCACGAGATCGCCCGCATGCGCGAAGCCCTGGCGGTGGTCCGCGACGAAGCCGGCGAACTGGCCCGCCTGAAGGACGAACAGGGCCGGATGATGGCCGACATGGAGGAAAACCACCGGGCATTGAACCGCAGCATGCGCAACCAGCTGGAAGGCGTCGTCGAGGCCGCCATCCAGAGCAACGAAGCCGCCGTGGTACTGGCCAAGATGATGGTCGACGTCCGCACCGCCGCCCGCGAAAGCCAGGGCATCGCCGCGGCCATCGAGGAACTGGTGGCCTCGGTCAGCACCATCGCCGACAATTCCGAGGTCGCCGCCCACGAGGCCGGCGATGCCGAAACCGCCGCCCGCTCCGGCGTCGACGCCGCCGGCACGGCGCGTTCGGCCACCGATGCCCTGCTGGTGGCCGTTTCCGACGTCGGCCGCCGCATCGAGGATCTGGCCCACGCCTCGGTGCAGATCGGCGAAATCGTCAACCAGATCGAAGCCATCGCCGCCCAGACCAACCTGCTGGCCCTGAACGCCACCATCGAGGCGGCCCGCGCCGGCGAAGCCGGCAAGGGCTTCGCCGTGGTCGCCGGCGAGGTCAAGGGGCTGGCCAGCCAGACGTCCCGGGCCACCGAGGACATCCGCAGCCGCATCGCCACCCTGAAGGCCGACATGGACGCCGCCACCGCCGCCATGCGCCAGAGCACCGGCGCCGTCGAGGAAGGCCGTCAGGCCGTCGACACCGTGACCGGCAGCCTGGACGCCATCGCCGGCCGCATCGACGGCGTGACCGGCCACATGCGCGACATCGCCGCCGTCCTGGCCCAGCAATCCTCGGCCGCCACCGAAGTCTCGGCCGGCACCGCCCGCATCGCCGACCTGTCCAACAAGAATTCCGACGAAATCAACATGGTCCTGGACGCCATGAGCAAGGCCGCCGCCGTCCTGGACCGCCGGGTCGAGGATTTCTCGACCCTGGGCACCGCCGACACCTTGATCACCATCGCCAAGAACGATCACGTCCGCTTCAAGCGCAGCGTCATCGAACGCATCCTGGACCACAGCGACATCACCGCCGACACCCTGGCCGACCATCGTGGCTGCCGCCTGGGCCGGTGGTACGACACCGTGACCGATCCCGCCATCCGCAACCATCCGGCCTTCACCAGGCTGCAGGAACCGCACCAGAGTTTCCACGCCCACGGCAAGGCCGCATTGCGCCTGCACGCCGAAGGCCGCCTCGTCGAGGCGATGGACGAAATCGAGAAGCTGAACGACGCCTCGCACGAGGTGCTGGACCTGCTGGACCAGTTGGGACGATCGCTGGCCCAGGTCTGACGGCCGGGACGGGGTTTGCGGGCCAAAGTGGTACTACCACTCTGGCCCGGAAGCGTGGCACAATGCCGGTCCACGCGTCGAAGCCAAGGACCGAACCATGCCCGCCGACCGCCCCCGGACCGTCTATTTCTTCGGCACCTGCGTCATCGACCTGTTCTATCCCGGCGCCGGGCTGGCGGGCATGGAACTGCTGAAACGCCAGGGCGTCCGCGTCGTCTTTCCCCCGGAACAAAGCTGCTGCGGCCAGCCGGCCCGCAATTCCGGCTATTTCGACGAAGCCCGCGCCGTGGCCCTGCGCCAGATGCGGGCCTTCCCCGAGGACTGGCCCATCGTGGTGCCGTCGGGGTCGTGCGCCGGCATGATGAAGACCCATTACCCCGACCTGTTCGACGGCCGCCCCCAGCATGACCAGGCCCGGGCCTTCGCCGCCCGGGTCTTCGAACTGACCGACTTTCTGGTCAACGTGCTGGATGTCCGGCTGGACGACCGCGGACCGCCGCTGGCGGTGACGTGGCACGGATCGTGCCATTCCATGCGCGAGATGGGGGTGGTCGACCAGCCCAAGGCGCTGCTGCGCCAGTTGGCCAACGTCACCCTGGTGGAAAACCCGCGCGAGAAGGAATGCTGCGGCTTCGGCGGCACCTTCTCGGTGCGGCAGCCGGAAATCTCGGCGGCGATGGTCGCCGACAAGGTCGCCGCCCTCGAAGAAACCCGGACCGCCCGCGTCGTTTCCGGCGATTGCGGCTGCCTGATGAACATCACCGGGGCGATGGCCCGGTCCGGCAGCCCGATGGGCGGTCAGCACATCGCCGAATTCCTGCTGGAGCGCATCGATGGGTGACTTCACCGCCCGCGCCCCCAAGGCGCTGAACGACCCGACGCTGCGGCGCAATTTCCGCCGGGCGATGGACGGGCTGATGGCCAAGCGCGCCCTGCAGTTCCAGGACCGCGACGCCTGGGACGCCCTGCGCGCCCGCGGCGCCGCCGCCAAGGCCCGCGTCGTCGCCCGCCTGCCCGAACTGCTGGAGCAGCTGGAGGCCAGGCTGACCGCCAACGGCATCCGCGTCCATTGGGCCGAAACCACCGCCCAGGCCAACGCCATCGTGCTGGACATCCTGCGTCAGGCCGGCGCCCGCACGGTGATCAAGGGCAAGTCGATGGTGTCCGAGGAGATGGAACTGAACCATCACCTTGAGGCGCACGGCATCGCCGCCATCGAGTCCGACCTGGGGGAATACATCATCCAGCTGGCCGGCGAGGCCCCCAGCCACATCGTCATGCCCTGCATCCACAAGAACAAGGCCGAGATCGCCGCCCTGTTCGCCGAAAACATCGAGGGGCTGGGCTATACCGAGGATGTCGACGAACTGACCGCCGCCGCCCGCCGCGCCCTGCGCGGCCGCTTCGCCGAAGCCGATGCCGGGATTTCCGGAGTCAATTTCGCCGTCGCCGAGACCGGCACCCTGGTGCTGGTGGAAAACGAAGGCAACGGCCGCCTGTCCACCACCCTGCCGCCGCTGCACATCGCGGTCATGGGCATCGAGAAGCTGGCGGAACGGCTGGACGACCTGCCGGCCCTGCTGGCGCTGCTGCCGCGTTCGGCCACCGGCCAGCCCATCACCACCTATGTCAACATGATCAGCCACCCCCGCCGCGACGGCGAACGGGACGGGCCGAAGGCGGTCCATGTGGTGCTGCTGGATTCCGGGCGCTCGCGGGTGCATGCCGACCCGGAATTGCGCGACACCCTGCGCTGCATCCGCTGCGGCGCCTGCATGAACCATTGCCCGGTCTATTCCCGCGTCGGCGGCCACACCTACAAGTTCGTCTATCCCGGCCCCATCGGCAAGATCCTGACCCCGCAGCTGGAAGGGCTTGATTGCGCCGGCGACCAGCCGCACGCCTCGACCCTGTGCAATGCCTGCGTCGAGGTCTGCCCGGTCCGCATTCCCATCGCCGACATCCTGGTGCGGCTGCGCGCCGAATCGATCGATCCCAGCGGCAGCGCCGCGGTCAAGGGGGCCGGTTCGATGCGCAAAAGCCTGGAAAGCCTGACCTGGAAGGGCTGGGCGCTGATGCATTCGGTGCCGCTGCTGCACCGGCTGGGCACCTGGGCGCTGTCGCGGCTGGGCAACCTGATCCCGGCGGCGGCGCTGCCGCCCCTGTCCACCTGGATGCGGGTACGCAGCCGCCCGGTCTTCGCCCCGAAGACCCTGCACGAACTGGCCCGCGAGAAAGGTTACGGCAATGAGTGAGGCCCGCGCCAACATCCTGGCCCGCCTGCGCGCCGCCCGGCGCGGCGCGGTGCCGGACCGCCCCGACTGGACGCCCCCGGCCTATGGGCCGGACCGGCTGGCGCGCTTTCGCGCCATGCTGGAAGCGGTGCATGGCGAGGTGATCGAAGTCACCTCCGCCACCTGGACCGAGCGGCTGCGCACCTTGCTGGCCGAACGCGGCGTGACCACGGCGATGGCGGCGCCGGATCTGGGCCTGGATGCCGCCTGGGCCGGCCGCGGGCCGGAGGTGGTGGCCTATGACCGCCCGGTCGAGGCGATGAAGGACCGGCTGGTCCACGACATCCAGGCCGGCATCACCCGCGCCCGCGCCGGCATCGCCGAGACCGGCACGCTGGTCCTGTGGCCCGACGCCGCCGAGCCGCGCCTGCTCAGCCTGCTGCCGCCGCTGCACGTGGCGCTGCTGCGCCTCGGCACCCTGGCGGACAACCTGTCCGCCCTGATGGCCGAGCAGAACTGGGCCGCCGGGCTGCCGACCAACCTGCTGCTGATTTCCGGACCGTCCAAGACCGCCGATATCGAACAGACCCTGGCCTATGGCGTCCACGGCCCGAAAGAGCTGGTCGTCCTGGTGCTGACCGACCTCTGAGGCAGCCATGACCGACCTGACCGGCGATCTTGCCGCCATCGTTCCCGCCGACCGCCTGATCACCGATCCGCTGCGCCGGCTGGCCTATGGCACCGACGCCAGCTTCTACCGGCTGGTCCCCAGGGTGGTGGTCAAGGCCGAAACAGAGGACGAGGTCCGCCGCATCCTGGATTGCTGCGCCCGCCACCGGGCTCCCGTCACCTTCCGCGCCGCCGGCACCAGCCTGTCCGGACAGGCCGTCACCCGGTCGGTCCTGCTGCTGCTGGGCGACGGCTGGAACCATGTCCGCGTGCTGGACGGCGGTCTGCGCATCTCCTTGCAGCCGGGCGTCATCGGCGCCGAGGCCAACCGCCGGCTGGCCGCCTTCGCCCGCAAGATCGGGCCTGACCCGGCCAGCATCGATTCCGCCCGCATCGGCGGCATCGCCGCCAACAATGCCAGCGGCATGTGCTGCGGCACCGCCGACAATTCCTATCAGACCCTGCAATCCATGCGGCTGATCCTGGCCGACGGCACCCTGGTCGACAGCGCCGACCCGGCCAGCGTCGCCGCCTTCCGCCACAGCCATGCCGCCCTGCTGGACGAACTGGCCGGACTGGCCGCCGCCACCCGGGCCGATGCCGCCCTGGCCGACCGCATCCGCCGCAAGTTCGCCATCAAGAACACCACCGGCTACAGCCTGAACGCCCTGGTGGATTTCGACGATCCGCTGGACATCCTGCTGCATCTGATGATCGGTTCGGAAGGGACCCTGGGCTTCATCGCCGAAATCACCTATCGCACCGTCCCCGACCATGCCGACAAGGCCAGCGCCCTGATGCTGTTCCCCGACATCGGCGAGGCCTGCCGCGCCGTGATGGAACTGAAACGCCAGCCGGTGGCGGCGGTGGAACTGATGGACCGCCCGGCCCTGCGCGCCGTCCAGGACAAGCCCGGCATGCCCCAGGGGCTGGACCGGCTGGGTCCCGACGCCGCCGCCCTGCTGGTGGAAACCCGCGCCGGGTCGGCCGGCGACCTGGCGGCCAACATCGCCGCCATCGCCGGATCGCTGGCCGGCTTCCGCCTGGAGGCGCCGTTCGCCTTCAGCAGCGACCCCGCCGAAGGCGCCAGATTGTGGAAAATCCGCAAGGGCCTGTTTCCGGCGGTGGGCGCGGTGCGCAAGGTCGGCACCACGGTGATCATCGAGGACGTCGCCTTCCCCATCGCCGATCTGGCCCAGGCCACCCTGGACCTGCAGTCCCTGTGCCGCCGGCACGGCTATGACGAAGCGATCATCTTCGGCCACGCCCTGGACGGCAACCTGCATTTCGTGTTCACCCAGGATTTCGGCCATGCCGCCGAGATCGACCGCTACGCCGCCTTCATGGACGACGTCGCCCGGCTGGTGACGGGAAAATACCAGGGCTCGCTGAAGGCCGAACACGGAACCGGCCGCAACATGGCCCCCTTCGTCGCCCTGGAATGGGGCGAGCAGGCCCACGCCCTGATGTGGCGGATCAAGCGGCTGCTGGACCCCGGCAGCCTGCTCAATCCCGGCGTGGTGCTGAACGACGACCCCCATGTCCATCTGGCCGACCTGAAGCCGCTGCCGCCGGCCGACCCGCTGGTCGACACCTGCATCGAATGCGGATTCTGCGAAAGGCTGTGCCCGTCGCACGGCCTGACGCTGTCGCCGCGCCAGCGCATCACCGGCTGGCGCGAAATCGTCCGCGCCCACGCCGCCGGCGAGGATGCCGCCCCGCTGGACCGGCTGTACGGGTACATGGGCCTGGACACCTGTGCCGGCTGCGGCTTGTGCGCCACCGCCTGTCCGGTCGGCATCGAGACCGGCGAACTGATCAAGGTGCTGCGCGGCCGCCGTGCCGGCGCGGCGGAAAAAAGCCTGGGCCGGCTGGCCGCCCGCTTCTTTCCCGCCACCCTGACCGCCGCCCGGCTGGGGCTGGGGGCGATGTCCGCGGTCCGCCGCCACTGGCCCCGCGCCGCCCGGGCGCCGTCCCCCAGGCCGCCGGCCGGACCGGGCGCCGATGCCGGCACCCTGGTCTATGTCCCGTCCTGCGCCAGCCGCGCGATGGGAACCGCCGCCCTGGACGAAATCGCCGACGATCTGCCCGGCACGCTGATCCGCCTGATGGAACGGGCGGGTTTCGCCGTGGTGATCCCCGAGTCCGTGGACTCGCTGTGCTGCGGCCTGCCCTTCGACAGCCGCGGTCTGGCCGACGGCGCCGACGCCGCCTCCGCCCGGATGCTGGCCGCCCTGGCCGCCGCCAGCGCCAACGGCCGCCACCCGGTGGTGATCGACGCCTCGGCCTGCGCCAGACGGCTGAAGACGATCAAGGATGCCGGGCTGACCGTTCTGGACGTGGTGGAGGTCCTGCACGACCGCATCCTGCCGCGCCTGGATCCGGTCCGCCAGTCCGGGCCGGTGATGCTGCACGTCCCCTGCTCGATCCGCAAACAGGGGCTGGAGGACAAGCTGCTGGCGGTGGCCCGCGCCTGCGCCGACGACGTGGTGCCGGCCGACGCCGTCACCTGCTGCGGCTTCGGCGGCGACCGCGGCTTCGCCGTGCCGGAACTGAACCGCCACGCCCTGCGCCGCCTGGAAACCGCCCCCGGCTGCCGGGAAGGCTTTTCCGCCAACCGCACCTGCGAGATCGGGCTGGCCGGCAAGACCGGCATCCCCTATCGCTCCATCGCCTATCTGGTCGAACGGTCGACGCGGCGGCCGGACCCGTCTTGAGTTCCTGCCTTATTCCAACGGCCAATTTCATTGACCGTTGTATGCTCCCTCGCCGGGCGGGCACCTCCATGCCCTTGGCCGCCGCCGCAATGGCGGCTGCCAACGACCATAAGTCAAAGCTTATGGCCGTTTGTATTATTCCACCCGCAGGTCGAAGGCGGCGGCCATCAGGGCACGGGTATAGGCGGTGCGCGGAGCCTGGAACACCTGATCGGCGGGACCGGCTTCAACCACCCGTCCGTCCTTCATCACCATCACCTCGTCGGCCAGGGCGCGCACCACCCTGAGATCGTGGCTGATGAACAGATAGGCGATGGCATGGCGGGTCTGCAGGTCGCGCAGCAGGTCGACCACCTGCGCCTGCACCGAAACGTCCAGGGCGCTGGTCGGTTCGTCCAGCACCATCAGGCGGGGTTTCAGCACCAGGGCGCGGGCGATGGCGATGCGCTGGCGCTGCCCGCCCGAGAATTCGTGGGGATAGCGGTCCTGGGTGGCGGGGTCCAGGCCGACCTCGGTCAGGGCGGCGGCGATCAGGGCGCGGCGTTCGGCGGCGTCGGCGCCGATGCCGTGCACCTCCAGCCCTTCGCCGACGATCTGCCCCACCGACAGACGCGGGCTGAGCGATCCGTAAGGGTCCTGGAACACCATCTGCATGTGGCGGCGCCGGGGCCGCAGCGCCGCCGCCGACAGGCCCTGCAGGTCGGTGCCGTCCAGCAGGATGCGGCCTTGCGATTCCAGCAGCCGCAGCAACGCCAGCCCCAGCGTGGTCTTGCCCGAGCCGGACTCGCCGACGACACCGATGGTGCGACCCTTGCGCAGGGTCAGCGACACTCCGTCGACGGCGCGGACATGGTCGACGGTGCGCCGCCACAGGCCGGCCTTGATGGGAAAGTGGACGCGGATGTCGTGGGCGTCCATCACCACCGGGCCGTCGTCGGCGCGGGCCGGCGGACGGCCCTTGGGCTGGGCGGCCAGCAGCCGGACGGTATAGGGATGCCGGGGGCTGGCGAACACCGTTTCCACCGGCCCGGTTTCGACGATCTCGCCGTCCTTCATCACGCAGACCCGGTCGGCCATGCGCCGCACGATGCCCAGATCATGGGTGATGAACAGCAGCGCCATGCCCAGGCGGGCCTGCAGTTCCTTCAGCAGGGCCAGGATCTGCGCCTGAATGGTGACGTCCAGGGCGGTGGTCGGCTCGTCGGCGATCAGGATGTCGGGCTCGCAGGCCAGGGCCATCGCGATCATCACCCGCTGGCGCTGGCCGCCCGACAGTTCGTGCGGCAGCGCCGCCAGCCGGCGGCGCGGGTCGGGCAGACCGACCAGGGTCAGCAGTTCGACCACCCGGTCCCGCAGGGCCGCGCCGCGCATGCCCTTGTGGATCTGCAGGACCTCGCCCACCTGCGCTTCGATGGAATGCAGCGGGTTCAGGCTGGTCATCGGTTCCTGGAACACCATCGCCACGCGGTTGCCGCGCACCCGGCGCAGCACCGGCTCGGGCGCCCCCAGCAGCTCGGCCCCGTCCAGACGGATGCTGCCCCGGGGATGGCGCGCCCGCGGATAGGGCAGCAATTGCAGGATCGACAGCGCCGTCACCGACTTGCCCGATCCGGATTCGCCGACCAGGGCCAGGGTCTCGCCGCGGTCGAGCGAAAAGCCGATCCCGGCCACCGCCCGGACTTCGTCGGCGCCCTGTCCGAACGAAACGGCCAGATCGGATACCGTCAGCAAGGGGGAGCCGCTCATGTCGTCTTCCTGGGATCGAAGGCGTCGCGCACCGCTTCCCCGACGAAGACCAGCAGCGACAGGATGAAGGCCACCACCACGAAGCCGGTCACCCCCAGCCAGGGGGCGTGCAGGTTGGACTTGCCCTGGGCCAGCAATTCGCCCAGCGACGGCGAACCGGGCGGCAGGCCCAGCCCCAGGAAGTCCAGCGCGGTCAGCGACACGATGGAACCGTTCAGGATGAACGGCATGAAGGTCAGGGTCGCCACCGCCGCGTTGGGCAGCATGTGGCGCAGCATGATGCGGCCGTCGCCCATGCCCAGGGCCCGGGCGGCGCGGACATAGTCGAAATTGCGCGCGCGCAGGAATTCGGCCCTGACCACGCCGACCAGACTGGTCCAGGAAAACATCAGCAGCACCGCCAGCAGGGTCCAGAAGCCGGGGCGGATCACCGAGGCGACGATGATCAGGATCAGCAGGTGCGGCAGGCCGCCCCAGATTTCCAGCAGCCGCTGGCCGACCAGATCGACGCGGCCGCCGAAATAGCCCTGCACCGCCCCGACGGCGACGCCGATCGCCGAACTGACCAGGGTCAGGGCCAGCCCGAACAGCAGCGACAGCCTGAGACCGTAGATCAGCCGCGCCAGGACGTCGCGGCCCTGGTCGTCGGTGCCCAGCCGGTTGTCGCCGCCGGGCGGGGCGGGATGCGGGCGGATCTCGGTATAATTGATGGTGCCGTAGGAATAGCGGACCGGCGGCCACAAGGCCCACCCCTTCTCGGCGATCCTGTCGGCGACATAGGGGTCGCGGTAATCGGCCCAGGTCTTGAAATCGCCGCCGAAGACGGTTTCCGGGTAATCCTTCAGCACCGGCACATAGAAGGCGCCGTCGTAGCGCACCAGGATCGGCCGGTCGTTGGCCACCAGTTCGGCGGCCAGGGACAGGACCAGCACGGCCAGGAACAGCCACGCCGACCACCAGCCGCGGCGGTTGCGGCGGAAGGCGGCCAGCCGGCGGCGGGTCAGCGGGCTCATCCCTGCCTCCGCTCGAAATCGATGCGCGGGTCGACCCAGTGATAGGTCAGGTCGCTCGCCAGATTGAGCACCAGCCCCAGCAGGGTGAACAGGTAAAGCGTGCCGAACATCACCGGATAATCGCGGTTGCTCACCGCCTCGAAGCCCAGCAGCCCCAGCCCGTCCAGCGAGAAGATGATCTCGATCAGGATCGAGGACGCGAACAGGATGCCCACCAGGGCGCTGGGAAAGCCGGCGATGACCAGCAGCATGGCGTTGCGGAAGACGTGGAAGTACAGCACCCGCCCCTCGCTCAGCCCCTTGGCGCGGGCGGTGGTGACGTAGAGCTTGTTGATCTCTTCCAGAAAGGAATTCTTGGTCAGCATGGTCAGCGAGGCGAAGCCGCCGATCACCATCGCCGTGACCGGCAGGGTCAGGTGCCACAGATAATCCGCCACCTTGTCCCACCAGGACAGGCTGTCCCAGTCGGGGCCGGTCAGTCCCTTCAGCGGGAACCACTGGACATAGCGGCCGCCGGCGAACAGCACGATCAGCAGGATGGCGAACAGGAAGCCCGGCACGGCATAGCCGACGATGACCACCCACGAGCTGGCGACGTCGAACGGGCTGCCGTCGCGCCGCGCCTTGGCGATGCCCAGGGGGATCGACACCAGATAGATGATCAGGGTGGTCCACAGGCCCAGCGACACCGACACCGGCATCTTTTCCAGCATCAGGTCGACCACCGGCACGTCGCGGTAGAAGCTTTTGCCGAAATCGAAGCGCAGGTAATTGCCGACCATCGTCGCGAAGCGTTCGTGCGCCGGTCTGTCGAAGCCGAACTGCTTCTCGATCTCGGCGATGTATTTGGCGTCCAGTCCCTGGGCGCCGCGATAGGCGCCGGTCTGTCCGGCCCGCGACAGGGCCGCCGCCTGGATGTCGGCACCGCCGCCGCCGACATGCGAGGCCGCCCCGGCATGGCCTTCCAGCCGGGCGATGGCCTGCTCCACCGGACCGCCGGGGGCCAGCTGGGCGATGGCGAAGTTGACCAGCAGGATGCCGAACAGGGTGACGGGGATCAGCAGCAGACGGCGCAGGGCGTAGGCAAGCATCTACTTCATCCACCAGCTGTGCAGTTGCCAGCCCTTCATGGGGATGGCGGCCGGCATGCCGAACTTGTCCCAGAAGGCGACGCGATCATAGGCGATGTGCCATTGCGGCACCACGTAATGGTTCCACAGCAGAACCCGGTCCAGCGCCCGGGTGCGCGCCACCAGCCGGGCGCGGTCGGGGGCGGCGATCACCTGATCCACCAGTTGGTCCACCGCAGGATTGCGGATGCCGGGAAAGTTGCGCGCCCCCTTCTGGTCGGCCGCCGCGCTGGTCCAATAGCTGGCCTGTTCGTTGCCCGGCGACAGCGACGCCCCCCAACTGGCGACGATGACGTCGAAATCGTGGCCGCGCACCCGGTTGACATATTGGGTGGAATCCACGGTGCGCACGACCGCCTCGACGCCCAGCCGCTTCAGATTGCGGGTCCAGGGCAGGGCGATGCGCTCGAAGGCCGGCGAATTCAGCAGGATCTCGAAAACGAAGGGCTGCCCCCTTCCGTCCACCAGCCTTCCGTCCACCACCTGCCAGCCGGCCGCCTCCAGCAGCGCCACCGCCTTTCTGAGATTGGGGCGGGCGTTGCCGTCGCCCGCGGTGGCCGGCACGGCGAACTCGCGGGTGAAGACCTCTTCCGGCACCTGGCCGCGCAACGGCTCCAGCACCGCCAGCTCCTCGGGGCCGGGCAGGCCGCGGGCGGCCAGTTCGGAATTGTCGAAATAAGAGCGCGTGCGGGTGTACTGCCCGGAAAACAGGGTGCGGTTGGCCCATTCGAAATCGAAGGCCAGCCCCAGGGCTTCCCGCACCCGGATATCCTGGAACGGCGGCCGGCGCAGATTGAAGGCGAAGCCCTGCATGCCGGCCGGCTTGGCGTGGGCGAAGGTCTCCTTGCGGGCGCGGCCGTCGGCCAGGGCCGCCCAGTCCTGGTAGGAACTGGCCCATTTCTTGGCCTCGTTCTCAAGCCGCAGGTCGTATTCGCCGGCCTTCAGGGCCTCCAGCGCCACCGTGCTGTCGCGGTAGACGTCATAGCGGATGCGGTCGAAATTGAACTGGCCCTTGCGCACCGCCAGATCCCTGGCCCAGTAATCCGCGACCCGTTCGAAGGTGACGAAACGCCCGGCCTCGAACTTGCCCACCCGGTAGGGGCCGCTGCCCAGCGGCGGTTCCAGCGTCGTCTCGTCGAAGGCGCGGCCCTGCCAGTAATGCCTGGGCAGCACCGGCAGCTCGCCCAGGATCAGCGGCAGCTCACGGTTGTCGCCGGGCTTGAAGGTGAAGCGCACCCCGCGCTCGCCGACCTTTTCCGCCCTCTCCACCGCCGCGTAATAGAAGCGGAACAGCGGCGCCCCCTTGGTGCGCAGGATGTCCAGCGAGAAGATGACGTCGTCGGGGGTGATGGGGCGGCCGTCATGGAAGCGGGCCTCGCGGCGCAGCACGAACTGGACCCACGAACGGTCGGGTGGCGTCTCGACGCTTTCGGCGATCAGCCCGTACATCGAGAAGGGCTCGTCCTCGGACTGCACCATCAGGGTATCGATGGTCAGGTCCATCCCGTCGATATGCAGCCCCATACCATCGGGCGCCTGCCCCTTGGCGATATGGGCATTGAAGGAATCGAAGGGGTCCAGATCGGCCAGCCGCAGCTCGCCCCCTTTGGGGGCGGCGGGGTTGACGTAGTCGAAATGGCTGAAGCCCGGCGGGTACCTGACCTCGCCGTGCATGGCCAGCCCGTGCCGCGGCTGGGCGATTGCGGGCAGGCTGATCAGCAGCAGGAACAAGATGGCGGGAAGGGTGCGCATGGCCCCGAGTGTGGCGCCAAGCTTATGCCCCGGCAAGCACCTTCAGCGCCTGTCCGTGCGCACGGACATCGCCGGCGGCGCAGATGCGGCCGTCCGAGGCGATGGTCGGCGCCCTGCCGTCCCAGTCGGTGACGATGCCGCCGGCCTGGGCGATCACCGGCACCAGGGCGCAGTAATCATAGGGCTTCAGCCCGGCTTCGACCACCAGATCGACGAAGCCGGACGCCAGCAGGGCATAGGCGTAGCAATCGCAGCCGTAGCGCGGCTGACGCACCCGGGCGGCGATGCGGTTCCAGGCCGGCAGGGTGGCGGAATCGAAATGCTCGGGCCCGGTGGTATAGGCATAGGCCTTGGCCAGGTCGTCGCAGGCCCGCACCCGCGCCGGGGCGCCGTTCAGGGTGGTGGGGCGGCCGGCGGCGCCCAGCCAGCGTTCCCCCAGGATGGCCTGGTCGATGACGCCCAGCACCGGCACGCCGTTGCGGCACAGGGCGATCAGGGTGCCGAAGCTGGGCTTGCCGGTGATGAAGGCCTTGGTGCCGTCGATGGGGTCCAGCACCCACACCCATTCGGCGTCGCAGCGTTCGCGGCCATGTTCCTCGCCCAGGATGCCGTGGTCGGGAAAATGACGGTTGATCAGCGCCCGCATGGCGGTTTCGACCTCGCGGTCGGCGATGGTCACCGGCGAATCGTCGTCCTTGCTGTCCACCGCCACCGGGGTGCGGAAATAGCGGCGGATCACCGGGCGGGCGGCGTCGGCCAGGGTTTCGGCCAGGGCGACGAATTCGGCGGGACAGGCGGTCATGGATCATCCTGAAAGCTGACGGCGGATACAATGTCGTGAAATCCGCCGCGCCACCAGACCCGAAAGGGGATTTCTTGCCCCCTTCGCCCGGTATAGGATTTGCCCACCCCGAGCAGGAGCCCGCCGATGTCCAGCCTGAACCCAATCATCCTGATTCCCGCCCGCCTGCCGGCGACCCGGCTGCCCGACAAGCCGCTGGCCGACATTTGCGGGCTGCCGATGATCGTGCATGTGTGGCGCCGTTCGGTGCAGGCGGGCATCGGTCCGGTGGTGGTGGCCGCCGCCGACCGCGAGATCGCCGATGCGGTCGCCGCGCATGGCGGCACGGCGGTGCTGACCGACCCCGACCATCCGTCGGGATCCGACCGGGTGTGGGAGGCGCTGGAAAAGATCGACCCCGACCGCCGGTTCGACGCGGTGGTCAACGTCCAGGGCGACCTGCCGACCCTGGACCCGGCGATCATCCGCGCGGTGTTCGAGCCCCTGGGCCAGCCGGGCGTGGACATTTCCACCCTGGTGGCGGAAATCGCCATCGAAGAGGAACGCACCAATCCCAACGTGGTCAAGGCGGTGTGCGGCTTTACGCCCGGATCGCGCATCGCCCGCGCCCTTTATTTCACCCGCGCCACCGCGCCGTCGGGGGTGGGACCGCATTATCACCATATCGGCCTGTACGCCTATCGCCGCGAGGCCTTGGCCCGCTTCGTCGCCCTGCCGCAGGGCGTGCTGGAAAAGCGCGAGAAGCTGGAACAGCTGCGTGCCCTGGAAAACGGCATGCGCATCGATTGCGCCTTGGTTGACACCGTTCCGCTGGGTGTCGATACTCCCGCCGACCTTGAGCGGGCCCGCGCCCTGATTGCCGCAGGATCATGACCGAACAGACCGACCCCTTGCGTTCCATCGCCTTCCAGGGCCTGCCCGGGGCCTATTCGCACATGGCCTGCCGCAGCGCCTTTCCGGCGATGGTGCCGCTGCCCTGCATGACCTTCGAGGACGCCTTCGCCGCCGTGCGCGAAGGCCGCGCCCGCTATGCGATGATTCCCATCGACAATTCCGTCGCCGGCCGCGTCGCCGACGTCCACCACCTGATGCCCTATTCCGGCCTGCACATCATCGGCGAGCATTTCGAGCGCATCAACCACCACCTGCTGGCGCCGCCGGGGGCGACGCTGGAAACCATCCGCACGGTGGAAAGCCACGTCCACGCGCTGGGACAATGCCGCAACCTGATCCGCGCCCTGGGCCTGACCGTGGTGGTCGGGGCCGACACCGCAGGCGCCGCCCACGACATCGCCCGGTCTGGCGACGTCACCCGCGCCGCCATCGCCTCGGAACTGGCGGCCGAGACCTATGGGCTGGTGTCGCTGAAGGCCAACATCGAAGACGCCGAGCACAACACCACCCGCTTCGTGGTGCTGGCCCGCGACGCCGTCGAGCCCAACCCCAACCAGCCCAACGTCACCTCGTTCGTGTTCCGGGTGCGCAACCGGCCGGCGGCGCTGTACAAGGCGCTGGGCGGCTTCGCCACCAACGGGCTGAACATCACCAAGCTGGAAAGCTATCTGGTCGGCGGCGAATTCGTCGCCGCCCAGTTCTATGTCGATGTCGAGGGCCATCCGGCCCAGCGGCTGCTGCGGCTGGCCCTGGAGGAACTGGAATTCTTCAGCCACGAGGTGCGCATCCTGGGGGTCTACCCGGCGCATCCCTTCCGTCTGGCCCAGCGTAGCGCAGGGGAATAGAAACATGCACAACACCACTTCCGTCGTCGTCGTCGGCCTGGGTTATGTCGGCCTGCCGCTGGCGGTGGGCATCGCCCGCCACTTCCCCACCATCGGCTTCGACATTTCCACCGCACGGGTCGGGGAACTGAAGGGCGGCCACGACCGCACCGGCGAGATCGAGCCCGACCGCCTGCGCGCCAGCACCATCCACCTGACCGCCGATGCCGCCGAAATCGCCGCCAAGGACGTCTATATCGTCACCGTGCCGACCCCGGTGGACCTGGAGAACCGCCCCGACCTGACCCCGGTGCTGAAGGCCTGCGGCACCGTCGGCCGGGCCATGCGGAAGGGCGCGGTGGTGGTGTTCGAAAGCACCGTCTATCCCGGCGTCACCGAAGACATCTGCGGACCCGAGCTGGAAAGGGTCTCGGGCCTGACCTGCGGCGCCGACTTCTTCCTGGGCTACAGCCCGGAACGCATCAATCCCGGCGACAAGGAACACACCGTCGACCGCATCACCAAGGTGATTTCCGGCCAGACCCCCGAGATCACCGAGAAACTGGCCGCCATCTACGGCGCCGTCACCAGCGGCGGCGTGTTCCGCGCCGCCTCGATCCGGGTGGCGGAAGCGGCCAAGGTCATCGAGAATTCCCAGCGCGACATCAACATCGCCTTCGTCAACGAGCTGGCGATGATCTTCCAGAAGCTCGGCATTTCCATCCACGACGTGCTGGAAGCGTCGGCCACCAAGTGGAACTTCCTGAACTTCAAGCCCGGCCTGGTGGGCGGCCACTGCATCGGCGTCGATCCGTTCTATCTGGCCACCTGCGCGCTGAACAACGGCCACCACCCCGAGATCATCCTGTCGGGCCGGCGCATCAACGACGGCATGGGGCCGTGGATGGCGGCACGCATCTCGGAACAGCTGGCGCCGAAATCGCGCATCCTGATGCTGGGCCTGACCTTCAAGGAAAACGTCCCCGACCTGCGCAACAGCAAGGTCATCGACGTCATCCGCGGCCTGGAACAGCGCGGCCACACCGTCGACATCCACGACCCCTTCGCCGATCCCGAGGAAGCCCGCCACGAATACGGCGTCACCCTGATGTCCGGCCTGGACGGCGCCGCCGGCTATGATTGCGTGGTCGGCGCGGTGCCCCACGACGGCTATGCCGGCTTCGGTCCCGAGGCGTTCTCGGCACTGGTGGCACGCAACGGCCTGGTCGCCGACATCAAGGGGATGTGGCGCCAGGCGGAAATGCCGGACGGCATCCGGATCTGGCGGCTGTAGCCCTTGCGCATCCTGTTCGTCACCGCCAGCCGCATCGGTGACGCGGTGCTGTCCACCGGATTGCTGGCCCATCTGGCGCGGCAATATCCCCAGGCCCGCTTCTGGGTCGCCTGCGGTGCCCCGGCGGCGCCTTTGTTCGAGGCCGCCCCCTTCGTCGAGCGGGTCATTCCGATGGTCAAGCGCAAGCGCTCGGGCCATTGGCTGGATCTGTGGAAAGCGACGGTCGGACATCGCTGGCACATGGTGGTCGATCTGCGCGGTTCGGCGCTGGGCTGGGCGCTGCCGACGCTGAAGCGCCGCATCATCCGATCCTCGTGGGAGGAACAGCACCGGCTGGTTCATCTGGCCGGCGTGCTGGGCCTGGATATCCCTCAGGCCCCGGTGGTGTGGACCACGCCCGAGCAGGACGACAAGGCCGCCGCCCTGCTGCCCGACGGCGCCCCGATCCTGGCGGTCGGCCCCACCGCCAACTGGGGGGGCAAGCAATGGCCGGCGGAAAATTTCGCCGAAACCGTCGCCCGCCTGACCGCGCCGGGCTCCATCCTGCCCGGCGCCCGCGTGGCAGTGTTCGGGGCCGCGTCCGAGCGCGATTCGGTGCGGACCCTGCTGGATCGGGTGCCGCCCGGACGCCTGATCGACCTGATCGGCGCCGTCGACCTGGGCTGCGTGCCGGCGCTCCTGAAGCGGTGCGCCCTGTATGTCGGCAACGATTCCGGCCTGATGCACATCGCGGCCGCCGCCGGCGTGCCGACGCTGGGCCTGTTCGGCCCCAGTTCCGAGGTGTTCTACGGGCCGTGGGGCGGGCATTGCGCCAGTGTGCGCGGCCCGCGTTCCTTCACCGATATCTGCCACGCGCCGGACTACGACTACAAAAGCCGGGACTGCCTGATGCTGGACCTGTCGGTGGACAAGGTGACGGCGGCAGCCGAAGCCCTATGGGCGCGGACCATAGGCGGCCAGCATGACGCGGACCGCCTCGGCGATGGTGCCGTCCAGGCTTAACCGGGCCGGCCCGTCCAGTCCCAGCAGGGCGCGGTGGAACACCTCGCCGCGCAGCATGTTGACGAACAGGTCGGTGGCCAGCCACGGATCGGGAATAGCCAGCAATCCCCGGCGATCCAGTCCGGCCAGGACATCGGCAATGCGCTGCTTGCCGCGCACCGGCCCCTGTTCGTAATAGATCCGGGCCAGATCGGGATGGCGCGCCGCCTCGGCCACCACCATGCGGTACATGGCCAGGACCTCGGGCTCCATCAGCAGGTCCATCAGGGTCCGGGCCATCGCCGCCAGCACAGAGGCGGCATCGTCGCCGGCCCCGGCGGCGATCGGGCCCATGCCCTCGGCATGGTCGTCGCATCGCCGGCAGATGATGGCGCCGAACAGATCGTCCTTGCCGCGGAAGTGACTGTAGATGGTGGCCTTCGACACACCCGCCGCCTGGGCGACCACGTCCATGCTGGTGGCGGCGAAGCCCTGATCGCAGAAACAGGCCTGCGCCGCATCCAGGATGGCAGCCCGCTTGGCGGCGGAACGGGGTGTGAGCGACTTGGTCATGACGCCAAACTAAACCACCCGGTTCAGTTTTTGAAGTCCTCCCTTCAGACGTTTCCCATGCCGATCATATCCTGCACGGCCAACGCCGCCCGGGTGGCAGCCAATTGGTGCTCCAGCGGAATCGGCCACTGGCCGTCGGCCAGCCCCCTGGCCAACGCCGCCATCAACGCTTTGTGGCCCTTGTCCTGGTTGCCCTGCCAGCCCTTGACGCGACGGCCGGCCACCGCCAGGGCGCGGTAATCGTCAAGGCTGGCGACCACGCCATCGGCGAACACCTCCATCCGCTCCTTGGGATGCTCCTTGGTGCCCAGGGCCGTGTAAAGCAGACTGCATACCGAGCCATCGGCGAAGGTGAGAGTAGCGGAAAAATTGTCGTCGGACCGCCACTGCCGCCCCTCGGCGCGGATAGCCTGCGCCTCGACCCGGGTCGGCAAGGATCCGGTCAAGGCGCAGAACAGGTCATAGATATGGCAGGCCTCGCCCAGGTTGCGGCCGCCGCCTTCCGGGCTTTGCGTCCAATGGTCGGCGGACAGGAAGCCGGCATTCATGCGGTAGCTGGCCATAATCGGCGTGGTGCGGCCGGCCAGAGCCTCGCCCAGACGGCAAACGGCAGGCGAGAAGCGGCGGTTGAATCCGGTCAGCAGCAGCGCCCCCTCGGAACGGGCGCGATAGAACTCCTCGATGGCGGCCAGTTCTCCGGCGGTCAGGCACAGCGGCTTTTCCACCAGAACCGCCTTGCCGGCCCGGAGTGCCGCCAGCACCAGAGGTCCGTGCATATCGTGGCGGGTCCCGATCACCACCAGTCCGATGTCGGGGTCGCCCAGAATGGCGTCGGCGTCGGTGGCGGCATAGGCGGCGCCGACACGCTCGGCCACCGCCTTGGCGCTGGCGCCGGTGCGGTTCATGACGGCCCGGATGGAAAAGCGATCCGGCATCGCCAGCATGTTGGGGATATGCACCGCCTGCAGGAACGACCCCGCCCCCAGAATGCCGACGCCGACTGCGCCGGAACGGCCCGGCCGGGCGGCACGGACGGAAACGCGGCGAATGGGATCGCCCTGCGGCGGATAGGACAGCAGCACCAGCAGCGGCTTCTCCCCCTCGCCCTTCAGCGCCCGGTAAGCCGCCGGTGCCTCCTCCACCGGATAGGATTGCGGTGCCAACGGCGCCAGCCGCACCGATCCGTCAGCCAACAGACCCAGATAAGCCTCCATGTTGCGGGTTTCGGTCCAGCGTACATAAGGCAGTGGATAATCTTGCCCCCCCTGTTCGAAGACCGGATCGTAGCGGCCCGGCCCATACGAGCACGAGATCAGGAAATCCAGTTCCTTGGCGTAGAAATCGGCGCGGTCGAGGTTCAGCCCGACATCGCCGACCAATATCACCCGGCCCTTCTTGCGACAGCTTTGCGCCGCCTGGGCGACGATGGCATGCGAGGGCGAGGCGGCACAGATGACCGCTGCGTCGGCGCCGAAACCACCGGTCCGCCGACCTACCGCGCCGGAGACATCCTCGCCGGGGTCGAGAGCGGCGACCGCCCCCACCGCACGGGCGATGTCGCGGCGCCCGGCATCGGGGTCGATGCCGATCACCCGCACGCCGTTGGCCCGCAGCATCTGCACCGTCAGCAGGCCCAGAATCCCCAGGCCGATCACCACGAAGGTCTCGCCCAGGGTGGGTGCGGCGCGGCGGACTCCCTGCAGGGCGATGGCCCCCAGGGTAACGGTGCAGGCGTCGGCGAACTCCAGGCCATCGGGCAGACGGGCGGCCAGGTTGACCGGCACGGCGATGAACTGGGCGTGGTTGGCGATACCCGCGCCGGCGCAGGCGACGCGGTCGCCGACCCGGAAAGCCTCGACCCGGTCGCCGACGGCGAGGACGGTGCCGGCAGCGGAATAGCCGGTCGGCGCCCCCGCCTCGACCTTGCCGCGCACCCGTTCGACGGCGGCACGGACGCCTTGCTCGCGGGCGATTTCCAGAACCCGCTTGACGTGCTGCGGCTGTTTGAGGGCGCGGCGGTACAGCGGCATGCCGGACAGGGACAAGCTGGAGGCCTCGGTCCCCACCGAAACGCACGAGGCGGCGACGGCGACCAGGATCTCGCCCGGTCCGGCGACGGGGGCAGGGACCTCCTCGACCAATGCGTTGCCGGAGCGGATCAGCACCTGCTTCATGGCTCGTCTTCCTTCAATATGGTTTCGGTCAACGACGCCAGCACGGATTCCTCACCTTCCCAGGTCAGAGTGGAAGCCACGGCCGCAACCTCCGCCCGGACGGCCTGCCGCGCGACGTCATCCAAGGCGAGCAGCGCAGTCAGCGTCAGCGTCAGCGACAGCCTGTCGCGCGGGTCGATACACCAGCCGAGATTGCGGCCGCCGACCAGCCGCGTCAATTCGGGCAAATCGGGATACAGCAGCGGCAGTCCGGCCGCGACCGACTGGAAGAAACCGTTGGGCAGGATATAGCGGGTATTCGCGGAATGGCCCCAATATAAAAGGGCCGCAGCGTCGGCGTCGGCGACATAGGCGACCATCTGCTCCGACGCCATCGCTCCCGGCGCGTGCAAGCGGCCCGACAGGTTATGGCGAACCGCCAGTTCGGCCACCTCGACGTCATAGAACGAACCGACGAAGGCAACGTGCAGACGATCCGGCAGGTCGGCCAGGGCAGCGGCCAGAGGCTCCAGCACCTGCCCCGGTTTGCGGTGGCCGATCACCACCACCAGAACCGCATCGGGCGGCAGACCGAGGTGCCGACGCAGGGTCTGCGGCGGCGATTGCCGCAGCCGGTCATCGTGACAGTTGCGCAGCACTACCGGGGCAACCGCCAGCCAGCGGCCGATAGCTTCGGCCACGCCCTCGCCGACCGTTACCACCGCCCTGGCCTCGCGGGCACAGGCGCGCTCCATCGCCAGCAGAAGGGGGACGAAGCGGCTGCGCCAGAACGGGCTGAGCTGCTCTGGCTCCCACACCTCGGCATAGACATCGTGGGCGTCATAGATCAGCGGCGCCCCGCCGCGCAGACGGCGCAGCAACCAAACCGTCGGGAACAGGCGATATTCGTGCAGGTAATAGAGATCGGCCCGAGGCACCCGCAGCAGCGCCAACAACGGCAGCGCCACGAAATAGCGCAGCAGGAACAGGGCGAAATGCAGCCGCTCGCCCAGCCATTGCCGCCACGGCGAACCGACGCCGGCCCGCGGCCGGCGATCCGCGGGGGTGCCCCCGGTGGCCGGCGGGACGCGCCCCAGCGTCACCAGATCGATGCCGGCATGGTCGCGGCGACGGCTGGGCAAGGCCTCGACCACCACTGAGCGATAGCCCAGCCGGGCGAACGATGATGCGATCTTGATGGTCCTGGTATCACGCTCCATCGCCAGCGGGACCAGGGACACCACTGTCTTCATGGCGATCCTCGGAAAATGGACCCGAGCCTTGCCCGATGGGGCTGCGCAAGTCAATGGCGCAGAACACTTTTTGCCTTTCCCCGGGCGCCAGCTGTGCTATACCGCCGCCAACCCCTGTCCCGTTCGCCGCCGGAGCCCTGTCCATGTCCGATCTTCGCCCGATCCGCCGCGCCCTGTTCTCGGTCTCCGACAAGACCGGACTGGTCGAATTCGCCCGTTTCCTGGCCGAACGCAATGTCGAGATCCTGTCGACCGGCGGCACCTGCAAGGCACTGCGCGACGCCGGACTGACCGTGGTGGAAGTGGCCGACTATACCGGCTTCCCCGAAATGCTGGACGGCCGCGTCAAGACCCTGCACCCCAAGGTGCATGGCGGCCTTTTGGGCATTCGCGGCAATGCCGGGCACGAAGCCGCGATGGAAGCGCACGGCATCGATCCCATCGACCTGCTGGTGGTCAACCTCTATCCGTTCGAGGCCACCGTCGCCAAGGGCGCCGATTACGACACCACCATCGAGAACATCGACATCGGCGGCCCGGCGATGATCCGCGCCGCCTCGAAGAACCACGAATCCGTGGCCGTCGTCGTCGATGTCGAGGATTACCGGCGGGTGATGGAAGAGATGAGCGCCAACGGCGGGGCCACGACGCTGTCCCTGCGCAAGCATCTGGCCGCAACGGCTTACGCCCGCACCGGCGCCTACGACGCCGCCATCAGCCAGTGGTTCGCGCGCGAACTGGGCGACACCTTCCCGCGCCGCGTCGTGGTGGCCGGCGAATTGAAGCAATCCCTGCGCTACGGCGAGAATCCGCACCAGCAAGCCGCCTTCTACGTCACCGGCGACCAGCGCCCCGGCATCGCCAGCGCCCGCCAGTTGCAGGGCAAGGAGCTGTCCTACAACAATCTGAACGACACCGACGCCGCCTTTGAACTGGCCGCCGAATTCGAGGCGCCGACGGTGGCCATCATCAAGCACGCCAATCCCTGCGGCGTCGCCACCGGCCCGGACATCGTCAGTGCCTACAAGGCGGCGCTGGCCTGCGACCCCGTCTCGGCGTTCGGCGGCATCATCGCCATCAACCGCAAGCTGGACGGCGCCACCGCCGAGGAAATCTGCAAGCTGTTCACCGAAGTGGTCATCGCCCCCGAGGCCGACGAGGCCGCGGTGGCCGCCTTCGCCGCCAAGAAGAATCTGCGTCTTCTGGTGACCGGCGGCATGCCCGACCCCAACAGCGCAGGCATGACCCTGCGCGCCGTGTCGGGCGGCTACCTGTTCCAGAACAAGGATAACGGCCGCGTCGGCCTGGATGGTCTGAAGGTGGTCACCAAGCGGGCGCCGACCGAGCAGGAACTGAAGGACCTGCTGTTCGCCTTCCGCGTCTGCAAGCACGTCAAGTCCAACGCCATCATCTACGTCAAG
>CAJANN010000106.1 GCA_903941095.1 uncultured Rhodospirillaceae bacterium | reverse complement strand
TGCAGCCCTTCATGCCGGGGTCGCAGGGCCGGCCGCCGACATTGCCGCACCGGCCTTGGGTTTCGTGCGGGCATCCCCAGCCACTCATCAATTCTCTCCCGGCGGATCGTCGTCGGGGCACTGTACCCTGGTCGGCGGCCCGGACGGAAGCCTGCCGTGCCGTGTGGTGGGGGCGGGATGGGGACCTTTCTGCCGCCGTCCTACCTGTGCAGGTGGGGGGCTGGGGGCGTGCAGGGCCGAGGCAGCCCACTGGCTGCCTGATAAATATGGAAAAATTCGAAAGAATAATGCGCACAGGCCTTGTGCTCATGTGATTGACCTTTCCCCCCCGGATTTGCTTTACTGACGACAGACAGGACGGCCGGCCAACGGTTACCGCCAACGATAAAGAAAATGTTCAGGGAGAACGGGGATGGCAGAAACCGAGGGCGAAGTACGCCCGGATCAGGACCGTGGCGATCGCTTTGCTGCCGAGGTTCTTGAAAAGATTGAAAGTCTTAGCCTTGAGGTGGCCGATGTCGCAGGCACCATCGATGGCTTGGCCAGGTTCGTGAAGCACCAGGAGGAGTTGTTCGGCCATCTGAAGACCATCGCTCACACGATGGCCGAGGCGATCGGCCGCATCGATTGCGCCGGCCGCGAGACCCGCGACGTCACCGAGGCTGCCGGCCGGCAATCCGCGAATTCCCTGCGGACCATCTCCTCGGCTTTGTCCGACATCAACCTGCTGGTCGGTTCGGTCCAGGGGATCGAGGAACGGCTGGAAGAACTGGAAGGGGCGCTGGGCGAGGTGTCGACCATGTCCCGCGACATCCAGAAGATCGCCCGGCAAACCAATCTTCTGGCGCTGAACGCCACCATCGAGGCCGCCCGCGCCGGCGAGGCCGGCAAGGGCTTCGCCGTGGTCGCCACCGAAGTCAAGGGGCTGGCCCGGCAGACCGCCGACGTCACCACCGGCATCGACGACACCGTCGGCAAGCTGTCCTGGTCGGTGACCGACCTGATCACCTCTTCCACCGATACCCTGAGGATGGCCGATTCGGTCAATTCCGGGGTCGGCGTCATCAACGACGCCGTCGCGGTGTTCGGGCAGGCCATCGGCACCGTCGAGGAGCGGGTCAGCGACATTTCCGGCTCGGCCAGCACCTCCCTGTCCCAGTGCAACGACGTCATCTCCGAGATCGACAAGTTCTTCGACGGCATTTCCCTGACCTCGGAATCGCTGCGCCGGGCCGACGAACGCATCGTCTCGCTGCTGGCCAATTCCGAGGAACTGATCGGCTATATCGCCGATTCCGGCTTCCGGACCGGCGACACGCCATTCATCGAGATGGTGCAAAGCGTGGCGGCCGGCGTGGCCGCCCGGTTCGAGGCGGCGGTGGAAAGCCGGCGGATCACCATCGACGAACTGTTCGACGAGGATTATCAGCCGGTTCAGGATTCCAACCCGCAGCAGCATATGACCCGCTTCGTGATGCTGGCCGATGCTCTGCTGCCCGAACTGCAGGAGCCGGTTCTGGATTTCGATCCTCGGGTGGTGTTCTGCGCCACCGTCGACCGCAACGGTTATCTGCCGACCCACAATCGCAAGTTCTCGCAGATGCAGGGCAACGATCCGGTGTGGAACAACGCCCATTGCCGCAACCGCCGCATCTTCAACGACCGCACCGGGTTGCGGGCCGGGCGCAATACCAATTCCTTCCTGCTGCAGACCTATCGCCGCGACATGGGCGGCGGGCAGTTCGTGATGATGAAGGACGTCTCGGCGCCGATCTTCGTGCGGGGGCGTCACTGGGGCGGGGTGCGGATCGGCTATCGGATTTCGTAGGGCTGGGCTGCAAACCTTGCCCGGCTGGCGGCGGCCGCGGGCGAGTACCATAGGGGATCGAACGGCCACCATCCCGGGAGGATGAAATGCGCCAGACGATTCGCACTCTTGCCGCCGCTCTGATCGCCGTGACCCTGGCCGTTCCCGCCGTGGCCGGCGACCTGGGCACCAATGCCAACCCATCGGTCGCCGCCAAGGGCGGCTGGTGGGAGGCCGACGTGCAAAGCGTCGATGGGGCCGCCGCCTTCGGCGCCGAGTTCGCCATCGACAATCTGGGCTATGCCCCCGCTTACGGCAAACTGCACCACATGCTGTCCTGGAACCATGCCGACCATGACGGACTGGGCCTCGACAGCGCGGAATGGAACGTCCATTGGATGCTGGAGGCCAGGCCCAACCTGTGGCTCGGCCTGGGACCCGGCGTCGGATGGGTCTGGGCCGATGGTCAGAACCTGAGCGATTCCGCCGCCCTGCAATTCGGCGCCTCGGCCCATAGCGTGGTCGGGCACGCCATTTTCGGCATCGAAAGCCGCTATCAGTGGACCGAGGCCGGCAGTGCCGACAACTGGCTGACCATGCTGACGGTGGGCTATCGGTTCTGATACGAAGCCCGGATGATTCATTCGGGCTTCGTATCCAGCGCCCATTGGGGGCGCGGCCAAGGCCGCGGATGCGGCCGCCCGGCGAGGGCTTGGGAACCCGAGTGAATCATTCGGGTTCCGTATGACGCGAAGCCCGGACGGATGCGTTGCGCTGCGGGAAGGGCTTGTCTTTCCGGCGTTCCGGTGATGAGATCGCGCCCCATGCGACATCTTGCCGTCCTGCTGCCCCTGTTCCTGCCCCTGCCGGTCCTCGCGGCCGGCGGTGGGGCGGTGCCGCCCGCCATCCTGTCGGTCGATGCCGGCAGCGGCCGGGTGGTGGCGGCCGAGCAGGCGGGGCAGCCGCGTCATCCGGCTTCGTTGACCAAGCTGATGACCGTCTATGTGGCCTTTGCCGACATGGCGGCGGGAAAGGTGTCGGCGGATGCCGTGCTGACCGCTTCGGACCGTGCGGCCGGACAGGGCGGTTCCGTCCTGGGATTGCGGACCGGAACCACCCTGACCCTGGCCCAGGCCTTGCGGGCGGTGGTGGTGCGGTCGGCCAACGACGCCGCCGTGGCCGTGGCCGAGCATCTGGCGGGGTCCGAGGCGGCCTTTGCCGCACGCATGACCGCCGAGGCCCGGCGGCTGGGCATGGGGGCCACCAGCTTCGCCAATGCCACCGGCCTGACCGCCCCCGGGCAAGTGACCTCGGCACGCGACATGGCGGTTCTGGCATTGGCCCTGCACCGCGATTTCCCCGATCGCTGGGCGTTGTTTTCCTCGCGCGGGCTGGACTGGCGCAAGGCCCATCTGCCCACACTCAACGGCTTCCTGGTCTCGTATGGCGGGGCCGAGGGACTGAAGACCGGGTTCACCTGTCCGGCCGGCTACAACCTGACCGCAGCGGCCAGCCGCAATGGGCGGCGGGTGGTGACGGTGGTCCTGGGGGCGGCCAGCAGGGAACAGCGTCTGGCCCTGGCTTCCCGGCTGACCGACCGGGCCTTTCATGACCGTGGCGAGGGGCCGGCCCTGGCCCAGATCGCCAACCAGACCGGCCCGGTTCCCGATCTGTCGGGCGAGTCCTGCCGGGGGGGCGTGCCCGGCGATGCCTCGGTCCGGGTGCCGGACGGCTGGGCCGTCGAAGTGGCGTTCGGACGCGACGCGGCGGCGGTCCGGCGGCAGGTGGTGCAGCAGCTCAAGGCATTGCGCAAGGAACTGGGCGGCGGCGTCGCCGTGGTCCTGGCCCGTCCCTTCGACGGCGGGCTGCGCTATCGCGGCCTGATCGCCGGCCTTGGGCAGGACAGGGCGGTGCCCGCCTGCCTGCGGCTGCGTCACCAGGGCGAGGATCGTTGTCTGGTCCTGTCGCCTGACAGCGTCGAAGGTGCCGTCGACACCGAACGCCGCTGGCGGATGGTCGCGGCCCGGTAGGGGCCCGCCGGCGCAGTCCCTGCGCGCATGGTCCAGGGATCAGTCGGAGGACTGGCCGGGCACGGCGCAGGCGTCGCCGGGGCTTTCCTGCGCCTCGCTGGCCCGCATCCGGCGCCGCTGCCGGACATAGCCGAACAGGCCGAAGCACAGGGCCGCCAGCACGAAGCCGCCCAGCATGGTCCATTTGTGCTCGCCCAGCCAGGTTTCCATCGCCCGGCCCAGCAGATAGCCGCCCCAGGCGAAAGAATGCGCCCAGATGGCGGCGGCGATCAGGTTCAGGATGAAATAGCGCAGCCGCGGCACGCCGGCGATGCCGATGACGAAGGGGGCGATGTTGCGGATGCCGTAGATGAAGCGGAACGACAGGATGAAGACGGTCGGGTGGGTCTGCACCAGATGGAAGGCCCAGTCGATCTTCTTTCCCAGCGTCGGCCAGCGGCTCAGAAGCGGGGTGCCGTAGCGGCGGCCGATGTAATAGTAAAGCTGGTCGCCGGCGAAGCTGCCGGCCAGGGCGGACAGCGCCAGCAGTTCGACGGTGATGTTGTAGCGGCCTTCCGAGGCGATGGCCCCGGCGATCAGCACCACCGTCTCGCCCTCAATGAAGGTCCAGACCAGGATCGTCGGATACAGCAGGTAGCCGTACTGGGTCAGGATGGTTTCCAGCACGTCGGCCGGAGCCCCCAGCCGGCTGAGCAGGAAGCCGACCGCCCCGACCACGGCAACGATGCCGGCCACCAGCAAAATCCGTGTCTTCGAGAACCGCATCCGGAAGCTTGTCCTAAACGAGCGACGCCGTCCAATACATCCGGCATCAAGGCGCGGGCGTCAACGACGAAGTGGCGGTGCCGCCAATTCGTCACGGTCGCCCGCGGCGCAGGCGGTCAGCGGGAGCCGGTGCGCGGGCGGATGCGGGTGACGTGTCCCATCTTGCGGCCCGACCGCGCCTCGGCCTTGCCGTACAGGTGCAGCTTGGCGTCGGGGTCGGACAGGATGGCCAGCCAGTCGTTGACGTCGTCGCCGATCAGGTTGGTCATCACCGCGTCGGAATGGCGGTCGGGGTCGCCCAGCGGCAGGCCGCAGACGGCGCGGATGAACTGTTCGAACTGGTCGGTGACGCAGGCGTCGATGGTCCAGTGGCCGGAATTGTGCGGCCGGGGGGCCATTTCATTGGCCAGGATGCGGCCGTCGCGGGTGACGAACATCTCGACCGCCAGCAGGCCGACCAGTTCCAGCGCCTCGGCGGCCTTGCAGGCGACGGCGACGGCGGCCCGGGACAGGTCGGGGCCGATGGGGGCGGGGACGGTGGTGGTGTCCAGGATATGGTTGGTGTGGACGTTCCAGGCCGGCTCGAAGGCGGCGATGCGGCGGTCGAGTCCGCGGGCGACGATCACCGAAATCTCGCCGGCGAAGTCGATGAACCCTTCCAGCACGCTGACCGCGCCGCCCATCGCCGCCCAGGCCCGGTCCAGGTCGGTGTCGGCGGCGATCTTGATCTGGCCCTTGCCGTCATAGCCCAGGCGGGTGGTCTTCAGCACCGCCGGACGGCCGATGCGGGCGACCTCGCGGGTCAGGTCGGCGGCCGAGGCGATTTCCGCCCACGGCGCCGTGGCGATGCCGATTTCGGTGAAGAACCGCTTTTCCGAGATGCGGTCCTGGGCGACGTCCAGCACCCGCCAGCTGGGGCGGACCGGGATCAGGTCGGTCAGGACGCGGACGCTGTCGGCGGGGATGTTCTCGAACTCGAAGGTCACCACGTCGACCGAGCGGGCAAAGGCCTCCAGGGCGGCCAGGTCGGTGTAGTCGGCCACGGTGGCGGCGGCGGCCACCTGCTCGGTCGGGCTGTCGGACTCGGGGCTGAAAACGTGGACGCGGTATCCCAGCCGGGCCGCGGCCAGGGCCGCCATCCGCCCCAACTGGCCGCTGCCGATGATTCCGATGGTGCTGCCGGGGGGAAGGGGCGCGGTCATGGTCAGGCGATCAGGTCGGGGCGGTCGGGATCGACCGGCCGTTCCGCCACCGATTCGGTCTGGCGGCTGCGCCACTGTTCCAGGCGGGCGGCCAGTGCCGCATCGCCCAGGGCCAGGATCGAGGCGGCCAGCAGGCCGGCATTGATGGCGCCGGCCTTGCCGATGGCCAGGGTGCCCACCGGCACGCCGCCCGGCATCTGGACGATGGAATAAAGCGAATCGACACCCTTGAGCGTGCGGCTTTCCACCGGCACGCCCAGCACCGGCAGGGTGGTCATGCTGGCGGCCATGCCCGGCAGATGGGCGGCGCCGCCGGCCCCGGCGATGATGACCGACAGGCCGCGCCCCCTGGCCCCGGTGGCGTACTCGACCAGCCGCTGCGGCGTGCGGTGGGCGGAAACCACCCGCGTCTCGTAGGCAATCTGCAGTTCGGTCAGGATCTCGGCGGCATGGCGCATGGTTTCCCAGTCCGACTGGCTGCCCATGATGATACCGACCTGCGGCGACGGCTTGCTCATTGGTGTCGTCTCCCCCCCCAGGGGCTCCGGAAAAGCGGGGATTATAGAAATAGCGGCCGGCGGTGCAAGTCCCGTGTGGAATGTGTTAGCATTATTGTCTTGAACGGAAGAAGTCCGGGCTGATCATGGCCGACGAGTACCGCACGGAACGTGTCCAGCGGACGATGGTGATCAACGAGTTCGCCCGCGAGCGCGAACCTTACCGTCGCCACGTTCCGCCGCACGCCTATGAAGCAAGGCCCGCCACGGCCCATCCCAGCGCCGCCGACGTGGCGTCGGTGCTGGGGCTTCCGGCGGAATCACTGACGCCGGAACTGCTGGCCGCCCTGGGGCCGTTGCTGGCCGAGTTCGAACGGCTGCGCGCCGACGCCGAACATTGGCACCGCCGCGAAACCTGGATGGAGCATCAGGCCGACCGTCACTCGGTGGTGCCGGCCCTGAACCGGCGGGCCTTCGTCCGCGAAGTGGAAGCCTTTCTGGGCGGCGGCGATTCGCACGGCGTCCTGGCCACCCTGCAGGTGGCCGGGGTGGAGGCGTTGCGGCAATTGCACGGGTTGGCGGCCGGCGAAGGGGCCTTGCGTCACATCGCCGCCCATGTCCTGGGCGCGGTGCGCGGCAGCGATCTGGTCGCCTGCGTCGGCGGCAGCGATTTCGCCATCCTGCTGCCGGGCTCCGAGGAACCGCAGGCCCGCGACAAGCTGAGCGAGATCGTGGCCCGGATCAAGACGCCCCCGTTCACATGGCTGGGCCAGCCCATCCCCCTGACCCCGGCCTTCGGGCTGTACCGTCTGGTCCGCGGCGAAGGCGCCGAACAGGCCCTGGCCGCCGCCGACCGCAACCGGCGGGGATTGTAGCCGCGGCCCGCGTGCTCAGTAGGCCCGGTCGATGCAGAAATCGATGACGTCGATCAGGGACTGCTTCAGGGGGCTGTCGGGAAAGATGCCCAGGGCGTCGCGGGCGACTTCGCCGTAATGGCGGGCACGGGCCACGGTGTCGGACAGGCTGCCGTGCCTTTCCATCAGGGCGATGGCCCGCTCCAGGTCGCCGTCCTGCTGGTCCAGCTGTTCGACGGTGCGGCGCCAGAACGCCCGCTCGGTCTCGTCGCCGCGACGGAAGGCCAGGATGATCGGCAGGGTGATCTTGCCTTCGCGGAAGTCGTCGCCGACCGTCTTGCCCAGCACCGCCTGCTTGGCGGAATAATCCAGAACGTCGTCGATCAGCTGGAAGGCGATGCCCAGGTTCAGTCCATAACTGTCCAGCGCCTCTTCCTCGACCTTGGGGCGGTCGGCCACCACCGCGCCGATGCGGCAGGCGGCGGCGAACAGGGCGGCGGTCTTCGAACGGATGACCTCCAGATAGGCGTCTTCGTTGGTCTCGGTGTCGTTGGCGGTCATCAGCTGCAGCACTTCGCCTTCGGCGATCACCGACGAAGCGCGCGACAGGATGGCCAGCACCGGCAGCGAGCCGTCCTCGACCATCAGTTCGAAAGCGCGGGAGAACAGGAAGTCGCCGACCAGGACGCTGGGCTTGTTGCCGAACAGGGCGTTGGCCGAAGCCTGACCGCGCCGCAGTTCCGATTCGTCGACCACGTCGTCGTGCAGCAGGGTCGCGGTATGGATGAATTCGACGCAGGCGGCCAGCTTGATGTGGCGGTCGCCGGCATGGCCGGCCAGCCGGGCCGAGGCCAGGGTCAGCACCGGACGCAGACGCTTGCCGCCCGACGCGATGATGTGGCCGGCCAGCTGCGGGATCAGTGCGACCGGGCTATGCATCCGGTCGACGATGGTATGGTTGACTTTTTCCAGGTCATCTTTGACCAAAGCAACCAGCACATCGAAACTTTTCGCCTTGCGGCTGCGTTCTTCGTCCAGACTCACCACCTTGGCCACGCTGAAACTCCCTTGGTCACGGCACGTCCCCGTCCGTTTGACGAACTTACTGTTGCGGTGGAAAGGCGGTCAAGCTTACATCAGCCGGTCCAATGACATCAAAGGCGATTTTCCGTGCCGGATTGCGCGACGACGCTGGATCACCTGCTGGGGGGGCGGGTCGCCATCCGGCAGCCGGAACGGGGCTACCGGGCCGGCTCCGACCCGGTCTTCCTGGCCGCGGCGGTTCCCGCCGCCCCCGGCGAGCGGGTGCTCGACCTGGGCTGCGGCGTCGGCGCGGCGGGGCTGTGCCTGCTGGCCCGCGTGCCCGGGCTGCACGTCACCGGGCTGGAACTTCAGGCCGAACTGGCGGCCCTGGCCCGCGGCAATGCCGCCGCCAATGGCCGTGGCGACAGCCTGACGGTGGTGGAAGGCAGCCTGTCCCGACCGCCGGAGCAGATCCGGGGGCAGGGCTTCGATCATGTCATGACCAATCCCCCCTGGTACGATCCCGGCACCATCACCCCGCCGCCGGCCGGCAGCAAGCGCATCGGCCATGTCGAACGCGACCTCGACCTGGCCGGCTGGCTGGCCGCCGCCGTCCGGTTGCTGCGTCCGAAGGGACGGCTGGCGATGATCCATCGCGCCGACCGGCTGGGCGACATCCTGGCCGCCCTGGCAGGCCTGAAGATGGGGGGGGTCCGCGTACTGCCCCTGTGGCCCGCAACCGGGCGGGCGGCGATCCGGGTCGTGGTCCTGGCCCGCAAGGGGGCTCGCACCCCGCTTGAGCTTGGGCCGGGGCTGGTCCTGCACCATGATGGCGGCTGCTATACCGACGAGGCCGAGACGGTGCTGCGCCATCTGGGGACATGGGGAATTGCAAGAACCGCTTGACTCTCGGCGGTGGATCAGTATCTTGCGCCGCCTGAGTTTCGCTCAAGCACCAACGATTTCGGGATTTTCGTCATGGCCAAGCCTGCCACTATTCTCATCAAGCTCCTCAGCTCTGCCGGCACTGGCTACTTTTATGTGGCGAAGAAGAATCCGCGCAAGACCACCGAGAAGCTGAAGTTCCGCAAGTATGACCCCGTCGTGCGCAAGCATGTCGAGTTCAACGAAGCGAAGATCAAGTAAGCATTCCGGTCTTCGAACGACGAAACGCCCGCCGGGGAAACCCGGCGGGCGTTTTGCCGTTTACCCGTGGAAGGGCGCCAAGGCTGCGGACGGGGCGGGGGCGTCCGGGCCGGCTGTCCGCTTATCCCAGGAATTTGGAAACGGTCTGCAGGAAGCTGGTCACCGAAATCGGCTTGGCGATATAGCCCTCGCAACCGCCCTCGCGGATCTTCTCTTCGTCGCCCTTCATGGCGAAGGCGGTGACGGCGATGACCGGAATGGCCTTCAGTTCATCGTCGTCCTTCAGCATGCGGGTGATGTCCAGGCCGGAAATCTCGGGCAGCTGGATATCCATCAGGATCAGGTCGGGACGGTGCGTCCGCGCCAGTCCCAGCGCCTCGCGGCCATCCTTGGTCTGCAGGGTCTTGTAACCGTTGGCTTCCAGAAGATCGTTGAACAACTTCATGTTCAGGTCGTTGTCTTCAACAATCAGGACGGTCTTCGACATTATCCCTCGCGATCCTGAAGTGAACACGCCAGTCCGGCCGTGCCAAGTCTGTGCGGCATCATCCCTGTTTCCACCAGCACTGTCAAACGTCAGCACCTTGCCGAAAGGATTGTGGTGCGGCGTCAGTTTCTGACCGGCGGCTTGATGCGCTGGGCATACAGGGACGCCGCTCCGCCCAGGCGCATGGCCTGATCCAGGGTGGCGGTGGCGGCAATCCGGCTGCCGGACGGTTCCGGTGCCGGCGGCGCGGCGTGAGGGGCGGCGGCCGGCTTGGGCCGGGCTTCCGGCGGTGGGGCCGGACGGGGCGGCGGGGCGGCCAGGATCGGGCCACGTGGCTGCTGCTGCTGGGCCACGGCCTTGGCGGCGGGCTGGGGGGCTTTGGCGGCCGGGACATCACCCCTGGCCGGCGCGCTTTCCGCCGGCTGCGGTGCCGCCTGCGGCACGGCAGGGGCCGGCATCGGCGCCGGAGCCGCAGCGGCCACCGGCGACGCGGGCGCCTCGTCCGGCTTGGGCTGGGACTCTTTCTTGGCCTGCAGCCGGTGCTGTTCTTCCCGCATCACATCCTCGGCGGTGCGGGCCGGCGTCAGGCCGTCCTTCACGAAGGTCCCGATGATCTGCAGCAGGTCGGCGGCGGATTCCTCCTCCGCCCGGGCGGGGATCGTCCAGGCCAGGCACGCGGCCAGGATCCCGACGCGAAGGGCATTGTGCATCATGGCCGCACTCTAGCAGAGCTGATCATTTGAATACCACCGTCTTCGATCCGTTCAGCAGCACCCGGTGCTCGACATGCCAGCGGACCGCACGGGCCAGGACAAGGTTCTCGATGTCGCGGCCGATGGCGACCAGATCGTCGGGAGTGTGGGTATGGTCGACGCGTTCCACCGATTGCTCGATGATCGGCCCCTCGTCCAGGTCGGCGGTGACGTAGTGGGCGGTGGCGCCGATGATCTTCACGCCGCGCGAATGGGCCTGATGGTACGGCTTGGCCCCCTTGAAGCTGGGCAGGAACGAATGGTGGATGTTGATCGCCCGCCCCGACAGCCGGGCCGACAGGTCCGACGACAGAATTTGCATGTAGCGGGCCAGAACCACCAGATCGGCGCCGGCGCGGTCGATGACCTCGGTGACCCGGGCTTCCTGGGCCGCCTTGTCGTGCTTGTCCACGGCCAGGTAGTGATAGGGAATGCCGTGCCATTCGACGATCGAGCGCATTTCCTGGTGGTTCGAAATGACCGCCGGGATGTCGATGGGCAACTGGCCGGTGTGATAGCGGTGCAGCAGGTCGACCAGACAATGCCCGAACTTCGACACCATGATGACCACCCGCGGCTTGCGGCTTTGGTCGTTCATGGTCCAGATCATCTGGAAGCGGGCGGCGATCAGCGAAAACAGCTTGTCGAATTCCTGCCGCTCCGGCGTCAGGGCGCCGGCGGAAAAGACGATGCGCATGAAGAAGCGACGCGACAGCGGGTCGCCGAATTGCGCCGCTTCGGTGATGAAACAGTCGTGCTGGGTCAGGAAACCGGATACCGCGGCGACGATGCCGACGGTGTCCGGGCAGGTGATGGTCAGCACGAAGCTGCGCTTTTCCGACATGGGGGCTCTCCGGATGCTCTTGCGTGTGATAACCGAGCCCGCCGCCGCCGCCAAGAGGCCTGATCGTCGCTTGCGTTTTTTCCGGCGATGATCCAAGGTCGCCCGGTTTTCGACGCCCAAGGAATTCGACGCATGATCACCGTCTATTACAAGTCCGGCACCGCCCAGTGGAAGTACGAACTGGCCGATGACGAGTACGAGTATGTCATCACCAACGTGATGGAAGACGATCCCGATCCGCAGGAGATGTTCGACGATTCTCTGGAGATTCTCCGCGATGTCTCGGCACTGGCCGAGGACGAGATGGAAGAGGACGACCAGATCGATCAGACCATCGCCGT
>CAJANN010000105.1 GCA_903941095.1 uncultured Rhodospirillaceae bacterium | reverse complement strand
CCCATGTCGCGGAAGGTGACGTAGGTGATTTCCCATTCGCCGTCCCACAGCAGGGTGGGGCGGGATTCGTCGGCGGGCTGGCCGTGATACTTGACGGCGATGGTGCCGCCCAGGCGGTCCTCGACGGCGAACATGCCGTAGATGGGGGCCTCGGTGCGGCCGGCCAGTTCGGCGGTGACCATCTCGGCGAAGCGGCCGTCGCGGCGGAAGATCGGCGGGCTGGCCGGTTCGGTGAAGACCTCGACGACGTCGCCCAGTTCCACCGTTCCCTTGCGGGCCGGCACCGGGGTCGAGGCCAGCAGCTCGCCGGGATGCTTGTCGGCGACGGCCAGGGCGATGACGATGTCCTTGGGGGTGGCGCCCTCGCCGCGATGGGAATAGCCGACGCGGATGCCGCCCATCAGGGCCTGGATGGTGTCGTACACCGCCTGCTGCTCGACGCCGAAGAATTCCAGGCGTTCCTGGTCGATGGAAACGCGCAGGCGCTGCCAGGGCTGGCTCAGGCTGTCGTCGGTGTCGACGACGAAATCCACCTGTTCGAAGGCCTTGCGGACCTCGGCGGCGGCGGCGCGGCGGCTGTCGGCGTCGGGTCCGTAGATCTCGGCCAGCAGGGTCGCCAGCACCGGCGGACCGGGCGGGACCTCGACCACCTTGACGGCGGTGCCGGGCGGCACGTCCAGCCCCTTCAGGCGCTGGCGCACGTCCAGGGCGATGGCGTGGCTGGCCCGCGAGCGGTCGTGGCGCGAGGTCAGGTTCAGTTGCAGGTCGCCCAGCTCGGGCGAGGCGCGCAGGAAGGAATGGCGGACCAGCCCGTTGAAGTTGAACGGCGCGGCGGTTCCGGCATAGGTCTGGATCGACACCAGTTCGGGCAGGTCCTTCAGGCGCTGGGCGGCGGCGGCCAGCACCCGGTCGGTCTGCTCGACCGGCGAGCCTTCCGGCAGGTCGACCACCACCTGCAGTTCGGACTTGTTGTCGAAGGGCAGCAGCTTCACCGTCACCGCCTTCAGCGGGAACATGGTCATGGCCAGCAGGGTGGCCACCGTCACCCCGGCCAGCAGTTTCTTCGAACGGTCGCGCCCTTCCAGCAGCGGACGGGCGACGCGGCGGTAGAAGGCGTCCAGCCGGTCGGCATGGTCGCCGTGATGGGCGGCCCCCCTGGAGCGGCCGGCGATCTTCAGCAGCAGCCACGGGGTGATGATCACGGCGACGAAGAACGAGAACATCATCGCCGACGAGGCGTTGGCCGGAATGGGGCTCATGTACGGCCCCATCAGCCCCGACACGAACATCATCGGCAGCAGGGCGGCGATGATGGTCAAGGTGGCGACGATGGTGGGGTTGCCGACCTCGGCCACCGCGGCGACGGCGGTGTCGGCGCGGTCGGCGTCCGGCTTCAGGCCCCAGTGGCGGACGATGTTTTCCACCACCACGATGGCGTCGTCCACCAGGATGCCGATGGAAAAGATCAGGGCGAACAGGCTGACCCGGTTGATGGTGTAGCCCAGCAGCCACGAGGCGAACAGCGTCAGCAGGATGGTCGACGGCACCACCAGGGCCACCACCAGCCCCTCGCGCCAGCCCAGCGCCCAGGTGATCAGCACCACGATGGACAGCGTCGCCAGACCCAGATGGAACAGCAGCTCGTCGGCCTTGTCGGCGGCGGTCTCGCCGTAATTGCGGGTGACGGCGATGGTCACCTCGTCGGGGACCAGCCGGCCCTGGATTGCCGCCAGGCGTTCCATGATCTGGTCGGCGACCACCACGGCGTTGGCGCCGCCGCGCTTGGCGATGGCCAGGCTGACCGCCGGCACCCGGTCCAGCGAGCCGTCGGCGGCCCGGGTCAGGTTCCAGGCGCGATGCTCGCGGTGTTCCGGCCCCATCACCACCCGGGCGACGTCCTTGACATAGACCGGGCGGCCGTCGCGGGCCAGCAGCAGCAGGTTGCCGATGTCGGGAACGCCCTTCAGGGTCTGGCCGCCGACCACCGGCAGGAAACGCCCGGCCTCGCGCACGCTGCCGGCGACGAACGAGCGGTTGGCCGCCTCGATCTTGGTGACCAGCTGGTTCAGGGTGACGCCGTACAGGGCCAGGGCCTCGGGATCGGGCTCGACGCGGATCTGGTCCTTGCGGCCGCCGACCACATAGGTCAGGCCGACATTGTCGACCTTGACCAGTTCGTGGCGCAGTTCCTCGGCCAGCCGGAACAGGGCGTTGTCGTCCCAGCGGCCGGCCTTGTCGGGCTTGGGCGACAGGGTCAGGACGACGATGGCGACGTCGTTGATGCCGCGGCCGACGATCAGCGGTTCGCGGATGCCGGTGGGGATTTCGGTCAGGTTGGCGCGCACCTGTTCGTGGATGCGCAGGATGGCGGCGTCTTCCGACGTGCCCACCTTGAAGCGGGCGGTCACCACCACCTTGTCGTCCCAGGTCTGGGAATAGACATGCTCGACGGCGTCGACGCCCTTGACGATGTCTTCCAGCGGCTTGGTCACCAGTTCGGCGGCGTCGGGGGCCTTCAGGCCGTTGGCCTCGATGATGATGTCGACCATCGGCACGCTGATCTGCGGCTCTTCCTCGCGCGGCAGGGCGGTCAGGGCGATCAGGCCGACCGCCAGCGCCGCCAGCAGCAGCAGCGGGGTCATCGGCGAGCGGATGAACGAGCGGGCGATCGAGCCCGAGATGCCCAGCTTCATGGCGCTCACCACGTCACCACGTCGCCGGCTTGCAGGCCGGACAGCACTTCGATTCCATCGGCGGCGGGTGCCCCCAGTTGCACCACCACGGTGCCGGCCCCCTTCACGCTGACCATGTCGACCCCCATGCGGCGGCTGACCGCCTCGCGCGGGATGACGATGGCCGGGCGCTTGCCGGTGGCGACGTGGACCGGCACCCGTTCGCCGACGAAATAGTCGCCCAGACCCTCGACGGCGACGTCGGCGATGACGCGGCCTTCTTCGATGCGGGGATAGACCTGACGGACGGTGCCGGGGCGGGCCGGGGTCTCCGCCGTTGCCAGGACGCGGGCGCCGACCTCGACGCGGTCGCCGGTCTTCAGGAAACGGGCGTGCCGCTCGGGCAGGGCCAGCCGCAGCACATAGGTCTCGGCGGCGATGGTGGCGATGGTCTCGCCCGGCAGCACCACGCTGCCTTCGGTGATGTGAACCTTCAGCACCCGCCCGGCGCCGGGGGCCAGCACCGCGCCCTCGCCGGTCCGTTCGGCGCTGACCTGCTTTTCGGCCCGCAATGCGGCGATGGTCCGTCCGGCCACTTCCAGGCGGGTGCGGGCGTCGTCGACGCGGGCCTTGGTCGACGCTCCCTTGCCCAGCAGGTCCTGGGCGCGGCGATATTCGATTTCCGCCAGGTCGCGCTCGGCCTCGGCGCCTTTCAGCCTGGCGTCCAGGCCGGCGGTGGCCAGGGCCAGCTTGGGGTCGCCGATGGTGGCGATGCGGCTGCCGGCCTTGACTTGCGTGCCTTCATCCACCAACAATCCCGACACGGTGCCGCCGATGCGGGCGCGCGCCAGCACCTCGTCGACGCTTTCGACCGTGGCGAACACCGCCTTCAGATCATCGAGCGAACGGGTCTCGACCGTCATCTCCCCGGCCCAGGCGGGGGCGGTGCACAGGGCGGCAAGGGCGGCAAGGCGGATGGCGACGGGCATGGCGGCACTCTTTCACGTACGGGGTCCCTTGACCTATATATTAGAATAGTCTAATTATCAAGGGACGGACCACTCCATTTTCCGGATGAATCATACCATGACTATCGATCGCGTCGTCTTCGCCTTTGCCGGCATCGTCACCCTGGCCGGTCTGGCCCTGTCGCAGGTCCATTCCGTCAACTGGCTGCTGGTTCCCGCCTTCGTCGGCGCCAACATGCTGCAGGCGGCCTTCACCGGCTTCTGCCCGCTGGCGACGATTCTGAAGAAGATGGGCGTCAAGCCCGGCTGCGCCTTCGAATAGCGGCGGCGGTCAGTCCCGCCCCATCACCTGCTTGACGGCGCCGGCCAGCTGTTTCAGCGAGAACGGCTTGGGCAGGAAGGTGATGCCGGAATCGGGGTCGATGCCGTTGCGGGCGACGTCTTCCGAATAGCCTGAAATCAGGATGATGCGGATGGACGGCCGTTCCATGCCGACCAGCTTGGCCAGGGTGACGCCGTCCATGCCGGGCATGACCACGTCGGAAATCAGCACGTCGACGGTATCGGCGCCGCGCAGGACGTCCAGGGCCTGCTCGCCCGAGCGGGCTTCCAGGACGGTATATCCCTTGTTGCGCAGGGCGCGGCCGGCGAACATGCGGACCGCATCCTCGTCCTCGACCAGAACGATGGTTCCCGAGCCGGTCAGGTCGGCGGTGCCGCTTTCGGCGGCGTCGGCAGAGGGCGTGGCCGGCTTGCGCGGTTCCGCCGCCGGTTCGGCCTCGACCCGCGGCAGATAGATCGAGAAGGCCGCCCCCTGGCCCAGCTCGCTTTCCACCACCACGAAGCCGTCGGTCTGGCGCAGGATGCCGTAGACCGTCGACAGGCCCAGGCCGGTGCCGGCTCCGACTTCCTTGGTCGAGAAGAAGGGCTCGAAGATGCGGCCCAGATGTTCCTTGGGGATGCCGGTGCCGGTGTCGACCACCTCGATCAGCACGTAATCGCCGGCCGGCATGGTTTCCGGGCCGCGCTGGATGGGCTGGTCGAAGGTGGCCTGGCCGGTGCGGATGGTCAGCGTGCCGCCGCCCGGCATGGCGTCGCGGGCATTGACCGCCAGATTGATGATCACCTGATCGAACTGGCCGGGATCGACGCGCACCAGCCCCGACTGGCGGCCATGCACCATCTTCAGTTCGATGGTTTCGCCCAGCAGCCGGCGCAGCAGGTTGTGCAGCTCGGCCAGGGCGTCGGTGACGTTCAGCAGGCGCGGCTGCAGGGCCTGACGCCGCGAGAAGGCCAGAAGCTGGCGCACCAGCGAGGCGGCGCGGTTGGCGTTCTGCTTGATCTGCATGATGTCGGCGAAGCTGGGGTCGCCGGCGCCGTGGCGCTGCAGCAGCAGGTCGCAGAAGCCGATCATGGCGGTCAGCAGATTGTTGAAGTCGTGCGCCACGCCGCCGGCCAACTGGCCCATCGCCTGCATCTTCTG
>CAJANN010000104.1 GCA_903941095.1 uncultured Rhodospirillaceae bacterium | reverse complement strand
GGTGCTGAAGGGCTTCGTCACCGACGATGACACCAAGCCCGGAATTTCGGCCGCCACCTTTGAACGGGTCGTCCAGTCCTATGCGGTGCCGGCTCAGGTCAAGAAGGTCGATGTCGGCGGCGGCATGATCCACGGCGACGCCAACGATTTCCGCGACGACCAGTCGGGCAAGGTGATCCTGGCCCATACCTCGCTGAAGCACACGGTGCGGCAGAAGGCCATCGGATCGACCGCCTCGTTCGGCACCGTCGACACCCTGATCCCGTCCAACCACGATTTCATCTGGCGGTCGGCCTACGATCTGCTGCTCAGCTATTTTCCCGACATTCCCCACCACCAGATCCGGGTGTTGCTGAACAATCCGGTGGTGACCTTCAATCCCGGCACCATTCTGGTCAAGGAACGCCAGCATGCCGAGGCGATCTGCCTGCTGCTGTCGGGCAGCGTCGAATCGCTGCATATCGACGGCGGGGCGCGCTCGGTGCTGTCCGCCGGCGCGGTCATCGGCGAACTGGCGGCCCTGTTCGAGTCCGAGGTGACGGAAACCTACCGGGCCATCGGGTTCGTCAAGGCGTTGCGGATATCGGCGCCGTTCTACCGCGAATTCGTCCGCCGCAACGACCTGTCGGCGGCGATCACCCGCATCTTCGAAAACCGGCAGTTCCTGCAGCGGACCTGGCTGTTCGGCGAGGTGGTGTCGACCCGCACCCTCAACCGCATCGCCAAAGAGATGGTGCTGCACCGCATTCCGCTGGGCGAGATGATCGAGATCGGCACGGAATCGGTGGCCCTCGTGGTTTCGGGGGCGGTGGGGCGCTATCTGGGCGACCATGCGGTGGAAACCCTGGTGTCCGGCGACTTCTTCGGCGAGGAACTGTCGATCTTCTGGACCCCCAGCATGTTCCGTCTGCGGGCGCTGATCGCCACCGAGGTCTATCTGATGCCGGCGGGCCTGCTGGCCGACATTCCGTCGGTGCGCTGGAAGCTGTTCGAGGCGTCGGGCAAGCGGATGAGCTCGATCCTGGACGGCGGGCATGGCGGGCGCGGTCTGCTGCAATGGCACGACGATTACCGGGTCGACGTGGTGCGCCTGGACACCCAGCACCGCCGCCTGTTCGAGCAGGCCAACGCCATTCTGGACGCGGTGGAAGGGGGGCGCGGCCTGACGGAGGTGCAGACCCTGGTCGGCGACATGCTGGATTATGCCCGTTATCATTTCGGCGAGGAGGAAACGCTGATGGACGGTCATCAATATCCCGAGGCCGAGGCCCATCGCGGTTATCACCGTCACCTGATCGAACGGCTGGAACGGATGCGGGCCGATGTCGAGACGGCGTCGGCTTCCCAGGATCTGAACCTGCTGCCGGTGCTGAAGGAATGGCTGGTCAGCCACATCCTGACCGAGGACCGGCGTTATTCCGGCTTCCTCAATTCCCGGGGGGTTTACTGACGGCGTCCAGGTAGCGGGCGGCGCCCAGCCCGGCCGCGTGTCCGGTGGCCAGGCAGCCGGTCAGCAGATAGCCGCCGGTCGGGGCTTCCCAGTCCAGCATCTCGCCGGCGACGAAGGTGCCCGGCAGGCGGGTCAGCATCAGATCGCCATCCACCTGATCCAGTCCGACGCCGCCGGCGCTGCTGATGGCCTCGGCCAGCGGCCGCGGGCGGGTCAGGGTCAGCGGCAGCGCCTTCAGGGTCGTGGACAGGGCGCCGGCATCGGGGGCGCATTCGCGCAGCAGGGCGACGGCAACCCCCTTCAGCCGGGCGGTTTTTTCCAGGTGGGTCGACAGCGACCGGCTGCCCCGGGGGGCAGACAGGGCGGCGGTCAGCCGCTCTGCCGGCCAGTCCGGCTTCAGGTCCAGCCGCAGCACCGCCTGTCCGTCTCGGGCGATGGCGTCGCGCAGCCGGGCCGACAGGGCATAGACGGCGCTGCCCTCGATCCCGTACGTGCTGATCACGAATTCGCCGCGGATGGTGGCGTCGCCGAACCGCAAGGCCACCGCCTTGACCGGGGTGCCGGCGAAGCGGTCGCGGAAAAACGGGCTCCAGGCGACGTCGAAGCCGCAATTGGCCGGTTGCAGCGGCGTGACGGCAATTCCCCGGGCAGCCATTTGTCCGACCCAGGCGCCGTCCGATCCCAGATGCGGCCAGCTGCCGCCGCCCAGGGCCAGGACGGCGGCCCGGGCGGTGACGGCAATCTCGCCGTCCGGGGTGGCGAAGCGCAGGCCGCCGTCATCGGTCCAGCCCTGCCAGCGGTGACGCAGGTGCAAGGTGACGCCCGCCGCCCGCAGCCGGCGCAGCCAGGACCGCAGCAGCGGGGCGGCCTTGAAGTCGGCGGGAAAGACCCGCCCGGACGTGCCGACGAAGGTCGGGATACCCAGATCGGCGGCCCAGGCGCGCACGGCATCGGGGCCGAATTCGGCCAGCAGGCGAGAGAACAGCGGGCAGGCGGGGCCGAAGCGGGCGGCGAAGGCCGGCAGGGGCTCGGAATGGGTCAGGTTCAGTCCGCCGATGCCGGCCCGCAGCAGCTTGCGCCCGGGGGTCGGCATGGCGTCGTAGACGGCCACGCCATAGCCGTTTTCCGCCAGACGCTGGGCCGCCATCAGGCCAGCCGGGCCTGCACCGATGACGATGGCCGGCGGGTTCATGTCGCGCTCTCCTGCCTGGATCGTGGAAACGGAACGGGGCGGCCACGGTAATCTTGCAGGCGAAGCCCCGTCAATGCGGCGATTGCCCTGGCGACGGCCCAGTCACGGCAACGGGGCCAGATTTCGAATTGGTTGAATTCATCGTCTTGGCCGGGCTTGTCCCGGCCATCCACGCCCATCCGTCCGGCAAAATGCTGGTGGAACG
>CAJANN010000103.1 GCA_903941095.1 uncultured Rhodospirillaceae bacterium | reverse complement strand
CACCTGCACCGGCGTCGAGATGTTCCGCAAGCTGCTCGACCAGGGCCAGGCGGGAGACAACGTGGGCATCCTGCTGCGCGGCACCAAGCGCGAGGACGTCGAGCGCGGCCAGGTTCTGTCGGCCCCGGGTTCGATCACCCCGCACACCAAGTTCAAGGCCGAAGCCTACATCCTGAACAAGGAAGAGGGCGGCCGTCACACCCCGTTCTTCACCAACTACCGTCCGCAGTTCTATTTCCGCACCACCGACGTGACCGGTGTGGTGACCCTGCCGGAAGGGACCGAAATGGTGATGCCGGGCGACAACGTGTCGATGGAAGTCCAGCTGATCGCCCCGATCGCTATGGATGAAGGCCTGCGCTTCGCCATCCGCGAAGGCGGCCGTACCGTCGGCGCCGGCGTCGTCGCCAAGATCGTCGAGTAATCCGGCACCAGCCGGCGCCGACTGATCGTAAAGATCAGCGAGCTTTGCTCGCGGGCGGCGCCGGCGTCGTCGCCAAGATCGTCGGGTAATCTTCCTCGGAAGAAGACTGACTTTGCCGAACGGCGTCCGGGAAACCGGGCGCCGTTCCGGTTTGTGCCGCCGGGATTATTTCTCGCCCACGTCCGGGCTCAGCAGCACATGGGCCATCAGGCGATCGACCGGCGCGAAATCGTCGGTCAGCAGCGGCACCTCGGCGGCCCCCACCGCCGCCCGGACCTGATCGTCGCGCAGACGCAGCCAATGGCGGGGGAAGAACCGGCTGGCCCGCACCAGCCCCGTCCCGCTTGGACGATCCGAGGCCAGAACCAGATAGGTCAGGCGCTCGCCCTGGCTGAGATCGTCGCCGTCGACCCAGACCTCGACCGCAGGGAAGTCGCGCCACAGGGTCTTCAGCAGGGCGAACAGGAAGCGCGGCTCGTGCCGGGCTTCGATGACGTTCAGGGCATAGAAGCCGCCGGGCTTCAGCCGGGCGGCGATTTCGGCATGGAATTCGGCAGTGACCAGATGGGGCGGGATGCCGATATCGTGGAAGGCATCGCCGAACACCACGTCGAAGCGCGGCTGGCGCGGCAAGGATTGCAGCGCCAGCCGGGCATCGCGATGGTCGACCACGATGCCGCGGGCATCGGGTTCCAGCCAAAGATGGCGATGGGCGGTGTCGGTCACCGCCGGGTCGATCTCGGCGACATGCAGGTCGGGGCGGGCGTAAGCCGACGACCAGGCCCGCGGCAAGGTATAGGCCCCGCCGCCGATGAAGAAGGCGGCGATGGATTCGCGGCCGAACCGGCGGGCCGCCAGTTCGTCGGTGAAGTGCAGATACGAGGAATGCAGCACTTCCGGCTGGGCGGCATCGTTGATGCCGTGTCCCAGATGATCCAGCACCAGCACCGCGCTGGGCCGCCCGCTCTGCGAAGAGAAATCCTCGACCCGCAGACAGTAATAGTCGCTTTCGACCCGGCAGGGCGAGGCGAAGGCCGCGCCGCCCCACACCGCCAGCGCCGTGCCGCCGGCCAGGGACAGCCCCAGGGCGATTGCCACCAGGCGCCGGCTGTCGGCCAGAAAAGCCAGCCCCAGGACGGCGTAAAGCACCGTCACCGCCAGCATGGTTCCGGCCGATCCGATCCATGACAGGAACAGATAGCCCGCCGACAGGGTGCCGAGAATGGACCCGCCCGCCCCCAGCGCATACATCCGTCCGATGGTTCGGCCGGCATGATCGCGGTCGACATCGATGGCCAGCTTGGTCAGGACCGGCGAGATGATCCCGGCAAACAGCGACGGCGGCAGGAACAGGGTTGCCGCCAGGGTGACGATGGCGGCGATGGGGTGCCAGCCCTGGCCCAGCAGCGGACCGGCCGCCCACCGCAGCAGCGGCAGAACCAGGGCGGTGCAGGCGGCGGCGGCCAGCAGGGCGGCGCCGACGCGCCGCCGGGCATGGGGGGCTTCGGCCTGCCGTCCGCCCACCCAATGCCCGATGGTCAGGCCGGCCAGAACCACCGAAATGATCGCCGTCCAGGTATACAGACTCATGCCGACATAGGGGGCCAGCAGGCGTCCGGCGACGATTTCCACCACCAGGGCGGCGGCCGAGACCAGAAACAGGGCCGCGCCATAAGCGGCACGGCGAAGGATGGATGACGTCATGATGCAGAATCCAGCAGCGCTTGGGACGAGATCGCTTTATGATCATTGCATCATACACCAGGAGCCGGCCATGCGCGCCCTTGCCGCCCTTCTGTTCCTTCTGCTGCTGGGCAGCGTTGTTCCGGCCATCGCGGCCGACACCGTTCTCGCCTTGCCCAAGCCCGGCTGGGACAATCCCCGCAAAATCCTGCTGCAGCTGACCAGCGACGAGCCGCGCCACGTCAACAACGTGCTGTACAACGCGATCAACATGCAGAAATTCTACGGACAGGACAATGTCCGCGTCGCCATCGTCGCCTATGCCGGCGGGGTCCGCGCCCTGTTGGCGGCCCAATCGCCGGTCGCCGAGCGGGTGGCGTCGCTGCGAAGCTACGACGTCGAGTTCCTGGCCTGCGGCAACACCCTGGAAACCATCGGACGCAGTGCGGCCGACCTGCTGCCGGGGGTCGAGGTCGTGACCGCCGGAATCGCCGAAATCGTCGAGCGCCAGTTGCAGGGCTGGCACTACATCGCCCCATGAACCGACGGAGACTCCCATGAAACGGTGGCTGATCGCCCTGCTGGGCCTGCTGGCCCTGACCGCACCGGCCTTTGCCGCATACCAGCCCAAGCTGGGCGACGACGGCCTTTACCGCCAGGACTGGTTTCTCAACAGCTTTCTGGACCTGAAGGAGGATCTGGCCGAGACCACCCGGGCCGGCAAGCGTCTGGCCATCATCTGGGAACAGAAGGGCTGCCCCTATTGCCGCGAGGTTCACACCGTCAATTTCGCCGACGACGCCCTGCGCACCTGGATCAAGGACCGCTTCGTCGTCATCCAGCTGAACCTGTGGGGCGACCGTGAAGTCACCGACTTCGACGGCCAGGTCCTGACGGAAAAGGCGCTGGCCCGCAAATACCGGGTCAATTTCACCCCCACCATCCAGTTCTTCCCCGAAACCGTCGCCGATGCCCGGGGCAGGCCCATCGACGAGATCGAGGTCGCCCGCATGCCCGGCTATTTCAAGAATTTCCACTTCCTTGCCATGTTCGAATATGTCTGGGACAAGCGGTACGCACAGGGGCAGGAATTTCAGCGTTACATCCTGGAAAAAGCCAACAAATAGGGGCGTGGGCGATGGGACGGTTGCGGTGGCTGGCGGCGGCCTCCTTGGCCTGGGTGCTGACTTGCGGCCCGGTCCGGGCCGGGGAGATCCGCATCCTGACGTGGTCGTCCTATCTTTCGCCGCAACTGATCGCGCGGTTCGAGGCCGAGACCGGGGTCAAGGCCAAGGTCGACACCGTCACCAACTATGTCGACCTGATGACCCCGCTGCTGACCGGGCGTTCGGGCTATGACATCGCCTTTCCCGCCGATTTTCAGGTTCGCGAACTGGTCCAGGCCGGCTTGCTGGAAAAGGTCGGCGTCGACCGGCTGCTGAATTTCTGGAATATCGAGGATGTCTGGCGCTCGCGCCCCCTGGACCCGCATAACGAATATACCGTCCCCCATGTCTGGGGCACCACGGCCTTCGTCGTCGACACCGCCATCTACAAGGGCGACATCGACACCTTGCGCCTGCTGTTCGAGCCGCCGGCGGAAATCGAAAATCGCATCGTCCTGCTGGATTCCGGCTATGACATGGTGCAGATGGCACTGATCTGGCTGAAACTGCCGCGCTGCTCGATCCGCCCGGAGCATCTGGCCCGGGCCGAAACCCTTTTGCTGCCCATGCTGCGGCGCCATCCGCTGGCCGACATCGACACCATCGTCGAGTATCTGGCCGATGGCCGCTATGCGCTGGGGGTGGCGTGGAACGGCGACGCCCTGAAAGCCCGCCTGAAGCGCCCCAGCCTGAAATATGCCCACCCGCGGGAAGGGTCGCTGGTGTGGACCGACGTCCTGGCGGTTCCGAAAGGCGCACCCAACCGGACCGACGCCCTGAAGTTCCTGTCCTTCATGATGCGGCCCGAGATCGCCGGCATGGAAAGCAACCACAACATGTATGCCACCATGATCCGCGGGGTCGACAAATACCTGGACAAGCGCCTGCTGAACGCCCCGGAAATCATCGCCCCGATCTCGTCGACGATGGAATTCTTCACCTATTGCGACAATACCGCCGAAAGCCGGCAGGAAGAGTTCTGGATGCAGTTGAAGGGGCGGGCCAGGAACTAGCCCAGGCGCTGGAAGGCCGGCACCAGATCCATCAGGCCGTTGCCGATCAGGTTCATCGATCCGGTCAGGATCAGCAGCCCGGTGACGATCAGCAGCGAGCCGATCGCCAGTTCGACCATCCGCATATGGCGGCGGAAACGCGACAGAAAGGCCAGGAACGGCCGCGCCGCCAATGCCGCCAGCAGAAAGGGGATGCCCAGGCCGGCGGCATAGGCGGCCAGCAGGCTGACCCCGTAGCCGACCGAGTTGCCGCTGGCGGCGACCATCAGGATGGTGGCCAGGATCGGACCGACGCACGGGGTCCAGCCGAAGGCGAAGGCCAGGCCCAGGACGAAGGCGCCGAACAGGCCGGCCGGGCGGCTTTGCACATGCACCCGCTTCTCGAAATTGAGAAAGGCGATGCGCAGCACCCCCATGTAATGCAGGCCGAACACGATGATGACCAGTCCGGCCGCCACCGACAGCGTTTCCATATTGTCGAGAATCAGCCGGTTGAGGGCCGAAGCCCCCGCCCCCATGCCGATGAACACCAGCGAGAAGCCCAGGACGAAGGCCAGGGCCGAGGTGCGCACGCTGCGCCTGGCCCCGTCCAGCTGATCCAGCCCCACCCCGCCCAGGAAACACAGATAGGCGGGGATCAGCGGCAGCACGCAAGGCGACAGGAACGACAGGGCACCGGCCCCGAAAGCCGCCGCATAGGAAACGTCGAAGCCGTCCAAGGCCTAGGCTCCGACCACTTTGACGGTGCGGTTGTCGTCGAAGCGCACCACCTTCCTGCGGCCCAGCCAGTTGGCGACCACATCCCAAACCGGCGGGCCTTCCGTCCCTTCGTTGACGCTGGCCCAGCCGGCGACGGCATAGGTCTTGCCGGCTTCCAGCTTCTTACCGCTTTTCAGCAGGGTCATGTCGGAAATGCGCTGGCCGATGGGCTTGCCGATGTCGATGCGATAGCCCAGGCCGCCGACGCGGACCATGTCGCCGCCCTGCTGGTAATAGGGATCGGGGTTGAACAGATTGTCGGCCACGTCCTCCAGGATGTCCTTCAGCAACTGCCCGGTCATGGGGGAACGGTAGGCGTTGGGATAGGTGATGGCGGTCTGGTTGTAGACGTCCTCCATCGTGATGTCCGACCCCGGCGGCAGCGACGCCCCCCAGCGGAAGCCGGGCGACAGCGAGATTTCCGCGTCGCGCTCGTCCAGCAGGGCCTGGCAGATCAGATCGTCGAAGCTGCCGTTGAAATTGCCGCGGCGGTACAGCAGCCCATCGGTCCGGGCCAGCACCTTGTCCAGCACCGCCTGATGCGGCGCCCGCACCTTGCCGATGAAGGCCGACATCTCGGGGTCCGGGGCGATGGCGTCGGCGAACAGCGGGATCAGGCGGAAGGCATGGCCGACCACCCGCTTGTCCTTGACCTCGACATCCAGGCGGGCCAGGAACTTGCCGTGCGAACCGGATGCCACCAGCAAGGTGTCGCCGACCTTGACCACGCCGGGAATGGCGTCGTGGGTGTGGCCGGTCAGCAGCACGTCGATACCCTTGACCCGGCCGGCCATCTTGCGGTCGACGTCGAAGCCGTTGTGGCTGGCCACCACCACCAGCTCGGCGCCCTGGGCGCGGGCGGCGTCGACCCGCTTCTGCATTTCCTCGTCACGGATGCCGAAGCTCCATTTCGGCATCATGTAGCGGGGATTGGCCACCGGGGTATAGGGGAAGGCCTGGCCGATCACCGCCAGCTTGACGCCGCCGCGCTCGAAGAAGGCGGTGTGGGGGAAGACGTCCTCCTCCCACTCGGTATCCTTGACGTTCTGGGCCAGGAAGGGAAATTTCAGCTTGGCGATCAGTTCCTTGACCCGGGCCTCGCCATAGGTGAACTCCCAGTGCGGCACCATGACGTCGACGCCCAGCAGGTTCATGGCCTCGACCATGTCCTCGCCACGGGTCATCAGCGAGGTATAGCTGCCCTGCCAGGTGTCGCCGCAATCGACCAGCAAGGTGTTGCCGGGCCGCTGGGCGCGGATGGCCTTGACCAGGGTGGCCATGCGGTCCAGCCCGCCGATGCGGCCGTAGCTTTTGGCCAGGGCCGAGAAATCCTCGGCGCTCAGGGCATAGGCCTCGGGCGATCCGGCCTTCAGCCCATAGGCCCGCAGGAAATCCTTGCCGGTGATGTGCGGCACCTGCCCGCGGACGCCGCCGACCCCCAGATTGACCGAGGGCTCGCGGAAATAGAGCGGCCGCAGCTGGGCGTGGATGTCGGTGAAGTTCAGCAGGGTCACCTGCCCCACCGGCTGGAACTCCAGCAGGGAATCCTGGGTGATGGACTGGCGGGCACCGGCCTGGGCCAGCGACGAGCCTCCGGACAGCACGGCGGCGGCGGCGGCCACCTGCAGGAAGTCGCGACGGGTCAGCATGGGAAGACTCCCGGACTGGAATGGAACGGAGACGGGCGCGGCAGCCGTCCCCCGCCCGGCGGGGAACGGCGCCGGCCGCGTTTACTTGCGCACCGCCGGGCTTTCCACCCGCAGGCCGTTGGCCCGCCACGTGGCGTACAGT
>CAJANN010000102.1 GCA_903941095.1 uncultured Rhodospirillaceae bacterium | reverse complement strand
GGCAACCCGAACGCGAGTGTCACCAAGCTGCTCAACGACATCCGCACCGACGTCGAAACCGGCACCACGCTCTGTGCAGGCTATCTGCCTTCTCGTATCGCATGCGACCTCCTTGACCAAGGGGGACATAAAACCCGTTATTTCAGCCGCCAACTGACGAAATATAAAAATAGAAGGTGACCGATTCTGGCCCATCATTGCATTATTGTACGCGCTCGTGAACGAGCATCCAGGAGCAAATTGTCAGCCGACTGTGTGGTTACATATAGGACTTGGCCTGACAAAGCTGCAATAATGTATCAGATTATGCAAGTAATGTTGCACGAAACACATTTACACATTTATTTGCGTTCAAACATTAATGGTTATGTATAAGCATAAATGCGCATTGCGATGTGTAATTTTCGACGCCAAGTTTGGCAATTAGCAAATAATTATATTCGTGCCGCTTTCTAGATGCGACACATGGGTTTGGCCTTGTAGGTGGGGGATATGGTCCAATGGATATTGCTTTCGGCTGGTCACTGGACGGTCGGTGCCACCCGCTCTCGGCCAACGGGGCCATCCATGCCCTGGGCCAGCCGGTGCTTGGCCCGCAGGGCTTGCTGTCCCTGCTGGAAACTGTCCTTGGCTTGACCCGTCCCCATGTTCCCGCCGCCGTGCGGATCGCCCGCACTCAGGCGCGGCTGCGGGCGTTGGACGACGGCAAACGCTTCTATTCCGCTTCGTTCGCCCGTGATTCCTGGGCAACGGCGCGCCAGGTCCTGACGTGGCGCGACAGCCTGTTCGCCGCCGGCTGGACCGGGGAGCCCGTTCCTGATGGCGGCGCCCGGCTGGACACACTGGCCGAGATGGAAGCAGCGGACGGGGTGGCCATCGGCGCCTCGGCAGGCGAGCGCCTTCAGGGGGTGCTGACCTGTCTGGCCGGTTCGCCCCCTCTCGATCTGACGCGGGTCCGTCTTGTCACCCCAGTCGAGCAATTGCCACCACTGTGGCGGAGCGTGATCCAGCAGCTGGAGAATCGTGGCGTCCCGGTGGAGGGAGTGCCGGACATGCCGCCCTCGGCCGGAGACCTGGGGGCGATCCAGGCTGCCCTGAGCGGCGGCATGATTGCTCCCTTCACCGGTGACGGCAGCTTCGTGGTGATCGATACGGACGACGAATGGCAGGCGGCCGACGCCGTCGCCTCCTGGCTGGCCGCCGGTGACAACGCTGATTTGGTGATGGTGCGGGGCGTGGGAGCGCCGGTGCTGGACGATGCTTGCCATCGTCTGGGCCTGCCCCGGCCCGGGTCGGCGGAAAGCTCATCGCATCGCAGCGTCCTTCAGGTTCTGCCCCTGGCGCTGGAAATCCTCTGGGAGCCGCTGAACGCCGCGCGACTGCTGGAATTTCTCACCCTGCCACGCTCGCCCTTGCCCGGCTTCGTCGCCCGCCGCTTTACCCGCGCGCTGATGGCAGCTCCGGGAACCGGCGGGGAGGAATGGAACGCCGCTTGGCAGGATTGCCTGGACGAAAACCGCCGCCTGAATGCCGACGGGTTGAGCGAGGCGGAAATTGCCAAACGGCAGCGGAAGGACGAGGACGACTGGCGCTTCTGGCTGCAGCCCCGCCGGTTTCGGCCCGAGGATGGCCTGCACACCACAGTGATCCAGCAGGTCTGCCGCTATGTCGCTCAATGGGCGGCCGGTATCGGGAACCAGACCGGCGACCGTCTGTTCCTGACCGCCGCCGCCCATGCGTATGGTCTGGGCGAAGCTGTGGCGTCGCTAGGTATCACCTCCGTCTCCGCCGTTCAGTTGGGACGGATTGTCGATGCTGTCACGACCGAGGGTGTCGCCGCTCCCGAATCCGGGGGCGAGGCGGCGCCATGGCTGGCGGTGGACTCTCCTGGCCGGATATGGGGAGCGGCGGAGACTGTTCTTTGGTGGAACTTCACCGACACCATCTCCTTACCTTCTCGCCCTCCATGGTCACGGGCTGAACTGGCGGCTTTGGCGCGCAATGATGTCGTGGTCGAGCCGATGGAGGCGGAAATCCTGCGGCAGGCGGCGGCATGGCGTCAGGCATTGATCAATGCCCGATCACGGCTGATCCTGGTGAAGCCGCGCCGAGTACGGGGCGAAACCGTGCCGCCTCATCCGCTCTGGCACGAAATCTTCGCCCATCTGGAAACGATGAAGGCGGATGCCATGGCGATGCTGCCGGCATCGTCCATCAGCACGCACGATCAGGTATCCTGGGCAGGCCGGACCGTCCAACGCCAGGGGCGGGACTTTGTCGCACTGCCGTCGGCACGTCGGACATGGCGGGTTCCGGCGACATTTTTCGGGCGCCGGGACAAGGAATCCATTTCCAGCATCGAAAAGCTGATTACATGCCCTTTGGCGTGGTCGTTGAACTATGGCGCCAGGATCAGGCCGGGTGGACGGGCGGTATTGCCCGACGATGACAAGCTGATCGGCACCCTGGCTCACGCGGTGATAGAAAAGCTGTTCGTCACCCGCACCGACTGGCCTTTCGACGAGGCTGCGGCCGAGGCTGGGAGACTGTTCGATGCTCTGACTCCCGCCATCGCCGCCCCCTTGCTGCGCCCCGGCTTTGCTGTCGAATACGGTCGGGCCAAGGCCCGGGTGATGGAGGCTGTTCGCATGCTGGTTGGCATGCTGGCCGAGGCCAGGCTGACGGTCCGCGGCTGCGAAATGGAGGTTATCGCTCCATTCGGTCAGGGCCAGGAGTTCGGCGGCCGCATGGATCTCGTGCTGGGGGATGAGCGGGGCCGCTCGGTGATTCTCGATCTCAAGTGGAACAAGTCGGATAAGTATCGGCGTGCCGATCTTGGCGATAACCGCGCCCTGCAACTGGCCGCCTATGTCTGGCTGGAGGAGCAGGCCGGGCGTCGAACTGCCGGAGCCGGCTACTTGATGTTGCGCCAGCAGACGCTGCTGTTCAGTGAGCCGGATCCATTCCCGTCCAGCTACCATGTGAGCGGCACCGATCTGCGACCTCTGTGGCAGGAAGTATGCGCCGTCTATGAACAGTGGATGCAGGCCGTCGAAGACGGAATCATCGTTGCCCGCGGCGTCGAAGACCCGCAATCCAACAACGCTCCCGATCCCATGGACCGGATGGAACCGGGCTGCCGGTTCTGCGATTACCGACCGCTATGTGGTGCCAAGGTGAAGGAGACTCGGAAATGACCGGCATGGGACCGATCTCAGTGGTCAGCGCTGGTGCGGGCACCGGCAAGACCTATCGCCTGGGCAGTGAATACGTGGCGGCAGTCGAGGCCGGTGTCTCGCCCGCCCGAATCATCGCCACCACCTACACCGTCAAGGCTGCTGACGAGTTGATAGAACGAGTCCGCGCCCGCCTGATCCAGGAAGGCCGCCCGCACGAGGCGCAATTGGCTTTGGCCGGGCTGGTCGGCACCGTCAATAGCGTCTGTGGCCGCTTGGTTGGTGACTTCGCCATGGATGCCGGCCTGTCGCCGGTCGCTGACGTCATCCCCCCGGAAATGGCCGATATGCTGTTCGCCGTTGCGGCCGAGGATGCCATCGCCACCCATGCGGGGACCATCGAGCCGCTGGCGCACCGTCTGAGCCAGGAGGAATGGCGCAAGGTCGTGGCCGAAATCGTTGCATTGGCCCGCTCCAACCGGGTCGAGGGGGCTGATCTTGCCGCTTGCGCCGAGGCTTCCTGGGCTGGGCTGGAACCGCTGTTACTCCCAATGGCCGCCCAAACCGGTGAGGAAATGGATCGGGCAATGGCGACCATACTTGCCCGAACCATCGCCGACATCGAAGCCAGCGGTGACACGATAAAGAAGACGAGCGAAGCCTTGGACAACGTTCTTCGTCCGGCAGGGCGACAGGTTTCCTCTGGTCGGCTGTTGTCCTGGAGCGACTGGGCGCGGCTATCGAAAATCGATGTTTCCAAGGGGAGCAAGCCGCTGGCGACCGAGCTTGTGGAACTGGCGTCGAGCCATCCCGCCCACCCGCGTCTGCGCACCGACCTACAAGCCTTTATTACGGCCATCTTTGCCTGTGCCGCCGATGCGCTCGACCGGTTCTCCCGGTTCAAGCGTGAGCGTGGACTGCTGGATTTCGTTGACCAGGAGGTACTGGCTCTGGACATGCTAGGCGACACCTCCATCCGCCAGCGCATCGGCGAGCAATTCGACATCCTGATGGTCGATGAGTTCCAGGACACCAGCCCGGTTCAACTAGCCGTGTTCCTGGAATTGGCCAAGGCGGTGAAGCGTTCGCTCTGGGTTGGGGATCAGAAGCAGTCCATCTTCGGATTCCGCCAGACCGATCCGGCGCTGATCAATGCGGTGATGGCTGAGATCCGCCCCGCTACCGGCGGCACCGAGGAAGTCCTTGACAAATCGCGCCGCTCACGGCCGTCTCTGGTCCATTTCGCCAACGCTCTGTTTGGCGCGGCCTTTCCGCCCAGGGGGATTCCGGCCGATAAAGTGGTGATCCCCAAGACCCACCGCGGTGAGCCAGATGGTTTTGGTCCTGCCTTGCGCCACTGGATGTTGGACGGCAAGAACTGGCCGAGCGCACTGTCAGCCTTGGCGGGCAGGATCGCCGCCATGCTGTCCGCCCCCAACGCCATGCCGGTGATTGACCGCGCCACCGGCCAGCCTCGCCCATTGCGGGGCAGCGATATCGCCGTGCTCTGCCGCCTTAACGATCGATGCAAGACGGTAGCCAATGCCCTTGGCGCCCTCGGCATCGCTGCCGCCATGCCCCGCGACGGCCTACTCGAAACCCCCGAGGCTGTGCTGGCGGTGGCGGCGCTGCGATATGTGGTTGATCCCGGTGATACACTGGCGGTAGCGGAATTGTTGCATTTCGGCGGCAACGACAATTGGCTGTCGCACTGGCTGACCGATGGGGCCGAGGTGGTGAAGGAACGGAACCAGGTGCTGCGGGCTCTCGACCATACCCGCTCCACCTTGTCGCATCTGACACCGCTCGAAACACTGGAGGTCGCCATCGGTGCCGCTCGCATCGACCAGATCGTGCGCTCCTGGGACCATCCCGGCGAACGACTGGCCAATTTAGATGCTTTACGCAAGCTAGCCGCGGTATACGAGGGCGCACGCAGGGCCGAGCGGGGTGCCGCCACCGCCGCCGGCCTGATCGCGCACCTCCGCAGGGATGTGGAGGATGGCGGTGAGCGCCCGGCCTTCGAGGGAGACGATGCCGTCCGCGTGCTGACCTATCACCGCTCCAAGGGATTGGAGTGGCCGGTGGTCATCCTCCTTGACCTGCAAGGAGATACACGGCGAACCGCATTCGGCGTTCAGGCTGAAGCGTCGGTAACCGGCTTTGATCCCTGGCGCCCCCTAGCCGGACGCTGGCTACGATTCTGGCCATGGCCTTACGGCAAGCAGGCGAAGGATGTTCATCTGGATGCGTCTGCGGCCTCCTCGCTCCAGGGCCAAGCCATTACGGCGGCCGAGCAGGCGGAACTGGTGCGCTTACTTTATGTCGGGGCGACACGGGCGCGGGACTATCTGGTCTTCGCCAATAACCGAAAAAGTGGAACCGCTTGGCTGGACATGCTGAGCGATGGTGATGGCCAATCACTCCTCACCCTGCCGACCGATCCCGAGGCAACTGGTCTAAAGGTTGGC
>CAJANN010000101.1 GCA_903941095.1 uncultured Rhodospirillaceae bacterium | reverse complement strand
GCGGTGAGATGGGCCAGGAAGCCGCCGAAAATGTGGGCTGCATCGGTTCCGGCATGGCGGCGGACTTCCTCGAAGTACACCGCGCTGATGCCCTTGGCGCCGCCCAGTAGGTGATCGAGCCAGGAACGGAAGCGCAGGTAGCGCATTCCGCCGCCTTCGAAGCGACTAGGGCGGAACTCCATGGTGCCGGAGACGATGGTTTCGTCGGCCAGCCGCATGGCCCAGCCGGTGGTGGTGCCCAGGTCGAGGGCCAGTACAGCGCCGGAAGCATCGGCGTCAGCCTGCTCCGGCGCTGTGGCATGACTGGGGATTGGAACGATCATGGCTATCTCCTCGTGGTTCGAGCAGCTGGGGCGAGGGCGATGTCCGGCCAAGGACAACGCTTCCGCCCGAACCCGATGGATGATCCGGTACGATGCTGTGGGCATGCCGACCGCCTGATGAGGCGGGGGCGTGCAATTTTTCCAGAAAATTGCAGCCGGCCGGAATCGGCCAGGCCACTGATCTGTAATGGATATTTTAAATAATTGTAAATTTTGTATAATTGTATGGGAGTGAGTAGAGGGAGACCTGAGGTACCCCACCCGCACGCGTGAGGTTCTCTGGTGCAAAAATACAAAAATTACAATTATCTCCCCGAGGCATGGGTATCTCCTTGAAAACAAAGGGGCGTTTCGGCCGCCCAGGCCGATTACAGGCTCCTGCAATTTTCTCCGGGCGTGCAAGAATCTCATGGCGCCCGCCATTCGCAGGCCATGTACACCATCACCGGCTTGGTCGCAGTGGCCCGCATGGCGAGGGTAATCATCCCCGCCTCCATCAGGGTGGCGAGGATCTCGTTGCGCGGTCGCGCTTCGAGGAAACGGCTGTCTTGCGTTAGCTTGGTCTTGGAGATGCCGCTTGGGCCGGAGCCGCGGATGATTTCCATGATCCGCTTGTGGTTGCGTTCGATATCGTTGTCGGCGACGTGGCGGTCGATTTCGACCATGGTGCGGTCGGCGCAGGTGCTGACGAACTGAATCGCCCATTCGGCATCGTCGGCCCGGATCACCGGCGTCACCGGATCCGAGGACACCGCCCGGATCAGGGCGACCCTGGTGGCGTTCTCGCTGATGCGGGCAAGGATCGGTGTGAACGGCGTGCCCAGAGCCTCGCGCAGCCGGACGGTGATATCGCGGGACAGATCCCGGAAGATGGCCTTGGCTCGCGCGTCCATGGGCACGGTCATCGGATCGACGGCGGTGGTAGGGTCGGCCGTCAGTCCCGAGAGATTGCCCACCGCCATTCGTCCACCACCGGCGGCGATCAGCTTGAGACTCTTGATCAGGGCGGGCGGCGCCGAACGGATGCCGGTGTCGTTGTTCTCGTCGGGGTATTGGTTGCCGCTGGCGATAACGATGAAGCGGGCCAGCGAGCCATCGACCACGTTGGCCGATTGCAGGGCATTCCAGAATCGGGTCGGTGCGGTGGTGCCGTAGACGCACAGGCATGGCTGATTGATGTCCCGCCGTTCGTTCTTGCCGTCGCGGTTGGCGTATTCCGCACCCAGGAACACCCCGCCGGCCGATGTATACAACTCCGTCATGTTGTCGAGGATCTCGGTCAGGTG